>CAZOTO010000006.1:5492-24906 GCA_964582775.1 uncultured Myxococcales bacterium
TTGTCCTGCCCAATCTGCATTTGCGAGTAGATTTGATGGACCTTATCCTCACGAATCAGATTACGAATTGCCGGATTCGGAACCATGACTTCGACCGCTAGACATCGACCCGATCCGCCCTGCCTTGGAAGCAGCGTCTGCGAAATGACCCCCTCGAGCACGAACGACAGCTGCATCCGGATCTGCGCCTGCTGGTTCGACGGGAACACATCGATTACGCGATTGATCGTTTGTACACAGGAATTCGTGTGCAGGGTGGCGAGGCAAAGATGCCCCGTCTCGGACACTGTCAACGCGGCCTCGATCGTCTCGAGATCTCGCATCTCTCCGATCAAGACGACATCTGGGTCCTGGCGCAGAATGTAACGAAGAGCGTTCTTGAAGCTCTGCGTATCCGCTCCCACCTCGCGCTGGTTGACGAGGCACGATTTATGTGGATGTAGATACTCGATCGGATCCTCGATGGTTACGATGTGATGACTTTCCTCTGTGTTGATCTTGTCGATGATCGACGCCAGTGTCGTGGATTTTCCGCTTCCGGTCGGACCAGTGACCAGAATGAGCCCGCGGGGACGCTTGGCGATCCGCTCGACCACGGAGGGAAGGCCGAGCTCATCGAAACCTAGGATCTTGTACGGAATCGTCCGAAAGGCTCCTGCAACGGCCCCGCGCTGGACGAATATGTTCGCCCTGAACCGTGCAAGCCCCTTGACCCCGAATGACAGATCGAGCTCACTGTTCGCCTCGAACTTGTGCTTCTGCGTGTCCGTCAGGATCGAATAGCAGGCTTGCTTCGTTTCTTGGGGCGTCAGAGCCGGCATCTTGAGCGGAACCAGTTTCCCGTCGACTCTGAGCTGGGGTGGCGTTCCTGTGGTGATATGCAGGTCCGATGCGCCCTTTTCGATCATCGCCTTGAGTAGCTGGTGCAGGTTTGCCATCTACGCCTCGTCTAGTTGTCGGCAGCGGACACTCGATATACCTCTCCGAGCGTCGTAACCCCTTCCAGGAGCTTGTTGAGCGCACTTCTCCGCAATGACTTCATTCCGCCACGAATGGCCTCTCGTTTAATCTCCATCGCACTTGCCCCGTTCAATACGAATTCGCGCAGCGTATCGGTCATCGCCATGACTTCGTACACCGCAATTCTCCCGCTGAATCCCGTGTCGGAGCAATTGCTGCATCCGGTACCCTTCACGGGTTGACATGCGCGGGCTTCATCCGTGGTGAGGCCAGCCTGCTCGAGCTCATCCCTGCTGACCGATGGGTCTGGCGCCTTGCACTGGGTGCAGACGCGTCGCGCAAGGCGCTGCGCCAACACACAGTTGACGGAGCTCGAGACGAGAAACGGTTCTATTCCCATGTTCAGCAGTCGATTGATCGTACTAGGAGCGTCATTCGTGTGAAGAGTAGATAGGACCATGTGGCCGGTGAGAGCAGCTTTGATGGCGATCTCCGCGGTCTCGAAATCACGAATTTCACCGACCATGATGATGTCTGGATCCTGGCGCAGGAAGGATCTGAGGGCCGCGGCGAAGTTCAATCCAATGTCTTCCCGCATCTGCACCTGATTGATTCCCATCAGGTTGAACTCGACTGGATCCTCGGCCGTCGAGATGTTGTGGCAGATTTGATTGAGTTCCGAGAGAGCAGAGTACAGGGTCGTGGTCTTCCCTGAGCCCGTTGGTCCGGTGACGAGAACCATGCCGTATGGACGATGAATGCTTCCTTTGAATATTTCGAGCTGATCTGGCTCGAATCCAAGCTTCGTCATGTCGAGCTGAAGATTGCTCTTGTCTAGGAGGCGGAGAACGATCTTCTCGCCGAAGAGTGTCGGGAGTACGGAGACGCGATAGTCCATCTCCTTGTTCCGTCCCATCTTCAGCTTGATGCGGCCGTCTTGGGGGAGCCGTCGCTCGGCAATGTCGAGGTCGGCCATGATCTTGACGCGGGAGGTGAGCGGATTCTTGAGCTTCTTCGGCGGCTTCATCACCTCGTAGAGCATGCCGTCGATTCGATACCGAACGCGGTTCTCCTGTTCGTTAGGCTCGATGTGGATGTCCGACGCATTTTTTCGGACGGCGTCGGTAAGGATCAGATTGACCAACTTGACGACAGGAGCGTCTTCGGTTGCTTTTTGCAGCTCACTGACGTCGACGCCATCATCCTCTCCGATCACCTCGAAATCGTGATCGTCGAAGTCTCCGATGACGTCATCCAGGGATGCAGAGGAATCGTAGTAACGGCCAACGGCTTTACGGATCGACTCTTCCGCAGCGACTACAACCTCGATGTTGTAGCCTGTGAGAAACTTCACATCATCGATCGCGAAGATGTTGGAGGGATCGGCAGTTGCGATGATGAGGGTAGATCCCGCTCGGTTCACCGGGATGATCGTGTGTTTGATCGCCACGTCTTCCGGAACGAGTGCAATCACCTCGGGATCGATCTCGAAATCCGAGAGGGAGATCGTGGGAACCCCGTGCTGATTCGAGATCACCTCGGCCAACTCGGTTTCATCGATGTAGCCGAGCTTCGTGATCTGGTAGCCCAACCGGGTTCCGGTGGCCTTCGCCTCATCCCGCGCACGCCGGAGCTGCTCCTCGGAGAGGAGGTTTTTCTGAACGAGGAGCTCGCCGATCCGGTCGTTCAACGCACCGCTCCGATCCCCTCCGGCCATCGATTGCACGGAGGTCGCAGAATGACCCGCATTCGCGGACCCTCATCGGAGGGTTTCCGAACGACCTTTATCCGAAGCTAAGCGGAATCTTGCCGCCTAGTTGCGGAGTGTTGGGAGGGAGCATCCGTGGGCCTCGAGCTAGCCGCTCAAGACGTGGCGCGCTCGTTCGACATCGTGCTCGATCTGCACTCGAAGATCACTGACGCTCTCGAATCGGCGTTCGTCCCGAATCCTCGCACAGAATGCGATCTCGAGCCGAGCCCCGTATAGGTCACCATCGAAATCCATCAGATGCGTCTCGGTAACGATTCGATCTGCATCGAATGTCGGTCGCGAGCCAATGTTGGTCACGGAGAACCACTCGCCGCCAAGAGGGCGCCCGTCCTCGATGCGCCGGGTACGGGTCGCATACACCCCACGCCGGGGAAGCAGCTCGTTCTCAGATTCGAGATTTGCCGTAGGAAAGCCGAGCTCCCTGCCCCTTCGGTCGCCAGGAACGACCCTACCCCAGATCGAATAGGGCCGATTCAGGCAGAGAGTCGCATCCTCGACATCGCCGCTCATCAGGGCGCTGCGAATCCGGGTGCTCGAGACGTCCCGCCCCCCCGCATATACCTGCGGAATGATCTCGACACGACAGCCCAGCTCTGGCCCCAGACGCTCCAGCGTATTCCCGGAGCCGCTCCGGCCCCTGCCGAAGTGGAAGTCCCGCCCCACGAAGATCGCCGTCGGCTGGATGCGTCTGCCTATGACTTCACCGAGGAACTCCTCGGGTGCGAGCGAGGCGAACTCCGCCGTAAACGGTTCGCGAATCAGGATATCGACGCCCGCCCGTTCCAGCCCTAGCGCCAACTGCTCCCGAGTCATGAGGCGGGGAGGCGTTCGATCCGGATAGAGCACCTGTCGCGGATGCGGATCGAATGTGAAGAGAGCCGACCTCTCCCCTGCCTCCCGGCCCAGTGCCGTCACCGCCTGCAGGAGGGCCTGATGGCCCAGATGGAGGCCGTCGAAGTTGCCCACGGTGAGCACACACCCCTTACCCACCTTGCCAAGATCGGCGCTGCCTTCGAAGACTCGCATGCGTACCCACTCGTGACGCCAGAGATCTGCGACCGCGCCCCTCTCGTGCCCGGAGAACCGCCCGCACCCTGGTCCACTGCGAAATCTGGGAACCCATCACCAAGGGTGCCCGACCACCGCGAGGCACCCGCTCTCGGGAACATGGATATTCTCGCCGCTCGTTGCAACGCCGCCGCATCCCCGTATTCTTGCCCACGTGAAGATCGTATCTCGCCACCTACTCTCCGGATTCGTCGGCGCTTCTACCGTCGTCTTCTTGGCGCTCTGCGTGACGTGGTTCGCGGTCGAGACGCTCCTGCACATCGAGCACCTTGCGAGCGCCCCCGGACTGGCACTTCGCGAGATCCTTTCGCGCACGCTCGAGGTCGCGCCGATTGGGATTCCCATTGCCTGCATGGTAGGCGCGGTGTGGAGCCTGACGCTCGCGACAAGAAACCGAGAGATCATCGCCGTGAGATGCGGTGGAATCCGATTGCGACGAGCACTGACGCCCATTCTCGCGCTTTGCGTCCTCCTTGGCGGGGGCCTCGCCGTCTTCGAGGATCGCGTCCTGATCCCCCTGCGAGAGATGCTCCGCGAGCGAACCCTCGAGTCCACGGGAGGCCCGAGTGCTCGGATCCAGGTGAGCCAGGGACGGTACTGGTACGCTCACGGCGATTCGATCTTCTCCGCACAAAGCTATCGGCCGACCACGAAGACGATGCTCGGCGTCACGCTGTTTCGGATCGACGAGAGACACGGGATCTCGGAGCGAATCGAAGCCACCGAAGCACAGAGCCTTCCGAGCGGAGAATGGGAGCTTCGCGAAGCACGTATCCTGAAGTTCGACCATGCCGGAGGCATCGACCAACGCAGAGCACTCGCCATTCGCATCGATCTAGGATTGAGCGATCACGACATGGAGATCGCGAGCCGTCCACCGGACCTGCTCACCCTACACAGACTGGTACAGTCGATTCGAGAGAGCCAGAGTGAGCCCAAAGAGGCGATTCGGATGGAGACCGCGTTGCACCGCCGCCTCTCCCATCCCCTGTCAGTCCTCGTTCTCGTTCTGCTCGCCATCCCATTCGCCGTCACGGACGCGGATCGCCACGACTCCCTGCCCAAAGCCATGCTGATCGCGATTGGCTGCGCAATGGCCTACTGGGGGCTGGGAACTGCATCGCAGATCATCGGTGCCAGCGGATATGCGCCCCCTTCGTTGACGATCTGGTCCCTTCCGTTTGCAGCGATCAGTGTCGGCCTCTGGCGCTTTCACGGTATCAAGGAGTAGTGGCCGCTCTCGCTGGTGCCTTCGATTCGAAGTCAACATTGGCAGCGGCGCCGCCAAAGAGAACGTCGAGAAAGCTCGACTCGGACGAGAGAACCAGCGTGGTCTGCTCGTTCAACGCGCGCCGATAGGCGTCGAGTCTGCGCACGAACGCGTAGAATTCGGGGTCCTGAGTGTGCGCCTCGCCAAAGATACGCGCAGATTCTGCATCACCCTCGCCATACATCGTCGAACTGACTCGCTGCGCTTCGGCCCGGATCACGGCACTCTCCTCGTCCGCCTTCGAGCGAATCGCGCGCGCCTGCTCCTCCCCTTCTGCCCGATACTTCATCGCATAGCGCTGTCGCTCCGTCCGCATGCGCTCGTAGATCTGCGCGAGCGTAACCTCCGGATAGTCCGTGCGACGAATCCGCACATCGTGCACCGCAATGCCCATCCGTGAGAGCGACTCTTCGCTGCGTTCCAAAATGGCGTGAAGAATCTCCTCGCGACGAGTCGAGAGGAGATCCTCGAAAGAACGCCGCGCGAGTTCCTCCCTCAGCTCTCCGTACGTGATGGAATCGATACGCCGCTCTGCGCGATCCACGGTTCGCAAGCTCTTGAAGAACACCTCGGGATCCTCTACCCGCCACACCACATAGTAGTCCACCTCGAGCTTGAGCTTGTCCGCCGTGTAGAGCTCCCGGGGCTCCGCGTCGAACCGCTGAAGCCTCCGATCGAAGCGGTACAGCTGGTGTAGACCAGGAATCCGCAGGTAGATCCCGGGCTGATCGATCACCGGAGTATTCAACGATACGCCCAAGAGCGCGGGCTCCGACTGATCGAGAAGCGTCCGAAACGCCTGTTCCCTCTCATCGATCACCACGAGACAGAACGAAGAGAATACGACCGCCGCCGCGACGAGAAGTACTGCGATCCCCTTACCATTCATGGCTGCACCGCCCTTCGGCTCATCGGGAGGTACGGGAGCACACGATCCGCCTGTCCCTTCTCGAGGATGATCTTCTCCAGCGGAGGAAGGATCTCCTCCATCGTCTCGAGATAGAGACGCTGCCGCGTCACATCCTTCGCCTTGCGATATTCGGCGAGCACCGCCAGGAAGCGATCGGCTTCGCCTCTCGCTCCCAATATTGCGGATTGGCGATAGGCCCGTGCCCGGTTGATGATCTCCTCGGCCTCTCCTCGAGCGATGGGGACGACACGATCGGCATACCCCCGGGCCTCGAGAATGGCCCGCTCGCGATCCTGCTCGGCTCTTGCAACTTCGTCGAAGGCATCCTTGACCTCCTCGGGAGGCGACACATCCTGCAGCTTCAGTCGCAGCACTTCGATTCCGGCACGATACCCGTCGAGAGCGGCCTGCGTCTCCACGCGAGCCTGCTCCTCGATCGCGCTCTTGTCGCCCGTGAGCACACCATCGACTTCGAAACGCGCTACGACTGCGCGCATGGCCGCCTGTGCAGCATCACGGACGACGACTTCTCGGGGTTCCGCCAGCGAGTACAGATAGTCGCGCAGATCGCTGATCCGGTACTGAAGAACGAATTCGAGGTTCACGAGGTTCTTGTCCCCCGTGATCATTCGATACTCCGAAGGGACGCTCTCGAAAACGGGAGGCGGCCCCGCGGATTTCGTCCGGAAGCCGAACTCGAGCTCCTCGGTCGCCGTCACGCGTCTGGCCTCCACTCGCTCGAGCAATGGAGCATGGAAGCGAACCCCCGGTTCGAGGGTTCGGTGGTAGCGACCCAGGCGTAGCACCACGGCCTGCTCGTCCGGTGCAATCCGAACCACTCCGAAGTACCCGTACACGCCGAGCGCACACACGAGCAGGAGTAGCCACACGAACCATCGCGCTGCAGTCATGATGCTCCTCGCACCGGCCTAAGACTGGCGGGGCGCCTCACTCGGGTTCCTTGCGGCCGCCAACGGTCGATCGAGCAGCGGACGAATGAGATCGATGGGCAGGGGGAAGATGATCGTCGAGTTCTGCTCCGTCGAGATCTCCGCGAGCGTCTGCAGATAACGGAGCTGCAGGGTATACGGCGAACGCGACATGATCTCCGAGGCCTCCGCGAGCTGGCTCGCCGCCTGGAACTCCCCTTCCGCATGGATGATCTTGGCCCGGCGATCACGCTCGGCTTCGGCTTGCTTCGCCATCGCGCGCTGCATCTCCACCGGGAGATCGATGTGCTTGATCTCCACCGCGCGAACCTTCACACCCCACGAATCGGTTCCCCGATCGAGCTGCACCTGGAGCTGGCGATTGATCTCGTCTCGCTCGGCCAAGAGCTCGTCGAGCTGCGCTTGCCCGCAGATGCTCCGCAGCGTGGTCTGCGACAGCTGCGAAGTTCCGTACAGGAAGTTCTCGACCTTGATCACCGCCTGCTCCGGGTGGAGAACGCGAAAGTACACTACCGCGTTCACCTTCACCGACACGTTGTCGCGGGTGATCACGTCCTGCGGAGGTACGTCCATCACGACTTCACGCAGACTCACGCGTTGCATCTGATCCACGACAGGGATGATGAAGTTCAGTCCGGCCGGTTTCACCGAGCTGAACCGTCCCAACCGGAAAACCACTCCTCGCTCGTACTCGTTCAGGATCCGAACCGACGACCAGATGAGGAAAAGGACGATGAATCCACCTAGGAAAAACGGAAATGGCATCTATCCCTCCCTGTTCTCGGCGTCGCTGATCGGATTCACTCGAACGACGAGATCCTCCACTCCAACGACGCGAACCTTCGAACCTCTTCGGACGGGTGCGCTCGTGCGAGCGTTCCACAGCTCGCCGCGCACATCCACCCGCCCCTCTACCTCGAAATCGGCATCCGCAATCCCGACCTCTCCGACGAGGCCCTCCGCACCCGCGACTTGCGGCTTCACGTAGCTTCGAGAGACTCCGAAGACGACGATCGCAAAGAATCCGCCGAGCACGACGACCATGGGAGCGATCACGGGCCAGAACGGAATCGCGAGATCCGACAGCTCCGGAACCCGGAATACCAGGTATGCCCCCGCCCCCAGACACGCAAGCCCCGCACCGAACAAAACACCGAAGCTCGGAACGAACAATTCGGCGACCAGAAGCCCGACTCCACACAGGATCAGGATGAGACCGATCCAGTTGAAGGGGATCACCTGGAAGGCGAGCCCCGCCAAGACGAGACAGATCACGCCCAACAGACCGGGCAAGCCAAGGCCAGGGGCATTCACCTCGGCGTAGATCCCCGCGAGCCCCGCCATGAAGAGCAGCATCGCAACCGTCGGGTTCGAGATCACGTCGAAGACGCGGTTGACCAAGTCCATCTCGATCACGAGCGTCTCCGCCCCCCGTGTACGCAGCGTGACCTCACGCCGCCCCACGGTGATCGTACGGCCGTCGACCCGCTCCAGCAGATGATCTAGATCATCCGCGACGAGATCGATCACCCGCTTCTCGAGAGCCTCGGACTGCTTGATCGCCACCGACTTGCGCACAGCCTGGATGGCCCACTCCACGTTCCGATCGCGCGCTTCTGCAATCGACTCCGCAAATGCTGCCGTGAAGTTCTCGATCTTCTCGCCCGAGACGTCACGCGCGGCAGGCTTCCCCTCTTCACCGCTCTCGGGCGTCGGCGGTGGCGTTCCCGTCGCGGGAACGGGATGCGCGGCCCCGATGCTCGTCCCCGGCGCCATCGCAGCCACGTGCCCCGCAAGGGTGATGAACGTTCCCGCCGATGCGGCCCACGCGCCGCGCGGCGAGACGAACACGATCACGGCTACGTCCGCGTTGAGGATCGCCGTAACGATGTCCTTCGTCGAGGAGAGGAGCCCACCCGGGGTGTCGAGCTCGATCACCAACGCCTCGGCGCCTTCCGCTTCACTCGTGCGAATCGCCTTAACCAGGTAGTCCGAGACCGCAGGATTGATCCCGCCCGAGACCTTCGCGACGAACACTCGCGACGCCCCCTCGGAAGCGCGGCCCGTCCACGAGGCCACAGCAGCCACGAGCACGAAGGCAGCTGCGAACCACGCTCTCATGGGCGCCGAACCTCGACGATGCGGTCGAGGATCGCACGAGCCACGTCCCGCTTGGGCGACCGCGGTACATGCACCGCATGCTCGGGTGAGGGGCCGAGGATCACGACCTCGTTGTAGTCGACATCGAATCCGATGTCCTCCCGCGAAACATCGTTGGCAACGACGAGATCACAGCCCTTGCCGCGCAGCTTTCGCTTCGCGTTCTCGATCACGTCGTCGGTCTCTGCCGCGAAGGTGACCACGGTTCGAGACCCCTTTTCGCGGCATACCTCTGCGGAGATATCCGGATTCTGGACCAGCTCGAGCACGAAGCGATCGCGACGCTCGCGCTTGATCTTCGACTCCGATGGCTCGGCCACCGCATAGTCGGCCACGGCGGCGGCCAAGATCAGGATCGATGCTCGCGGCAGCGCCTCGCGAACGGCCTGCCGCATCTGCAGTGCCGTCTCCAGGTCCACCCGGTCGACACCCAATGGCGTCGGCAGTGTCACCGGCCCAGCAATCAACACGACCTCGGCGCCCCGGCGCGCGGCCTCCTCCGCGATCGCGAAGCCCATGCGCCCCGACGATCGATTCGTCAGGATCCGCACCGGATCGATCGGCTCCGCGGTAGGTCCCGCCGTGACGACGACCACCTCGCCCCGCAGATCGAGAGTGCTGGTCACCCGTTCGACCTCGGCGAGGAGCCGCTCGGGGGCGACGAGACGCCCCTCTCCGACCCAGCCGCAGGCGAGCTCGCCCTTGTCGGGTCCAACGATGCGCACACCTCGCTTGCCGAGCAGATCCAGATTCGCCTGCGTAGCGGGATGCCGGTACATGTTCACGTTCATCGCTGGCGCCACCACGAGCGGAGCGCGGGCCGCCAGGCACACGGTCGAGAGGAGGTCGTCTGCGAGGCCTTGGGCCAGGCGCGCGATCGAGGCGGCCGTCGCAGGGGCGATCAGGACGACATCGGCCCAATCGGCGAGCTCGATGTGTGAGATCTCCGACTCGTCCGAGAGGGAGAACAGCTCACTGCGCACCGGCGCACCGGAGAGCGTCTGCAGCGTCAGCTCGGATACGAACTCCAGGGCATTGCGCGTCGCGATCACGCGGACTTCGTGCCCCCTCTGGCGCAGGCACCGGATCAACTCGCACGCCTTGTAGGCGGCGATCCCCCCGGAGAGGCCGAGTAGCACGCGACTCACCCGAGCCCCTCCTCTGCTACGGACCCGAGTGCGCTGGGGTCCGCCTCGGAATGCCTGTGATCCAAGACCTCTCGTTGCACGAATTATCGGTCGAAAACGACGCCCGTTCGCGAACGTAGCCCCGGAATCGGGTCGATGTCAAACCAGGTTCGGCCCTCGACGAGTCTCCTCGAATCGCGCGGATCCGCGCGTGGGGCCCCTACTGCCTCTCGGTCCGAGCCTTGGGCGCAAGAGCGGCGAGAAGCCGCTTCGCAACAGGTTCCGGCACGAACTCGCTCACGTCTGCTCCGAAGCTCGCGAGCTCTCGCAGACGCGAGGAGCTCACGTAGAACCAGCGCTCGCTCGTCATGAGGAACACCGTCTCGAGATCCGGATGCATGTGCTTGTTCATGAGTGCCATCTCGAATTCGTATTCGAAATCGGACAGGGCCCTGAGACCCCGGATCACGATCCTCGCCCCGTGCGCACGACAATAATCCACGAGCAGTCCATCGATCGGCTCGACACGGACCCGCGTCCGATCGGCGAGGACCTCCCGGATCATCTCCATTCGCTCATCCAGCGAGAAGGTCCCGCCCTTCTTCGACACGTTCGAGCCAACGGCGACGACGAGCTCGTCGACGAGGGCAAGTGAGCGATCGATCAGATCGAGGTGCCCGTTCGTGATCGGATCGAAGCTCGCGGGGTAGATTCCAATCCGTTTCATGCCTGCTGCTCTCCCGTGATCGTGTACTGGTCGAAGGCAACCTCACCGTACACTTTCGTCGCGCGCCATGTCATCCAGATCTCACCGGCGGCTCGGCCGGCTTCGGCCGGGAGCGGCTCGGCACGAGACGACCGCTCCGCCACGAAGAGGGCGTCCGATGCAAGGACGCGAGCGAACGTCGGCCGACGGACGATCCTCTCGATCCAATCGGACGCAAACGGCGGGTCCGCCAACACCAGGTCGAAACAGCGGCGCTCCCGCGCCAGGATGTCGAGCGCGCGCAGGACGTCCGAACCGATCACGCGACTCTCCGTCTCGATGTCCAGCTCGCTCAGATTCCGGCGCAGCACGGCCAAGGCATTGCGGGAGCTCTCGACGAATACGGCGTCTCGCGCGCCGCGAGAGAGCGCTTCGATCCCGAGCGCCCCGGTTCCCGAGAAGAGATCCAGCACCCGAGCATCGTCGACGCGCGCGCCGAGCCAATCGAACAGGCCGGCGCGTGCGCGGTCCGTCGTCGGACGCGTCGACCTACCCTCTACGGTGTGCAGGCGGCGCCGGGCAAGATTTCCAGAAACGATTCGCATTCCGAGATCCCTTCATGCCATGCCGGCGCGACCGTGCAACCGACGCCCCGAGGACGAGCAGGATACGCGCATGTTCGACGTGGAACACTGGAATGAGGCGACCGTGTCACCCGCAACACCTTCGTGTCGCTCCGCCATCGGATGCGACGTCTCGTCGCTGCTTGAACGCTGCGCAGGCTTCGCTAGCTTGCCCGCGCTCGAAGCTGACAAGCTGTGGTGTCGGGTAGAGACGATCTGCTCACGCAGCGCAGCGCCCCGGCAAGGCCCATCGAGCCCCTGACGACACCGGCAACTCCGATACGACGAGAGGAACTGCATCATGGCAGCACGCACCGCTTCCGAGAAGGCTCCCAAGGCCAAGGCCGCACAAACGTCCAAGGTCAGCAAGACGACCCTGGGCAAGAGCAAGAAGCAGATCTCGAATCGCCTGGCCCAGATCCGTGGAACCCGCTCCCAGCGCTCCTTCGCGAAGGAGCTCGGCGTGTTCCAGCAGAACGTAAACCGTTACGAGAACGGCACCACACCGCATGCGGACTTCCTGATCACGCTGGCCCTGAAGGAGAACGTCTCGATCGACTGGCTCCTTCTCGGAAAGGGCGCTCCCCGTCGGCGGTCGTAGGGACCCAACCCCACTCGCGCCCGATCATCGCCGTACAGTGGATCTTCCGCTGCGCTGCGATGATCGTGGTCGCCCGGGTAGGCGCAGCCCAAGCCCGGCCGCGCGGAGGGTCCGCGGCCTCGTCCCGCGGATCCCAGAGGGGCGGCGTCGCTCTCCAAGAGGCCATTCCGTGTCCCCGGAGGGAAGCGCTCTTCCCTTCCCCGGGGCCTGCACCTGCCGCCCCGTACGGCAGGCCGAGTCCATCACGAGCGCAAGCCACCGGAAAGCCGAGCATTTCCGAGTTGTCTCCGGGAGGATCGCGCCGGGGGTATGCTTCTTGCGATGGCGCGGAGCCCGACCCACTCGACCGGAGACGCGACCCCCATGCGATTCGTGCTCGGCATCTTGGTGCTGCTGTTCAACGTCGCCGACAATGCGACGACCTTTCTCTGCCTGCGCCAGGCGGTGCCTGGTTACGAGGTCTTCGAGGCGAATCCGGTCGCCCGGTGGTTGTTCGACACGATCGGCCTCACCGAGGGACTCGCACTCGAGATGGCGATCACGACCGGCGCCGTGGCGTTCCTCATCTGGACGGGACGCATCTCCCATCCGGCACGGCTCCTCCTGCTCGGCATCCTCACCGTCCTACCGGCCTGGGCCTCCGCCAACAACCTGATGGTGATGCAGGCCGTCGATCTCACGCTCCGCTGAGCCCGTAGCGCTGGACACGCCCACGGGGTGCGAGCCGCCCACCGCGGCGGAGTCCGCGACGGAAGCCGAGATCCTCCCCAGGCCCGATACGAAGTCATCGATCGCGCGATCCACGGCACGCGCTCCCCCATTCGCTCCGTTCACGAGAACCGCGAAAGCGAGCCGGCGTCCGCTCGCATCAGACACGACACCGCTCAGCGAAGCGACCCGGTGCAGGTGGCCGGTCTTCGCACGAACGACGACCTCGGACTGCACCATCCGATCCGAAAGGGTGCCATCGAGACCGGCGAGCGGGAGCGAGGCCAGGAACTCCGCGCCCGTATCGAACCTCTGGCCCGCGGCACGAAGGATCCCGATCAGGATCCTGGGCGAGAGCCGATTCCTCACCGAGAGGCCCGAACCGTCGCGCACGATCGTGGATGGATCGGAGAGGCCGAGCTCCGCGAGGTGATCCACCAAGGCGCGAGCTCCCTTCTCCCAGGTTCCGGGCGCGCCGTAGCGCTCCGCACCGAGCATCTTCGTGAGCTGCTCCGCGACGAAGTTGTTGCTGTGCTTGTTGAGCAGGCGGACGTGCTCGCTCACGCTTCCACCCTCGAAGCGGAGGAGCTCCACCGCGGAGGGGGGGCGGGGACCCACGATCGTCCCACCGGTCACGCGCACCCCCTGCGCCTCGAGCTGGGCGCGAAGCACCGACGCGGCGTATCGAGTCGGCATGGATACAGAGCGCCAGTAGGTCTGCCGAGCCAGACCCAGCGGGAAGGCACCGCTCACGCGGACGTACTCACCGCTGCCGTCCGGAAGACGGCGAACGTCGAGGAAGAGCTGGTGCGTGCGCGCGATCGTCTTCGCCTCCGCACGAGTCCGCAGGTACGGGATGGCGGGTGCCACGTCGACGCGAACCGGGCGCCCGGCGCTCGCGCTCCCGCTCACATCCACCCGGAACGCCGAGTAGTTTGCCGCGAACGCGGAGATCGGCGCCTGGTACGCGCGGGACGAAGCGGGCCCCCAGTCGGGGTGCATCGCCACCTCATCGAAGTACGTCGCATCGATTCCCAACGCACCTCGCACCTCGCGAACCCCGTGCAGGCGGATCTCCTCCGCGAGCTTCCACATCCTTTCGGAGACCAACCCAGGGTCGCCACGACCCTCGATCCAGAGCGCTCCCTCGAGCACGCCGTCGCCGGAGAGACGACCGTCGCGATAGACGGGCGTCTCGAAGCGATGCGTCGGTCCCCAGTGAGCGAGCGCCGCCGAGGCGACGAGCAGCTTCTGGTTCGACGCCGGCACGAGCGCGCGGTCGACCTCGTGGCCCGCCACCGGCTCTCCCGTCTCCAGGTCCGCGACCAGCAGACCAACCCGCGCCCCCCGCAACGAGGGACTCGACAGGAACGAGCGCAGCGCATCGCGACTCTGCGCCGCAGCGAGTGCAGCCGCACCCCCCAGCACGACGAGAACGATCCATACGACGAACGAGCGAAACGATCGCATCCGTGTCGGGCAGCGTAGCCCGATCGCAGGCAACGAGCACATCGGACTTCCTCGAGCCGATGCCCAAAACGTCCGTCGAGTTGCGGAATCCATCTGCCTCGCGATCCTGCATCGCGTGGGAGGTTCCGCACAGATCCGCTCCGATCCGGAAGCTCGCATGCTTCGGTGGATCTCGTCGTGCCGCGGTGAGCCGCTCGCGGCGCTCGAACCGATGCCCGGGGGAGCAGGCGCGCGGCGTTACTGGCGCGCACGGTTCGCCAGCGGCGCCACCGCCGTCGTCGCCCATGCGTGCCCCGAGGACCCCGAGATCCTTCCCCCTGCGCTGCGCGCCGAGGTGCACGAGATCCCCTTCGTCGACGTCACGCAGCTTCTCGCCCGCCATGGCCTGCCCGTTCCCACGATCCTCGCGGTGGAATCGCGCGAACGCTGGCTGCTGCTCGAGGATCTGGGATCCACGCGTTTGGCGGATCTTCCCCGCGACGAACGCGAACGCCGCCTTCACGAAGCAATCGTGCTACTCGCACGCGTCCACGCGACTCCGCCCTCCGACGACCGCCCCTTCCGGCGCCATTTCGACGAGGAGTGGGTTCGCTTCGAGCTTGCGACCTTCGAGCGACACGGCCCGCTCGCGGGCAGGGCCGCGCTCGGACGCGCGCTCGATGACCTCGCACGCAGCGTCGCGCGTTTGCCCCGCTGCCTGTGCTTGCGCGACTACCAGAGCCAGAACCTGATGGTCGATCCGGCCGGGCGGCTGCGGATCCTCGACTACCAGGATGCACTGCTCGCACCGCCCGAGCTCGATCTCGCCGCCCTGCTCCACGACTCGTACCTCGAGATCGATCCCTCGCTCCGCCGCTCGTTGCTCCTCGCCTACGAGCGGGCGCGCGGGTCCGCCGTCGATCCCGCCGCACTCGCGACCCTCGTGGTCCAGCGCAAGTGCAAGGATCTGGGGCGCTACGTGCGGGTGGGCACACAGAGCGGCGAGCCACGGTGGCAGACCTTCGCCGCTCGCGCCCGCGCATCGATCCTCGGGGCACTCGCCTCGCTTCCTCCGGAGCTCGAGGTGTTACGCGCCGAGCTCGCATCCGGCCTCGGCCGAAAGCCCACCCATTGAAAGCGATGATCCTCGCCGCTGGGTTGGGCACGCGCATGGAGCCGCTCAGCCGCAGGTGCGCGAAGCCCGCTCTTCCCGTCCTCGACGAACCCGTCGTGCTCCACATGGTGCGCGACCTCGCCGCACAGGGAGTGGAACGCGTCGTCGTGAACGCGCACGCGCTCCCGGAGACGCTGGAACGGGCGCTGCGGGACTCCCCGATCCCCGTCGACCTGTCCGTGGAGACGACGCTCTCGGGAAGCGCCGGCGGGATCCGCCTGGCACGCGAGCGCCTCGACGGCGACGAGCCCTTCCTCGTGCTCAACGCCGACATGCGTCTCACGATCGACCTGGCGGCCCTGCTCGCTGCGCACCGATCCGGCGCGGCGCCGGCCACCCTCGCCTTGCGCGACGACGAGCGCAAGCGCGCCTTCGGAACCATCGGGTACGATGCGGGGGGAGACGTCCGCCGGATCACGCGGCTCTGGGATGCGGGCGGCGAGGAGGCCGATGCCCTGTTCATCGGGGTGCAGGTGATGGAGCCGAGGATCTTCGACTGGATGCCCGAGCGGGTTCCCCTCGAGCTCATGCCCGACGTGTACGTACCCGCGCTCGAACGTGGGGAGCGAATCCACACGTGGCTCCACCCGCACGACGACGAGTGGTGGCCCGTGGGGGATCCTTCGGAGCTGCTCCGGGTGAACCTATGGGCGCTGCGCGAGGCGACGCGCGACCAGGAGATCCTCGCGGATCCGAGCGCGCGCATGCGCGGGGAGATCGTGGGCCCGGCCTGGATCGGTGCCGGAGCCGATGTCGAGACAGGGGCGCGGATCGGACCGTGGGTCGTCGTTGGTTCAGGAGCCCGTGTCGGTGCGGGGGCGCGAACCCGCGGGTCGGTGCTGCTGCCCGGATCCCATCTCGAGGCCGGCACCGAGCTCATCGATGGCATCGCCTTCGCGGGGGAGGTCTGGCGCCGTGCTTGAGATCGTATTCGTCGGAACGGGCGATGCCTTCGGCAGCGGAGGGCGCAGGAATACCGCGATCCTGCTGCGCTCCGGGACGAGTTCCTCGGTCCGATCCCTGCTGCTCGACTGCGGACCCTCTACGATGGTGGGCCTGAAAGCGCTCGGTATCGACCCCCTCGACATCGATGCGATCGCACTCAGCCACTACCACGGCGATCACACCGCTGGGGTGCCCTTCCTGCTGCTCGACTACCTGTGGGAGAGCCGGCGTACCCGGCCACTGCACATCTTCGGTCCGAAGGGGGTCGAGGACCGGGTACTCGCGATGTCCCGGGCATTCGAGTACCACAGCCACACCGAGCGGTGTCACCCCCTGGATTTTCGTGAGTTCCCGGATGCGGCGCCCCTACGCATCGACGGCTTCGAGATCCGCACGATGCCCGCACATCACCAGCCGAACACGCATCCGCACATGCTGCGGGTATCGGCCTCCGGCCGATCGATCGTGTTCTCCGGCGATACCGGCTGGCACGAGGAGCTTCCCGACAAGGTAGGCGATGCGGACTTGTTCATCTCGGAGTGCGTATTCATGGAAGAGGCGTTCGAGTGGCACTTGGCTCACGACCGGCTCGACCGCGAGCGACACCGATTCCGCTGCGGCTCGATGATCCTCACGCACCTGGGAAGCCAGGTGCTTGCGAACCTCGACCGCGTCCGCTTCGACACCGCACACGACGGGCTTCGGCTCGAGCTCTAGCGCGATCGCGGAGGGCAGCCGGACGCGCTCGTCATCGGGGCTCGAAGCGGTGCCCGGGGGGCACCTGTGTGCCGAGAACGGCCGCACGACGCGCACCGGTCGCCGATGGAACGTTTCCCGGTTCACCGAGGCTCGCGGCGTGGCCGAGCAGCGCGAACGCGATCGCCTCGAGCGCGTCGGCCGGAATTCCGTGCGCATCCGAGCGCTCGACGAATGCCGGCGAGAGCCGCCGTGCCAGCCCCTCCATCAACGCTCGATTGTGTACGCCACCGCCGTAGACCACCCATCGATCGGGCGTCCGGGGAAAGAAGCTCGCAGCGGCCCGCGCGACGCTCTCCACCGTGAGCCGTGCGAGCGTCGCAAGCAGGTCGTCGGGAGACCCGCCGCTGGCGAGCACCGCCTCCTTCGCCCGCTCGAAGAACGCCGCCCCGAAGTGCTCGTGCCCGGTGCTCTTCGGGGGAGCGATCGCGAAGTACGGATCGGAGAGGAGTTCTTCGAGGACCCGCAGGTCGGCCCGGCCCCCCCGGCTGCGCCGTCCATCGACGTCGAAGCTCTCCGCACCGCCCGAGGCCCAGCGCGCTGCACGGTCGAGCAGCGCATTCCCCGGTCCGGGATCGAATGCGATCAACGGCTGGGCCCCCGCCACGGGGAGAAACGTCACGTTCGTGAAGCCCCCGATGTTCAGCACTGCGCGGGTCTCCTGGTCGTGCGAGAACACGGCCCGGTGCAGGAACGGAGTGAGCGGAGCGCCCTGCCCCCCGGCCGCCAGGTCCGCGGCCCGGAAGTCGGCGATCACGGGAATTCCCGTCATCTCGTGGATCACCGCAGCGGAACCGATCTGCAGGGATCCGCGCACATCGGGTTCCGGATGGTGCGCGATCGTCTGACCGTGGGAGCCGATGCCGGCAACCTGGCGAGGATCCACCCCTGCGCGGCGCAGCACGGCGAGCACCGCCTCGCCCATGCGTTCCCCTAGGATCCGATCGAGTCGGAGCAGCTCGCGCAGCTCGATGGGCGCACGGCTCGCGTCGCGGATCCGCTCGCGAAGCTCGACGGGAATCGGCTCGCTCGCGAAAGCGACGAGATCGATGGCGTCGTGCGGCCCCGAAATCCGAACGAGCGCCGCGTCGACCGCATCGGCCGACGTGCCGGACATGAGACCCATCCACAGCAGCGTTGCACCCTCCCGTTCGACGAAGACGGGCCGCGCCCCCGGGGACCCCCGCTGCGCGGCCGGCACACGGCGCAGAGTAGCCCGACGGGGTCGATTACGGCCGGATGTCGATGCGCCGGAAGGTCTCGAGGGTCGGCTCGGCGCCGATCGCCCGGAGCTGCTCGCGGACCCGCTCGTCCAGATTCAGGAACCGTAGACCCATCCCGGGAGCCGGAGCCCGCTTCCCACCGTAGCCCCGAGACCAGCGCACCTCGGCTTCGCAGCAAAGCGTCGCTGCATCGCACCCGCGCGAGGCGTGCAGACGGAGCTCCACCCTCGTTCCCGGAGGCTTGGGATTCGAGCACTGAACGAAGAGCCCCGTCTCGGAGAGGTTCCCGGCATAGCCGAGGAACCGCGGACCCAGCTCCGGAGCGGGCAGGCTCTCCACGCGCAACGGCGGCTGCAACGAACGGCGCGGTGCGGGCTTCTCGGGGGTCTCCATGGCCGCCACATCGGCGACGACTCCCCATGCCTTGACCGCGCATCGCGTTGACAATGCCGGCATCCGCCCGGTAACGTCGCGCGCGCGATGAACACCTCAGCCGATGAGCGATCGCGAGTCCTGGGAGGGCTCGTATGCTTGGCCTCCGTCGTCGGCGGTGCGCTGTTCCTCTATGGACTCGCCGTCGAGAGCTACTGGGCGCTCGCATTGCCCCTCGCGGCACTGGTGCTCTTCGTGCTCGGGCTCGTGTTCTGGATCGGATGGACGATCGCCACGGTCCACGTCGAAGCCGAGGGAGAGCCGCTGGCGCCGGCCGGCGGGGGTCCGGGAGGGGCGACGGCGACGGAGACCCAGGCGCCGAGCCCATCGAGCGAGAGCTCTCCGAGCTGATCCGCATGCGCATCGCCCTGCTCACGTACAGGGGCAACATGTACTGCGGCGGCCAGGGGGTGTACGCCGCACACATCGCCCGTGGCCTGCACGAGCTCGGCCACGAGGTCCACGTGATCGCAGGACCACCGCTGCCCGACCTTCCCCCCGAGATCCCCCTGCACGTGATCCCGAACGAGAACTTCTTCGGGCGCGAGATGGCCCAGGCCATGGCCTCCGAGGCAGGGAAG
>CAZOTO010000006.1:24916-33185 GCA_964582775.1 uncultured Myxococcales bacterium
GCCCAGGCCCTGCCGCGAGACGAACCGCTCCGCGCCCTGCTCCCGGGAAACCTCTGGGAGCTGGGCCTCACCCGCTTCGGCGTGTTTCCGGAGATGACCGCCTTCGGGGTGCGCCTCCTGCTGCGCTGGGGGGAGCTGCAGAACCGCCATCGCTTCGACGTCGTGCTGGACAACCAGTCGCTGTGCTGGGGGCTGCTCGGGATCCAGGCCTTCGGCGTTCCCGTCGCAGCGATGATCCACCACCCGCTCCACATCGATCGCCAGGCGGACTTCGAGATCGATCCCCGCTTCGGACGCAAGTGGAAGCGGACCCTCTACTTCCCGATGTTCATGCAGCAGTTCGTGTCCCCGAGGCTCGCAAAGATCCTCACGGTATCGAATGCTTCCGCCGTGGAGATCGAGCGGTTCTTCGGGATCTCGCGCAAGCGGATCGCGGTCGTCTACAACGGAACGGACGCAGAGACGTTCCGGCCATCGCCGATCCCCAAGGAGACCGACCTCGTCTTCGTGGGCCGCACGGAAGACCGGAAGAAGGGGGTTCCCTATCTACTCGACGCGCTCGCCCTCACCCCCGAGTCGATCACCTTGAAAATCGTGGACGGCAGGATTCCCCCCGACGGGCTCGTCCCTCGGAAGATCCGCGAGCATCGCCTGGAGAATCGCGTGGTGATCGTCGACCGGATGCTCACCCGCGAGGAGCTGGTCGAACAGTACTCCACCGCACGGGTCGCCGTCGTGCCGTCGTTCTTCGAGGGCTTCGGCTTCCCTGCCTCGGAGGCCATGGCCTGCGGTCTTCCGGTGATCGCCACGGTCGGCGGCGCGCTTCCCGAGGTGGTCGGTACGAACGGCGAAACGGGGCGCGTCGTCCCCTTCCGCGATCCCGAAGCGCTCGCGGCTGCGATCACCGAGCTCTGCTCGCTGCCACACCACGAGATCGCCCGCATGGGAGAGGCCGCCCGTCGGCGGGTCCTGCGGGTTTTCGATTGGCGCGATGCCGCACGCAACACTGCAGAGGTCCTGGCCGAGGTCGTCCGTGCTCACGGTCGATCTTGATCGCCTGGGCCTCGGCGCGGGTGACCGACTGCTGGATGCCGGGTGCGGGGGCGGCCGCCACTGCTTCGGTGCGCTCTCCCGCGGCGCGAGCGTGGTCGGCCTCGACCTCGACCCCGATGGCCTGGCCATCGCGCGGGCGGGCATCCGCGAGCGCTGCGAGCAGGACCCGAACGGCCTGCACGGCGGCGTCCTCCAGGGCGACGTCTTCCATCTGCCCTTCGCCGACGGCGCCTTCGATCGCGTGATCTGCTCCGAGGTGATGGAGCACGTGCACGACTACGCGGCTGCGGTGCGCGAGTTGGCGCGGGTGCTTCGTCCCGGGGGAACGATGGGAATCACGATCCCCACGGCCACCACGGAGCACCTCTACCTGTGGCTCACGCGGCGCTACTTCGAGAGCCCCGGCGGGCACATCCGCATCTTCCGCCCACGGGACCTCGCGCGCGCCATGGCCCGCGCAGGGCTGCGCGTCCACGACGTGAGCTTTGCCCACTCGCTCCACTCGCCGTACTGGGCCGCCCGCGCAGCGATCGCCTTGGACGACGAGACACCGGCTCCGACGCGGGCCCTCCGTCGCCTGCTCCTACACGCGAGCGTGTCCCGCACGTGGACGTGGGTCGAGAAGCGCCTCGACTGGGTGTGGCCGAAGAGCGTCGTGCTCTACGGCACGCGCATCGCCCAGGGAGTGTCCGTGTGAGGCTCGCCTTCTTCTGTTACCGCGGAAACATGATGAGCGGCGGACAGGGGCTGTACCTGCACGCCCTCACCCAGGAGCTCGCCCGGCAGGGACACGAGATCGATGTGCTCGTCGGCCCCCCCTACCCCGACCCCATGCCATGGGCAAACGTGGTCGAGATCGAGAACCATCACTTCTGGGCCTCCCGCTTCGAGAAGCGGCGCGGCGCCTTCCTGCCGAAGACGAATCCGTTCCAGATCTTCGAGCCGCTCCACTTCTACGAGTTCCTGGTGACGCGCTTCGGCTTCCTGCCCGAGCCCTTCGCATTCAGCCTGCGCGCGACGACCGTCTTGCTCGATCGGCTCCGCCGCGGCGTTCGCTACGACCTGGTGCACGACATCCAGTCCCTGGGGTACGGCCTGCTGTGGGTGCAGGCGCTCGGCATTCCCGTCGTCACCACGATCCATCACCCACTCACGGTGGACCTGCGCTCCGCACTCGTTCGCGCCTGTACCTTCCGTGAGCGCAAGGGGGCGCTCACCTTCTATCCCGTGCGGTCCCAGGGACGGGTCGCGAGGCGTCTCGCAGGCATCGTGACCTCGAGCGAGGCCTCCCGCCGGCAGATCGAGAGCGACTTCGGCGTGCGCCCCGATCGCATCCACAACGTGCACAACGGTGTCGATCTGCCTACGCCGGGCACGCTGCGTCCTCGGCCCGAGCAGCCGGAGCTGCTCTTCGTCGGGCGCTGCAGCGATCCGAACAAGGGTCTCGAACACCTGCTCGACGCGCTTGCACGGCTCCCCGAGCCGTTCGTACTGCGGGTTCTCGACCGCTTTCCGGCGGATACCTGGCTCGAGCGCCGCGTGAACGAGCTTGGCATCGGCCATCGCATTCGCTGGGAGGGGAAGCTGCCTCGGACCGACCTCGAGGCGGCCTTCCGCGAAGCGACGATCGTCGTCCTGCCCTCGCTCTTCGAGGGGTTCGGCCTCCCTGCGGTCGAGGCACTCGCCGCAGGAACCCCGGTGGTGTGCACGACGGCCGGAGCGCTCGCAGAGGTGATCCGGACGGCAGGCGTCGGAGCCCTCGTCCCTGCAGCGGATCCATCCGCGTTGGCGGGAGCGATCGCAGACGTCTGGAAGCGATGGGAAGCAGAGCAGGCAGCCTGCGTTGCGGCGCGCGATCGCATCGAACGAGCCTTCGCCTGGCCGGAGGTCGCCGCGCGTACCGCTCGGGTGTACGAGCACGTGCGTGCCTCCAGCACCGAGCGACGTCGGAAGCATCGGCGATGAGGGTGGTCGATCTCGATCGCGACATGAGCGATGTCATTCCCACGGCGATCTCCCGCGATGCGGAGTTCCTGTTCCGGCGCATGGAGGACGAGACGATCGCTGCGCTACGCGGCGGCCCCGGACGGCGGATCCTCGATCAGGCGGGCGGCCTCGGGCAGGACAGCCGCCGCATCGCTCGCGGGGGTTCGCATACGGTATGCGCAGAGCCATCGAAGCGCATGACGCAGCTCGGCCGGATCCTCGAGGCCGAGGAGGCCGAACGAAACGGCGCGCCGCCGCAACCCGTGCGCTGGGTGCGCACATGGGCCGATGCACTTCCCTTTCGAGATGCGAGCTTCGACGCGTCCTTCTGCAAAGGGGCGCTCGACCACTTCGATGAGCCGCTCGGCTGCATCGCCGAGATGGCGCGCGTCACGCGCGACGACGGCCGGGTCGTGCTGGCCGTCGCGAACTTTGCCTCTCTCGGCTGCCGGGTGCAGCGTTGGATCGATCGGGCCGGACCGAAACCGCCGGCGGGCCGCCGGCCCTACCACGTGCCGTCCGACCACTTCACGCGCTACGACCCGGAGCTGCTGCGCGCGCAGGTGTCGAAGCACGTCGAGATCGAGCAGTGGATCGGTGTATCGCTCCTGTGGGGAGTGCGTCCGTGGGGACGGCTCTTGGCGCGACTCGGCCCTGCGGCATCCGACGCACTTCTGCGTGGGCTCGATCGCATCGCCAGACGCCTTCCCTCGCTGGCCGACGTGATCGTCGTGGCAGGCCGCCCTCGGCGCTGACCCGATCGGGAGCGATCAGCGCGAGGGGACGATGTCGTGGCGGAGCATCTTGCGGTAGAAGGTGCTGCGACCGATGCCGAGCAGCTGCGCGGCGCGTCGCACATCGCCCTGCGCACGCCGTAGCGCCTCTTCCAGGCAGGCCCGCTCGTAGGCCTCGATCGACAGCTCGATTCCCGCGGGCGGCGCAACGCGAAGCGGAGCCACCGCCGTCGAGGGCAACCCCAGGCGCAGATCGCGCACTCCGAGACTCGCCCCCCGGGCGAGCGCCACCCCCGCCTCGATCACGTTCTCGAGCTCGCGCACGTTTCCTGGCCAATCGTGGGCGACCAGAGCCTCGATCGCCTCGGGCTCGATCCCACGGATCCGCCCGCTTCGATCCGCCTTCGACAGGAAGTGATGCGCCAGAACGGGGATGTCCTCGCGGCGCTCGCGCAGCGCAGGCAGCGCGAATTCGACCACGCGCAACCGATAGAACAGGTCGGCACGGAACCGCCCTTCGCGCACCTCCTCTGCAAGCCTGCGATTCGTCGCGGCGATGATGCGCACGTCGACCGCCACCGCCGAGGAGGCCCCGAGGGGACGCACCTCGCGCTGCTGAAGGGCCCGCAGCAGCTTCGCCTGCAACGCCGGCGACAGCTCGCCGATCTCGTCGAGGAACAGGGTGCCCCCATGGGCGCTGCGGAACAGGCCCGGCACCGAGCGCACGGCACCGGTGAATGCACCTCGTTCGTATCCGAAAAGCTCACTCTCGGCGATGCTCTCCGGAAGGGCGCCGCAGTCCACCGGCACGAACGGGCCGCTCGCGCGCAAGGACGTGTGGTGGATCGCGCGCGCGATGAGCTCCTTGCCGGTCCCGCTCTCCGCCTCGATCAACACGTTCGATTCGTTCGCGGACAGATGGCGAATCGTGTGGACGACGCGAATCATGGGCGACGATGCCGCGACGATTCCTCCGAGGGCATCCTCGGCCGCCGGACCGCTCCGGCGGCTCCGCTCGCACGCGCGCGCGAGGGCGTCCGCGAGCAGGCGCGTGTCCTCGATCGGCTTCACCAGGTAATCGGACGCTCCCGCACGCATGCAGGCCACCACCGACTCGATCGAGGCATGGCCCGTCATCACGATGATCTCGCTGTGGGGCGATCGCTCGTGGATCTCGGCGATCAGCTCGAGACCCGACGTCTCTCCGAGCCACAGATCCAGGAGAACAACGTCGGGTTGATCGCGAAGCGCGGCGTAGAGACTCGCCGGATCGCGAGCATCCCGTGCCCGATACCCCATCCGCTCGAGCGTGCGCAGCAGCAGACGGGAGAGGCCAGGCTCGTCATCCACCACCAGGATCCGGCTCGCAGTCGGGTCGGAAGGCAGAGCAGACTCTCGCGGCGTGCGCACCATCGCGGCCGTGATCGGAGAGCCCTCCTCGCGGCTTGAGCCGAGACGAGGATGCTCCGCAACGCCCGCTTTGGCGAGCCGTTGGCAAACGAATCGAACCCAGCAGTTGAGACACGGCGTGCGGTCGCGTACACTGCGCGACGGCTGATAGGGGGGATCGAGTTGGGTCGCGGATCCATCCTGCTCGTCGATGACGATGCGTTGTTTCGCGCAGCACTCGCGCGTTTTCTCGAGAGCGAGGGCTACGCCGTCGTCGCTGCCAGCTCGCCCCACGATGGCCTCGAACACCTGGAGCAGCGCCCATTCGATCTGGTCCTCACGGATCTGAAGATGCCCGGCTTCGATGGCATCGCGTTCATCGAACGCATCCAGAAGATCGACCCGGACATCGTCTCCATCGTGATCACGGGATTCGGGTCGCCCGAGCGCTCCATCGAGGCACTCGACGCGGGTGCGTTCTGGTTCCTCGACAAGAACTACGAGCGAATCGCCTGCTTCGGTCCCCTCATCGAGAAGGCGCTCGAGTACCGGCGGCTCAAGACATCGAACCAGCAGCTCCAACGTCAGCTCGAGGCGAAGTACGGCTTGGGCAGCATCGTGGGCACCAGTGAACGACTGCGCCAGACGCTCGAGATCGTGCACCGGGTCGCGGACACCGACGCGACCGTGCTCGTGCTCGGCGAGAGCGGAACCGGCAAGGAGCTCATCGCGCGCGCACTCCACTACAACAGTCCGCGCGCCAGCCAGCCGTTCGTGGCCGTGAACTGCGGCGCGATCCCGGAGGAGCTCCTGGAGAGCGAGCTCTTCGGCCACGTCCGCGGGGCCTTCACCGGCGCGATCCGCGATCGTGTCGGCCGCTTCGCTGCCGCGGAAGGAGGCACGCTGTTCCTGGACGAGATCGGCGACATGAGCCCGACGCTCCAGACGAAGCTCCTGCGCGTACTACAGGAGAAGGAGTTCGAGCCGGTCGGTTCGTCCCGAACCCAACGCGCGAACGTCCGCATCGTCGCCGCCACCAACCAGAACCTTCCCGAGCTGATCCGCGCGCGCCGCTTCCGCGAGGATCTCTACTTCCGCCTGAGCGTCGTACCCATCGAGGTCCCTCCCCTTCGCGCGCGCCGCGAGGACGTTCCCCTGCTCGTGGATTTCTTCCTGCGGCGTCACCAGCGGGACTATCCCGAGATCAAGGGAGTCTCCGTCGCGGCAATGAAACGCCTGTCCGAGTACGATTGGCCGGGGAACGTGCGCGAGCTCGAGGGGCTGATCGAGCGCTTGGTCATCCTGCGGCGCTCGGGTTGGATCGAGGAGGACGAGCTGCCCGTGCAGATCCTCGGACACGCTCCCGTACAGCCGAACCTCTGCGTCGGACCCGAGGGCGTCGACTTCGATGCCGTCGTGAGCGCATTCGAGACAAGCCTGATCCGGCAGGCGCTCGAGGCTACGGGCTGGAACAAGAATCGCGCATCCCAGCTGCTCAACCTGAAGAGGACGACTCTGATCGAGAAGATCCGTGCGAAGGGGCTGACCCAGGAGGAGTCCTGACGGCATCCCCCTACACCCGGCAGAGCTTCCGTCTCTCGCGATGAGCTGCCGAGGCGTGTGTGTGCGCGGATGCTAAAGGGCGTTCCTCGATCTCCGATAGGGACAGCAGCTGCGACGAACGGTACGCAGGCGACACGGAACGGAGTCGAGGACGGCAATGGGCACAAGGTCGCGGCACACGGGTAGGGGCGAAGAGATCGGGCTCGACATCGATACGGTCGAGGATCTCTACTCCGCCGACTACCTTCGTGATTGCGCTAACGATCAGGCGCGCCAGGAGCGCCTCGCCGAACTCAAGCGCCGCATCGAGCTCGGCGCCTACAGGATCGACTCGGGCTCGATCGCCGAGCACATGGTCGATCGGATCACCCAGGACGACGAGAAGCGAGGATCCTAGCGCCGGGGCTCGGACTCCTCCGCATCGCAGCGCACGAGCATCACCGTCGCATTGTCCTCACCGCCCGCCGCGTTGGCCGACTCGATGAGTCCATCGACGGCCCGGCCCAGATCGATGCCACACGAGACGACGGCGGCAAGGACGTCCTCCTCGCTCACCTGCCCGCTGATCCCATCCGAGCACAGGACGAACACGTCGCCGGGACGAACGCGCAGGGATCCGACGTCGGGCTCCACGGCATCCACCACTCCCACCGCACGCGTGATCACATGTCGATGGGGATGGAATCGCGCCTGCACTCCGGACAGCTCACGCCGCGCCTGCAGCTCCGCCACGAGCGAGTGGTCCAGTGTGAGCGGATGAAGCCGGCCTCGGCGAACGAGGTACAAGCGGCTGTCCCCCACGTGAGCGATCGTCGCCTCTTCGCCATCGAGCCATAACGCCACCAAGGTCGTGCCCATGCCGCGCAGGGATGGATCTCGTTCGCTTTGCTCGCGAATCGCGGCGTTCGCACAGCGGATCGCGCTCCGGATCCGCTCCGCTTTCTTCCCGCCGGATGGCTCGGACAACGCTCCCAGAAACGTAGCGACCCCGGTCTCGGAAGCGCGTCGGCCCGCGACGTGGCCCCCGAGTCCGTCGGCGACGACGTAGACTCCACGCTCCGCGGAGATGGCGAGAAAGTCCTCGTTCACGTCGCGCTTGCGTCCCACGTCGCTTCGTGCCGCCGCTGTGAGTCGCATCCCCGGCTCGCTCCCGCACCCGCTTCTGCGCTGGCCACAGGGGAAATCGGGAAGGCTCGCACCCGCCTTGATCCGGAGCCGTGGACGGAACGCGCACCGCGTCGTACCGATTTGATACCCTGCAGACCACACGTAGGTGCCGTTGGATTCAACCGACCTTGCAGGGGAACCGATAGACACGGCAGCTTCGCCCCTTTCGAAACCATGCTGCGTGGAGGCTCTGGTCAGATGGGGAAGACCCTGCTCCTTGCCGACGACAGCGTGACGATTCAGAAGGTCGTTGGCATCACTTTCGCCAGCGAGGATTTCGATCTCGTCACGGTGGACAACGGAGACGAGGCCCTGCGCCGCGCGATCGAGATCCGGCCCGACCTCATCCTCGCCGACGTCGGCATGCCGGGCCTCGA
>CAZOTO010000006.1:33285-53271 GCA_964582775.1 uncultured Myxococcales bacterium
CGATCGAGATCCGGCCCGACCTCATCCTCGCCGACGTCGGCATGCCGGGCCTCGACGGCTACGAGCTCTGCGGCGAGATCCGCAAGCACCCCGATCTCGCGCACGTGCCCGTGCTCCTGCTGACGGGCACCTTCGAGATCTTCGACGAGCAGCGGGCGCAAGCAGTCGGAGCGAGTGCCTATATCTCCAAGCCATTCGAAGCCAAGGCCTTGGTGGATCAGGTTCACGCACTGCTCGAGAGCAGCGCTGCGAACATCCGCCCTCCCACCGCCCCGGCCCAACCGGCAGCCGCGGAGCCCGCCGCATCCGGGATCGAGTCCCCCGAGATCCACGAGCTGCCGTCCTCCGACTTCTTCGAGTTCGAGGAGCCGATCACGCAGACCCGGGTCGTACCCGATTCTCCGGGCATCGACGCCGATGTCCTGCCCTGGCCCCAGGCCCCGGACCTTCTCGATTCCGACGAGGAGCACGCCCCTCCCGCGCGGCGCCCCTTCGCGATGGAGGAGTTCTCCTTCGACGGTCTCGATTTCGACGCTCCCAGCACGGCGGGAAGCGGAGAGACGGCGATCTTCGGCGACGCGAACCGATGGGCGGATCCCGAGCCGGCATCTCCCGACGCAACGCGCGCAATCGACCCTGCCTCGGCTCTCACCGCCTACCTGGACGCAGAGATCGAATCCCTCGACGATGGCGCGTCGATCTGGGGGAGCCCGGTCTCCGATGGCGATCGAACGGCCTATATCGAGGATCCATCCGGAATTCTCGGAGAGCCGTCCCAGGAGCTCGAACCACTGGCAGACGCTCCGCCACCCACCGGGGTGGAGGATCGCCACACGATCGAGGCCGACGCCACTCCTCCTCTCGCTCCAACGTCCACAGAGGACCCCTGGGCCGCGATGGAGGCGATGCTGGTGGCGAGCCACGACGCGGCGGTGACCTCGCTCCCGGCCACGGAGCCGCAATTCGACATCGCCCCGGCCGAGACGCCTGCCGCGATGGGCACAGCACTCGCCGTCGATGTGGAGGAAATCGATCTCACGGCCGAGGAAGCCGAGCCGGATGCGATCGCCCCGATGGAGGACTGGCCTCGCGAGGAACCCACCCCTCCGGTAGCCGTGCCCTCACAGGATCTCCTCTCCATCGAAGACGACACGAAGCCGGCGGCAGTGATCGATTCTGGCAGCGGGAAGCCGGGATTCGCGACCGATGAGGTCCGCGAGCAAGCCCCCTCACCCGTGGCGACGCAGACGCCCGCTCCGAGCTCCCCCGTCCACATCGACCCGGCGGCCCTGCACGCGGCTCTCGAGAAGGTGGCCTGGGAGGCGTTCGGTGCGCTCTCGGAGCAGCTCGTGCGGCAGGTCGTGTCGAAGGTCGAGGAGATCGCGTGGGAGGTCGTCCCGCAGCTGGCAGAGCGATTGATCCAGGAGGAGATCGCCCGGCTCAAGGCCGACTCCGATCCCGACTAGCATCGCTATACTCGCCCCTCGCTGCGACCGCCCACACGGGCGACACCGATGGGAGACGATGCGATGCCCACGATGCCACCCCGCTCCACGTGGGTATGGCTGGTCGATGCCGCGCTCGACGAGGATCTCGGCCCCGGGGACGCCACCTCGCTCGCCGTGATTCCCGCCGATCTCCACGGCTCCGCACGCATCGAAACGCGTGAGCCCATCACGGTATCGGGCCTCGAGGTGGCACGGGAGGTGTTTTATCGCTGCGATGTGGTCTTCGAGCCGCGCATCCCCGATGGACGAGCTGCCGACACGGGCGAGATCCTCGCATTCGTCCGGGGAAGCGCTCGCGACATCCTGGCGGCGGAGCGGACGGCGCTGAACTTCCTACAGCGCCTCAGCGGAATCGCGACTCTCGCGCGGCGCTACTGCGAGGCCATTGCCGGAACCCGGACGCAGGTGCTCGACACACGCAAGACGACACCCGGCTGGAGGCATCTCGAGAAGTACGCCGTGCGCTGCGGAGGTGCGGTGAATCACCGCTCGGGACTGTTCGACGGCATCCTCATCAAGGACAACCACATCCGTGCGGCGGGAAGCGTGGCGCAGGCGGTCGAGCGCGCTCGCGCGCATGCATCCGCCGCGCTGAAGATCCGGGTGGAGGTCGAGTCGAGGGAGCAGGCGCGTGACGCGATCGAGTCGGGCGCGGATGCGTTGCTCATCGACAACCAGCCACCCGAGGTCGTGAGGGAGATCGTGGCCTTGGCAGCAGGCCGCGTGCGCCTCGAGGCCAGCGGCGGCGTCCACCTGGACACGATCGGC
Organism: uncultured Myxococcales bacterium; assembly: GCA_964582775.1. Taxonomy (GTDB): domain Bacteria; phylum Myxococcota_A; class UBA9160; order SZUA-336; family SZUA-336; genus CAZOTO01. The sequence continues at coordinate 35,562 of CAZOTO010000006.1, forward strand.
GCGCTCGCACGCACCGGAGTGGACGAGATCTCCGTCGGCGCCCTCACCCATTCCGCACGTGCGGTCGACATCGCCCTCGAATGGAACGATCCCTCCGCGAGCTGACTCCGCGCACCGCCTGGGTGGGCCGGTGCATCCACGTACACGAGAGGATCGATTCGACGAACCTCGAGGCGGAACGGCTCGCTTTGCGCGGCGCTCCCGAGGGAACACTCGTGCTCGCGGAGTGTCAGGATGCTGGCCGGGGTCGTCTCGGCCGGACCTTCCACTCGCCCGCCGGCGGCGGACTCTACCTCTCCCTGCTCCTGCGTCCGAACGAGCCCCACTGCCATCTGCACCGGTACGTGTTCGCGGCCGCAGCGGCGGTGGCAACGGCGGTGGAGGGACTGCTCGAGGCGGGTACCCCCATCGAGATCAAGTGGCCCAACGACGTGCTCGTCGCCGGCCGCAAGACAAGCGGCATCAACCTGCCGGTGCAGCTCCGCTCCGAACGCTGCGTGACCGCCGTCCTGGGCGTCGGCGTGAACGTGAACACCCCGGAGTCGGCCTTCCCACCCGAGATCCGCTCCATCGCGACCAGTCTGCGCATCGCACGGGGTGCACCCGTCGACCGCATCGCCTTCGCCGAGGAGCTCCTCTGCCTCCTCGAGCGAGGCATCGACACGCTGCGCGCAGGGGGATTCGAGCGGGTCTTGGACTGCTGGAGGAAATACTTCAGAATGGCGCGAACACGGGTTCGGATCGGTGGTCCCGGAATATCTCGCGAGATCGAAGGGACCGTCGAGGGGATCGATGATGCCGGAGCGTTGCTCCTACGCACCCGTTCCGGCGTTGAGAGGATCCTGGCGGGAGACGTATCGGTGCTGCGCAGAGAGCCGCGAGAGGAGTGAACGGGCGTGTTGCTCACCATCGACATCGGCAACACCCATGTCGCCCTCGGGCTGTTCGACGGCACGAAGCTGGCACACCACTGGCGCATCAGCACGAATCCGTACACCACATCCGATGAGTGCACCGCACTCCTTTCGACCCTGTTCCAGCTCTCTCATGTGAAGGCGCACGAGGTCACGGACGCCATCATCTCCTGCGTGGTACCTCCGCTCCTGCCGATCTTCGAGCGGACCTGCTCGAAGCTGCTGCGCTGCGATGCGCTCGTGGTCGGACCGGGCATCCGCTCGGGGATGCCCATTCGCACCGACAACCCGCGCGAGGTCGGCGCAGACCGCATCGTGAACGCAGTCGCCGCCTACGAGCTGCTCGGCGGACCGTGTATCGCCATCGACTTCGGGACTGCGACGAGCTTCGATTGCGTGTCGGAGCGCGGGGAGTTCGTGGGAGGCGTGATCTTCCCTGGGGTTCGGATCTCGCTCGAGGCGCTCGTCGACCGCGCATCGAAGCTCTCGAGCATCGAGATCGTCCGTCCGCCGAGTGTGATCGGGCGCAACACCGTACACACCTTGCAGTCGGGGATGCTCTTCGGCTATGCGGGGATGATCGACACCGTGGTCGAGCGAATCCGCGGAGAGCTGGGAGAGAACGCGCAGGTCGTCGCCACCGGCGGCCTCGCCCACCTCATCTCGACGGAGACCCGCACGATCCCGCGCGTCGAGCCCTTCCTCACGCTGGAGGGCCTACGACTTCTCTACGAGCGAAATCGCGACCATCAATCGGGAGGGCGTTCGCCTTGAGCGATTGAGTCGCACGGACGGCCCGGCCGTCCGCCGGAGCCGAATCAGGAGGGACCCATGGGCAGCCCGAATCCCACCCGTAGCAGAAGCTTCGCGCTGATCGGACACGGCGGGGATGGCAAGACGACCCTCGCCGATTCCCTGCTCCTGGCCGCGGGGACCATTCCGCGGCTGGGCAGCGTCGAGGACGGAACCTCCTTCATGAACTGGCTGCCCGAAGAGCGCGCGCGCCGCGTCACGATCTCTTCCTCCATCGCGACCGTCGATCACGCAGACACCCACCTCACGATGATCGATGCTCCCGGGGATGCGAGCTTTGCGGGCGATCTGTGGAGTGCGCTCCACGCCGTCGATCACGCCGTCATCGTCGTCTCTGCACAGGACGGTGTACGAGTCGGCACGGAGAAGGCGTGGAAGCAGGCACGCGATCGCGGCCTCACCGTCACGGCGGTTGCCAACAAGATGGATCTCGAGCGCGCAGACTTCGACGCCGTCGCGCAACAGCTCGAGGAGGCGTTCGGCGTCCACGTCGTACGCTTGCATCTTCCGCTCGGTCGCGGAGATTCCTTCGAGGGGTACGTCGATCTCCTATCCGGCCGGGCGTTCCGATTCCCCCGGGACGGCTCGGGCCGATTCACCGTGGGCGCCCCCCCCGCAGAGCTCGGTTCTGCCATCGACGCCGCGCACCTCGCCATGGTCGAATCGATTGCCGAGATCGACGACACGGTTCTCGAGAAGTACCTCGAGCAAGGCGACATCGGCACGGACGAGCTCCTCGCCACGCTGCACGAAGGGCTCGCGCACGGCGCGCTGCTTCCCCTGCTCTGCGCATCGGCGACACGCGCCTGCGGGGGGGCTGCTCTGCTCGAAGCCGCGGAGCGCCACTTCCCAGCCCCATCCGAGGCTCCGCACCGGCTCGCCCATCGCGGCGAGCAAGCGATCGAGCTCGATGCTCGCGACGATGGTCCCCTCGCAGCGCTCGTCTTCAAGTCCGTCTCCGACCGATACGCGGGACTGCTCTCGATCTTCCGCGTCGTATCGGGAACGCTGCACACGGACATGGTCGCCGCGAACGCCCGTACGGGCACGCGGGAGCGCATCACCAAGATCCTGCGGATCCACGGCGACCGGACGGAGGAGATCAAGGAGGTCCGCCCGGGCGAGATCGCCGCGATTCCCAAGCTCAAGGATACACGAACGGGTGACACTCTCTGCGCGGAGAAGGACTCCATTCGCATCGCCGTCGCCGAGCCACCGCGCGGCGTGATCTCGTTTGCGGTGAAGGCGACGAACAAGGGCGACGAGGAGAAGGTGTTCGACGCGCTGCATCGCTTGGTCGACGAGGATCCGAGCCTCTCCCTCTCCCGCGAGGAGCGGACCGGGCAGTTCATGTTGAGCGGCCTCGGGCAGCTCCACATCGAGGTGTCGCTCGATCGGCTGCGGCGCCTCTACGGCCTCGAGGTCGGACTCGAGCCGCCTAAGGTTCCCTACCTCGAGACGATCCGCGGACGTGCCGAGCACGTCGAGGGCAAGCTCAAGAAGCAGTCCGGAGGACGGGGCCAGTACGCGCTGTGCTACCTCACCGCGGAGCCCGGCGAGCGCGGCTCCGGCGTCACGTTCGTCGACGAGATCGTCGGCGGTGCCATTCCGCGCCAGTTCATCCCTGCGGTCGAGAAGGGGGTGCGCGAGACGTGTAAGCGCGGGGCGTTCACGGGGCACGAGCTCACCGACATCGTCGTGCGCTGCGTGGATGGGAAGCACCATCCGGTGGATAGCTCCGAGATGGCGTTCAAAACGGCAGCGAGCCTGGGCCTCAAGGCGGCCGTATCGCAGGCGAAACCCACCCTTCTCGAGCCGATCATGCACCTCGAGATCGCCGTTCCCGACCGCTGCGTGGGCGATGTGATGGGAGATCTCACCTCTCGCCGCGGAAAGGTTTCCGGAATCGAAACGCGCGGACACATCGAGATCGTCCAGGCCCACGTGCCCATGGCTGAAGTTCTCTCGTATGCGTCCGATCTCACGAGCATGACCGGCGGCCAGGGCTCGTTCTCGATGGACCTCGCTCGCTACGAAGAGGTTCCCGCGGCGGTTCGAGACAAGATCGTCGCGGAGTCGAGCACGGAAGCCCAGGCAGAGCACTGATCGCGGCGCAACGGGCGCGCGATGGCGGAGACGTGGCGCGCGTGAGCACAGAGCAGACGTCGATTCTCGACAGCCTCGGACCTGCGAGACGATTCGCGGATCCCAGCACGCCGACCGCAGCGCGGCGCATGGCGGCGTCCGGCGCCCTTCCCCTCCCGCCGCCGCAGATCGCCACCGTGCTGTTCGCGCTCACCCTCGACTCGGATGCCGAAGTCCGAGAGAAGGCGAGCACCAGCCTCGAACGCCTGCCCGACGCGGTGGTCGATGCTGCGCTCGCCGCCGCGATTCCCCCTGCCCTGCTCGCAAGCTTCGCCGAGCGTTACCGCGACGACGAGGCACGTCTCGAGAAGATCGCGCTCAACGGCGCCACATCGGACGAGACGTACTGCTTCCTCGCCACGCGTCCCTTCGCGCGGATCGTCGACATCGTCGCACAGAATCAGGTTCGCCTGCTGCGTTGCCCTTCTCTGCTCGATGCGCTCGGCGAGAATCCCGTCACCGGCCAAGCGACGATCGATCGCATCCTGCACTTCCTCGGGCTCGAGCGCAGCGCCGCCGAGGAGACCGACGAGTCTGCGATGCAAGAGGGGATTCCTCCGTCGAGCGACGCGCCGGCACTCGATCCCGTCGCGACGGAAGCACTGGAGGATCCCAGCGATCTCCCCCCTGAGCTCGTCGAGGAGCCCGACAAGGATGTACTCGAGGGGTCTCCCGACAGCGAAGAGGCACAGGAGCGCCGACGCGGCCTGGCTGCCATCGTCCAGGACATGAGCGTCATGGACAAGATCAAGCTCGCACGCTTCGGGAACATGGAGGCGCGCGGGTTGCTCGTACGCGAGCGAAACCGCCTCGTGGCCACCGCCGTCATACGAAGCCCCAAGATCACCGAGAGCGAGATCACCGCCTTCGCGAAGTCCAGGAATCTCCACGACGAAGTGATTCGCATCATCGCCAACAATCGCGAGTGGACGCGAAGCTATGCGGTGAAGCTCGCGCTGGCCACGAACCCCAAGGCACCTCCTACGGCTGCAATTAAGTTCCTCAACTTCCTCACCGATCGGGATCTCCAGACGATCATGCGCAGCCGCGACGTACCGGGCCCCGTCTCCCAGCAGGCGCGTCGCATCCTGATTCGGAAGGGAAAGAGCTGATGGCCGCACCCGACGCGGAGCCGCGCGAGATTCACGCAAAGATCGTGTACTTCGGCGCCGAGGGAGCCGGTACCACCACGAACCTCGAGCGCATCCATCGCAAGCTCAAGCGCGAGCATCGCGGCGACCTGGTGGTCATGCGCACGGATGGCGGCGCGGCCTACGAGCATCTACCCGTGCAGCTCGGTGCCGTTCGAGGATTCAGCACCTCGATTCACGTCTACTCCGTCCCGGTCGGACCCGAGAATGCAGCCGAACGCAGGCGTCTGCTCGATGGCGTCGACGGCGTCGCACTGGTCGCGGACCTCCGCCCGGAGCGCCACGACGCCACGGTGTCCGCGCTCGACGAGCTTCGCGAGCATCTTGCGTCCTACGGGCGCACGCTCGACGATGTCCGCATCGTCGTCCAGTACAATCATCGCGACGGCGCCAACGAGAACGCACTCGATCGCTTGCACCGACGGCTCGGCCTGTCGAGCGCAATGCAGTTCGAGGCGGTGGCCATCGCGGATACGGGCGTGCTGCAGACGCTCTCCACGCTCTCGAAGCTGATCGTGTCGGATCAACGCCGGCGCGTGGAGTCGGGCGAAACCCTCGGCTCCCTCACGAGCCGATCTTGCGCCGACGTCGCGTCGCGCGACGAATCGCAGGCGGGAGCCGAGTCCGCCGCTCGCGCGACACCCCTGGCCCCCAGCCTCTCCATCTGCATCCCCGAGAAGGGATTCCGACTCGCACCCGCGGGGGATGTCGAGTGTGTCGGAGGCGAGCTGCGCATTCCAATCGAGCTGATCGACGAGACCACCGGCCGGCACGTCGAGCTGTGCCTGCGGCTCGGCATCGGAGCGGACTAGGATTTCCGCCGTGCGCAAGCGGCTGGCCATCGCGGGGCATTCGGTCGAGGGTCTGTCCCTGATTCCCTTGCTCGAGGCCAACCCCGAGGTCGAGATCTGCGCCATCCTCACCGACGCGCCGCAGACGGCTCGCGATGCGCTCGAAGAGCTGGAGCCGCGAATCGCCGACGCCTACGCCTCGCGCATCACCACCGACCGCGAGGCCGTGCTCCGAGCACCCAATCTGGTAGCGGTCATCGATGCGGATACGCCCTCGAGCCTTCGCGACGTGCTGATCGAAGCGCCGGATCTCGGCGTCCAGGTCACGACCCCGCTCATCGCCAAGCTGCTGTTCGCCTTCGGCCCCGTCGACGCCGCGAGGAAACCCGATCTGCTCCAGGCGCTGGGCGAGATCCTCGAGTCCTACAATCTCACGATCGATCGCCGCGGTCTGCTCAACCGCATCCTTCAGATCGCGGTCGGTGCGACTGGAGCGGATCGCGGCTCACTCATGCTCTGGGACCCCCAGCGCGGCCGGCTCTGCGTCGAGGTCGCGATCGGGATCGAGAAGGAGCTGCTTCCGAAGATCCGCATCCGACCGGGCGAGGGGATCGCCGGGCGCGCCTTCGAGGATCGCCGCGCGCTGCTCATCACCGGGAAGGCGGATCACGAGCGCTACCGGATCACGCGCGAGCGAAGCGACGTGGAGAGCGCGATCTCTGCCCCGCTCGTGCATGGAGACCGGGTCCTCGGCGTCCTCAACCTCGCCCATGGACGTCGCCGCGGCGCCTTCAACCAGGAGGATCTCGAGTTCGTCGAGCGACTCGCGCGCATCGACGCGCGCATCCTCACCCGCGCAGAGGAGTATCATGCGCTCCAACGCGACTCCGTGCGCCTTCGCGCCCAGGGTCGCGTTCGCGAGATCCTCGGGTCGGCAGACCCGCTCCCGAAGCGGCTCTCGACCGTGTGCGGCTACATCGCATCCGAGCTCGAGGGCGGCATCTGCCACGTGTACCTGCGGGATCCGGAGCTCGGACAGCTCGACCTGCGTGGTTCCTCCATCCCCCTCGATCCCTTGTCGCCTCCCCTTCGCATTCCGGACGGAGAAGGCATACACGGTTGGGTGACACGCGAGCGAAAGCCCGTCGTGATGTCGAGCCGGGTCGACCGCGCCTCGGCGTGCGTCGCGATCCTTCCCCTGGTGGCCGGAGAGGAGCTCCTGGGCGTGATCTCCTTCGAGGGAACGCGCACGGGAGACCCCGAGGATTCCCTACGCGAGCGCATCTCCGTCACGGCGGATGCCCTCGGCCGCGAGCTCGCCGATGCACTTCGCGCGCTGCGAATCGAGCGCGATGCCACGAAGACCGCCGCCATCAACGAGGTGGTCGCCCGCATGGCGCAGGCAGCGGACACCCCAGATCTCCATCGCACGATCACTTCGGCGGCCGCGATGATCCTCGAATCCGAGCATGCCGTGCTCCGCATCCAGGATCCGGCAAGCGGGCGATTCCAGATCCGATCGTACTTCGGCTCCGCGGACGTCGACTCGCAGGGCGCGCTCTTCGATCTGGAGAAGGATCTTTCCATCGCAGCGATCCAGCACGGCGCTCCGCTGCGCGTGGTCGATCTCGATCACCATCCGGTGTATCGACGGCACGGAGCGAGTCTCGACAGTGCCATCGCCGCTCCGTTGCGACGGGATGGCCGAACGACGGGAACACTATCCGTACTCGGCAAGGTGAGCCGAGACTTCCTCGGCGGCGAGCGCTTCACGCGACAGGACGAGGTCCTCCTGGCACGCCTGGTCGAGCAGGCCCAGCGCGCCATCGAACGCGTGCAGGAGCGGGAGTGGGCACGCCATCACCAGCGATTCGACGATCTCACCGGACTTCCCAATGCAGCTCAGCTCGCCCAGCGCATCGACGAGGAGATCGCTCGCGCTGCCAGCCGCGGCGAGGAAGTCGCGCTGATCCATCTGCGACTGGACGGACTCGCCCCGATCCTGGCCGAGCAGGAGCAAACCGAGGGCAACCGGCTCGTCGTGTCCATCGCGCAGGATCTCCGCGCGGCGGTCCGCGAGTTCGACGTCGTCGCGCGCACCGCCCCCGACACGTTCGAGATCCTCGTCCCCGAGCCCGAGGGCGAGATCACGTCGCTCATCGGGACGCTCGCACGGCGCGCGAACGAAGCCATCCGCCGCGAATCCCCGCCGGAGACGCCGCGCCGCCTGCCCCTCGAGATCGGCTATTCGGTGTACCCGCGCGAGGTGAAGACGGCACGCGCCTTGATCGAGACGGCGCGCACGCCGCGCGTCGCCACCGACTGAGCTAGCTCCACGGCGCGTCTGCGAGCGGGTGTCCCTGGCCGCGGGCGATCGCCGCGTGCGTCACCGCTCCACGATAGCAGTTCGTGCCCCGGGCAAGCGCCCGATTCGAACGCAACGCCTCGTCCACTCCCTTGTCGCAGAGCTCGAGAAGGAACGGCAGCACGGCGTTCGACAATGCCTGGGTGGACGTGCGCGGCACGCATCCGGGCATGTTGGGTACACCGTAGTGGATCACCCCGTCCACCACGTACGTGGGCTCCGCGTGGCTCGTCGGGCGGATCGTCTCCACGCAACCGCCCTGATCGATCGCGACATCGACGATCACGCTGCCGCTCCCCATGCTCCGCACCAGATCGCGGGTCACCAGGACCGGTGTTCGCGTGCCGACCACCAGCACCGCACCCACGACCAGATCCGCCGACGCGACCGAACGCTCGACGTTCTCCGAAGTGGAGTAGAGCGTGGAAACGGCGCCGGGGTAGAGATCGAAGAGTCGCCCCATCCGGGCCGCATCGACATCGATCACCGACACCTCGGCACCGAACCCCACGGCCATGCGCACGGCCGCGGAGCCGACGGTGCCCGCACCGAGCACGACCACCCGCCCCCGCGCGACCCCCGGAAGGCCGCCGAGGAGAACGCCACGTCCGCCCTGATCGCCCTGCAGGAAGCGCGCGCCGATCTGCACCGCGAGACGGCCGGCAACCTCGCTCATGGGCGCCAGGATCGGCATGCGGCCGTCCTCGCCCTGCACGGTATCGAAGGAGATGCCGATGACGTCGCGTTCGAGGAGCCGTCGCGTGAGCTCGGGATTCGGCGCGAGATGAAGGAATTCGAACCACACCTGCCCGGCGCGCATGGCCTCGACCTCGCTAGGGGAAGGCTCCTTCACCTTCGTCACGATCTCGGCGGTCTCGATCACGTCCCCCGCGCAGGCGCAGATCTTCGCGCCGGCCGCTGCGTAGTCCTCATCGGGGATACCGCTGCCCTCGCCCGCGTGCGATTCCACGAATACGCGATGGCCCCCTTCGGCGAGCGCGCGCACCGCACCCGGCGCGAGCACGACGCGCCGCTCCCCCTGCTTCGTCTCCCTCAGGACACCGACCCGCATCGCAACCCTTACCCCTTTCGCACGCGCCGCCCTCGATACAGGCGAGCGGTCTCGTCCCACTCGAAGACGGCGGCCTCACCGATCCCATCCTCGCTGATCGAGACCACGATCTGTGCTGCACCGGGCCAAGCAGGACGGCCATCCGGCCCGAGGGCGCCCTGCAGATCCATCTGCGAGAGATAGGCAGGCGCATCGACGTGGGAGTGGTACACGGCGAGCAGGGTCTCGCCTGCACCCTCGGCCTGCCGTACGGCGTCCTCCAGCTCGCCCTCGTCGATCCAGAAGGCGTGCCGCTCGTCGAGATCGCTCTGCCCCTCGGCCCGGCGGCGGCTCTGCACGTTCGTGCAGCGAACGACACGCGTCGGTGTTCCCCGTGGCGGACCGACCAACAGACCACAGCACTCGCAGGGATACGCCTCGCGGGCATGCCCGAAGATCTCCGCCATCACCTCGCGCGGTAGATCCGCCTCGACCGCCCCCTCGTCGATGGACGCCGCCGCCCGTGCCGCCCCGAGGAGCGGTGCCGTCTCGACGTCCCACGCTCTGCCGGCGTGTTCCGACATCTCAGATCTCGTACATCGCAGGCTCGGCGTCGGCCCGGGCCACGCCGCGCTTCGCCGCCTCGCGGCACAGGTCGGCGATGCTCCGCTCCGCGAGCGCATGGCGCACGCTCGCGCGCAGCAGATCCCAGACGAACGAGGGGCTCTCCTTCGAATCGTCCCCCGACGCCACCACGAGCCACGACCCCTGGACCGCGCGGACGATGTCCGCGAGCCGCAGATCCTCGGGCGGAAGCGCGAGCAGGTACCCGCCGCCCGGCCCGCGCTTGCTCCTCACCAGTCCCGCCCGCCGCAACCGCTGGAAGATTTGCTCCAGGTAACGCGGGGGAATTCCCTGGCGCTCCCCGATCTCCTGCAGGGGCACCGGTCGATCCCCGGCGTGGTAGGCCAGATCGAAGATCCCGTAGATCGCGTACTTGAGCTGTTGGGTCGCGCGCATTCCTCGAAAACCGCGGAGGCAAACGTACCACGGTGTGAGGGTCGAGAAAACGGCTGCGCGGCTCGGAGCCGTCGTGAATGGTAGATTCCGCATCGCCTCGCCCCCCTCCCGCGGAGACCCTGTCCGTGCCTTCCTCCGGCCAACGCAGCCCCTCTTCCCATCCCTTCCTTCCGGGCCTCGAGCCACCCGCACCGCTCGTCTTCGACCTGGAGACGCAGCGATCGGCCTCCGAGGTCGGAGGCTGGCACAACACCCACCGCATGGGGTTGGCGGTCGGCGTCCTCTACGACTGTGCCACCGACGTCTTCGAGTCCTACGCCGAGGCGCGCGTGGAGGCCCTCGTCGAGCGCCTGCTTTCCGCACCCGTGGTGATCGGGTTCAACGTGCGCCGCTTCGACTACGGCGTGCTCCGAGGCTACACCGAGCGGCGTCTGGACGAGATCCGCACCTTCGACCTGCTCGAGGACGTCCACGCCCGGATCGGCTACCGGCTCGGGCTCGATCACCTCGCCGAGCACACTCTCGGACGCCACAAGACAGCGAGCGGACTGCAGTCGCTCGAGTGGTTCCGTCGGGGGGAGATCGCGAAGGTCGAGGCCTACTGCCGGGCCGACGTGGAGATCACGCGCGACCTCTGGCTCCACGGGGCGCGCGAGGGGTACGTGGATTTCCTCGACCGGAGAACGAACCGGCGCACCCGGTTGCCCGTCGACTGGGGACACGAGACGATTCTCGCCCGCGCCACCGGGCGCGGCGAGCCGCGCCGGTAGAGCCGCGCTGCGCACGCGGGTACACTCGCGCGCTCTCGACCATCGTCCCTACCCCGTCCGCGCCCCATCCGGAGGTTTCCCGCGTTCGATGCTTCGCGTCCGAGGTCTGCACAAGTCGTTCGGTGGGCGGGTGCTGCTCGACGGCGCCGAGCTCCACGTGCGCCCAGGCGATCGCGTGGGCCTCGTCGGCCGCAACGGCTCCGGGAAGTCCACGCTGCTGCGCATCCTCGCGGGCGAGGAGCCACACGACGACGGAGAGATCCTCCTGCGCAAGGGCGCGAGGCTGGGCTATCTGCGGCAGGAGGTCCCCTCGGGTACGCACCTCACCGTGCTCGACGAGGCCTCGACCGCGCTCGAGCCGATTCGGGAGCAGGAGCGCACCCTGCGCGGGATCGAGGCGCAGATCGCCGCCCTCGGCGCACGCGGCGAGGACATCCCCGAGGCGCTCGCCGGCCGCTACGACGAGCTGCACCACCGTTTCGCGGAGTCCGGCGGCTTCGAGGCCGAGGCACGGCTGCAGGCGACGCTGCTCGGGCTGGGCATCGGCCACGAGCGCTGGAGCGTTCCGGTGGACACGCTCTCCGGCGGATGGCGCATGCGCGTGGAGCTCGCGAAGCTGCTCGTCGCGCGTCCCGAAGTACTGCTCCTCGATGAGCCCACGAATCACCTCGACCTACCGTCCATCGCGTGGTTCGAAGGCATCCTGCAGGACTATCCCGGTGCCGTCGTCGTGGTCTCGCACGACCGGACGTTCCTCGATCGGCACGTGAATCGCATCACCGAGATCGAGGGCTCGCGCCTCACCTGCTACACGGGAAACTACACGGCCTTCCTGGCGCAGAAAGCGCAGCGCGGGGAGCTCGATGCGGCGCGACGCGAGAACCTGGAGCAGCGCATTCGCCACATGGAGCGCTTCGTCACGCGCTTCGGGGCGAAGGCGACGAAGGCGCGGCAGGCGAACAGCCGCAAGAAGGCGCTCGAGAAGCTGCGCGAGGAGCGCGACGGCATCGAGACGCAGCGCACGCAACGCACGATGCGCCTCGCGCTCGCGGCGCCCGTGCGATCCGGAGACCTCGTGCTGCGCTTGGAGGACGTCGCGAAGTCATACGGCACGCACGCGATCTATCGCTCCCTCTGCCTCGAGATCCGCCGCGGCGAACGCATCGCGCTCGTCGGACCCAACGGTGCGGGAAAGTCCACGCTGCTTCGCGTCGCGGCCGGAGCGCTCGCCATCGACGGAGGGACGCGCGAGCTCGGGCACAACGTCACCACCGCCTACTACGCGCAGCATCAGCTCGATGCACTCGATGCCTCGCGCACGGTTCTCGGAGAGCTCGAGGCGAATGCCCCGATCGAGGATCTGCCACGCCTGCGAACGATCCTCGGCGCTTTCCTGTTCACGAAGGACGAGGTGGAGAAGCGCATCCGCGTGCTCTCCGGCGGCGAGAAGGCACGGGTCGCACTTGCGAAGCTGCTGCTCGCCCGCGCGAACTTCCTCGTGCTCGACGAGCCGACGAACCACCTGGATCTCGAAGCGCGCGAAGTCCTCACCGACGCGCTCGACGACTACGGTGGAACGATGCTCTTCTCGAGCCACGACCGCACGCTGATCCATGCGCTCGCCACGCGCGTCCTCGAGATCACACCCGGCGAGGACGAAGCGCGCGTGCGCGACTTCACCGGCGGCTACGAGGAGTACGCTGCACACCTCGAGGGCGGGCGCCCGGACGCAGCCGAGCCGCCCCCTCCGGCAGGAGCGGCGAAGGCATCGGCTTCCCGGCGCAAGCCCGCCATCGATCGCGAACGCGATCGCGCCGCACGCAGACTCGTCCAGCAGGTGGCGCGCCTCGAAGAGCAGATCGAGTCCGCCGAGTCCGCCCTCGAGCGAATCGGCTGGCTCACCGCCGATCCCGAGGTCGTGCGCGATGGCGAGCGCATGCGCGCGCTGTCGATCGAGCGCAGCGAGCTCGAGGCAGAGCGCGACCGGCTCTACCGGGACTGGGAGTCCGTCGCTGCCGAGCTCGACTCCACCCCCGATGCCGCCGGCTCGTGATCGGATCGTGCCCGCGTTGCACGGCCGGCCAGCGGCCGTGCAACGCATGGCAGCCCGCGCGCACCTCCGCTAGCATCGCGCCCGCCGATCGGCCCCTGCCCAGGTGGCGGAATTGGTAGACGCGCTAGATTCAGGTTCTAGTGGCCGCAAGGTCGTGCTGGTTCGACTCCAGTCCTGGGCACCACGCGATCTTCCGCCCGCGAAGTGAGCCTCGTTCGTGCGATCGCTCCCAGAGAACGCCGCCCGTCGGCGCATCCCCTCTACGATCCCTTGGCTCGTGCTCGCGCTGCTCGGCGCTCTCGCCGTGGCCAACCCGGCTCGGGCCACCGAACGCAGTGACTCGTTCCTCGCCGGCTACGTGAGCGCCACCCTCGAGCGCGAGCTCTCGGTGCCCGATGCGCTGCAAGACGTGCGCGACGGCGTCGTCGCGCTCCGGCGAGAGCGGGTTCCAGAATCGCAGCGCGAGCCGATCGAGGCGACGATCGCCGCCATCGCCGGGGTGAAGGGCGTCGTGTGGATCGGCGAGGAGGCCGCTCCCGAAGACGCCTCACGGGAATCCTCGCCGGCGCGAGCCGCCGATTCCGAGCCTGCAAGCGAGACCCTCGCCGTTCTCCCCCCGGAGTCTCTCTTTCCGCCGCTCGTCGCGAGCCCTCGTTGGCCCCATTTCTCTGCCGCGCAGCACACCTACCGGAACGAGCCCGGCCTCACGCACGTGGCGGCCGTGAGCTTCGGCGCCGCGATCCCGCTCGTGCGGGGGGATCTGCGCGGGACGTCGTGGGAGGTCGGCATCCACTCGGCGGTGTTCTCGATCTTCGATCTCGACGGAGACTCCTTCGACTTGGTGAACAGCGACTTCTGGGTCGGGATTCCCCTCGCGATTCGATACCACGACCTGGCGGGGCTCGTCCGCCTCTACCACCAGAGCTCCCACCTCGGCGACGAGTTCCTCCTGCGAAACCCCATCGACCGGGTGAACCTGAGCTACGAGGCGCTCGACGCCCTCGTCTCGTACGAGCTGCTCGACTGGATGCGCGTGTACGCGGGCGCGGAGATCCTCGTCCATCGCGAGCCCGAGGACCTGGAGCGTTGGTCCGTGCAAGCGGGTTTCGAGATCGCGAGCCCGAAGGCATTTCTCGGAGAACGCCTGCGCCCCATTCTCGGGCTGGACCTCACCCGGCGTCAGGAGTCCCGGTGGCACACGGACGTGTCACTGCGCGGCGGCCTCCAGATCGAGAACTCCCGTGCATTCGGTGGCCGCCGGTTGCAGCTTCTCGGCGAATACTATCGCGGCCGCAATCCCAACGGGCAGTTCTGGGAGCGCGAGATCGAGTACGTCGGCCTGGGGCTACACCTGCATTACTAGGGGGGTGCAACCGCGCGCGGCTCGCGCGCAGGCCGCGCCCCCTCTGCCCCCTGGGGCCGCGCATCAGGCGCGCCGGTCGATCTCCACCGCGTAGCGAAGATCGGCCAGGAACTCCGGATGCGCCGAGGTCACACGATGCCAGTTCGGGATCACGGGACTCGGCATCGGGTCGCGCACGAACTGCAAGCCTGCGAAACGAAGACCGCCGGTGAACGTTTCGACGATCACCTCCTCGTCGTGGGGATCGAAGCGCAGGCCGTTGATCAACGCATCGGCCGCGTAGGCGCTGATCGTATCCTGCGCGTGGCGCAGGTACGTCGCGCACAGCGTGTTCAGGAAACCCGCATCGAACTGCACACCGACGCTCGCCAGGTGCCGAAAGAGCGACATTGCAATGTCGATCACCATGCGGTGTAGACCCTGACTCGGATCGCTCGCCGACAGGTCTTGGTGCTTGTGGTCGTAGTTGTCACAGAGCTCGACCTGACAGATGCGGTGAGGAGAGGCCGCACGGAAGACCTCGGCGATCATGCCGATCTCGAGGCCCCAGTCGCTCGGAATGCGGATCTGGCGCGCGAGCGCCGTCTTCAACGCGAACTCACCCGCGAGCGGATACCGGAAGCTCTCCAGGAAATCGAGCAGGGGCAGCGAGCCCAGCGTCTGTCGCAGGGCGCGCACGAGCGGCGTCACGAAGAGACGCGTCGCGCGACCGTGCAGGCGGTTCGTGACGCGCCCGTAGTATCCCTTGCAGTAGTCGTAGTCCAGATTGGGATGGACGACCGGCAGGCACAGCCGCGCCAGGAACTCGCGGTCGTAGGTGAGCACGTCGCAGTCGTGGAATGCGAGGGCGTCCGCCTCGCCCCGCGCGAGCGCATGGCCGATGCCGATCCACACCGCGCGGCCCTTCCCGTCCGGACCGGGCTCGAGGCCGCTCTGGCGGAGCCGGCCGAAGAGCTCCCCCACGGTCGGACCGCTGCCCCACACACAGATCGCCTCCGGCACGGAGGAGAAGAAGCGACGAACCGCGGCGAACTCCTCGGGATCGTCCGTGCCCGAGACGCTCACCACGATCTCGTGCAGGTAGGCCACCTCGCGCAGCACGTCGACGATCCGGCCGAGCGCCGGACCCTGGATCTCCGTGTGCAGACAGGGCAGCACGAGCGTGATCGGCCGCTCACGCGCGAAGTGCTTGAGACTCGCCTCGAGGCGGTCGTACGACGGCGTCCCAAGGCGATGCAGCGTCGTGATCTGACCCGTCTGGTGGAAGTCGGCCATGGGATCCGGGAGCTTAGCGGTCGGTCCGAGGAATGACTACGATGCGCGCATGGAGCGCCGAACGGGCCGATTCCGAGCGCGACGCACGCTGGGCCTCGCGCTCGGGGCGGGTGGCGCGCGCGGCATGGCGCACGTCGGCGTCCTGAAAGGCCTGAGCGAGGCGGGTATCCGCGTGGACGCGATCGCGGGTACGAGCATCGGCGCGCTGGTCGGCGCGGTCTATGCGGCCGGACAGCTCGAGAACTTCGAGCAGCGCATCCGCAGCTTGGAGCTCGCGGACGTCGTCCGGCTCTTCGATCCGGTCTGGCCCCGCTCGGGACTGCTCTCGGGCGGCCGTGCGGTGGAGTTCCTCACGGGGGTGCTCGGTACCTGGCGCATCGAGGATCTTCCCATTCCCTTCGCGGCTGTGAGCGTGGATCTCGTCACCGGAGAAGAGGTGCTCATCCGCTCCGGCCGGGTGATCGACGCGGTGCGAGCGAGCATCTCCATTCCCGGGATCTTCGTTCCCCATCGCAGCGGCAATCGCGTCCTGGTCGACGGCGCCCTACGCAATCCCGTCCCCGTCTCCGCGCTCGAGGAGCTCGGTGCAGACGTGCGCGTCGCGGTGAACCTGCACCACGTTCCCGTGCGCGAGATCTCCCGGCCCTCGCGCGCGACGGCCGGCGGCTCCCGATCCCGCCCGCGAATCCGCACCCGCGTGAGCGAGGCGCTCGAACGCGGCCTGTCCCGGCTGCGCAGGGGATCCCGCACCTCCTCGTCGCCAGCGGAAGAAGTGGAGGACGAGGCGGCTCCGAACCTGCTCGAGATCCTCGCGGCGTCGATGTCCGTCCTCGAGTACGAGCTCGCCCGGCACCGGCTGCGGCACGATCCGGTCCACGTGGTGATCGAGCCGGACGTACACGGGATCCGCACGTTCGAGTTCCAGAAGGCCCGGCAAGCGATCGCGGCAGGGCTGCGCGACGTCGCCCCGCACATCCCCGAGATCCAACGCCGCGTCTCCCGTCGATCGCTGCGGCGATAGCGGCCCTGGGAAGGCGCGGGCCGTGCGCTCCGCTCAGCTCGACTCGGGCAGCACGGCCTCGAGGAGCTGCATCGCCGCCGGATCGATGTGGAGGAACGTCAGGGCTACCTCCTGGGTGAAGCCATCGAGATCCGTCACGCGAACGAGCTCGCCGACGACACAGACCGTCTGTCGGTTCAGCGTGAGCTCGACGCGAATCGTCTCGCCGAGCTCGAGATCGAGTCCCACGCACTGGAAGCGGATTCCGCCGGCGGACAGATCGAGCGCGCTCGCGAGCATTCCGGGCGAATCCACCCGCGCGATGGAGACCAGCGACTCGGTCATCACGCGCGGATACTTGCGGCGGTCGAAGGTTTCCTCGCTCTTCACCGTGGGTTCCTCCCACGGCCGCTTCGGTTGCACCGCCGGATGCACTTGAGTGGGGGAACGGGGTGGCGTTCAGAACAGGCGAAGCTGTCGGCCGTCGTCTCCAGACGTCGCGCGTGCCAGACGACCGACCTGGAGGCGGAGCCGGCGAATCGGACGGCGGCTCGCGAGGAGCCGTCCGAGCAGCTGCACGGCGACACCTCCGATCTCGCCGGACGCGTCGAGGAGCCGGTCGAGCGTGATCGTCCGCGAGCTCGTCCCCCCCTCGGCGAAATCGACCGAGAGCGTCACCCGGCGGGGGACGCGCCGCTCCCTGCGCAACGCGCCCTCGAGACGGTGCGCCATCTCCGCGATCTGCGTGCCGAGGGCCGCGGTATCGAGCAGGGGCTCGGGCAACGTCTGCTCCTGCGAGAGGGTTCGCGACGGCGGACGCGGGTGCAGGGGATCGGAATCGTCGCCCCGCGCCAGGGCGAGGAGCCGTGCCGCATCCCGGCCCGCAATGTCGCGCAGGCGATCGAGCGCGCAGACCTGCAGATCCGCCACGAGCGCGATGCCGTGACGCGCGAGGCGCTCCGCCGTGGCCGGTCCGAGCCCCCACAGCTCCGTCACCGG
>CAZOTO010000007.1:0-52022 GCA_964582775.1 uncultured Myxococcales bacterium
AGAACGCGAGAGCCCGGGAAGCGGTAGGCCGCAAGAGCTGACCGGGCTTGTGTCTGGGGCGTTGTCAGGGTCGGCAAGAGGCGGTAAGGAGGGGCACCGGGGACGGGCGGCACGTCGCGCAACGGGTTGCCGAACGCGCGACCTGACACCATGACAACGGACACGAGGAGATCGCATGGCCCTGTTTCCGGCCAATGTCGAAGCCATGACTCCGGCCCTGCTGAGCCGGGTGTTCAGCGAGTCGACCGGGCAGACGGTGGCGATCACCGACGTGGCCATCCTGGAGCACGATCAATGCGGCGATGGCGTGGCCTCCACCGCCGACCGGGTGCGCCTGCAGGTGAGCTACGCCGACGGCCAGAGCGCGGGGCTGCCCGAGCAGATGACACTGAAGACCATCTTCCTGCACCGCTTCCTGCGCTTCGGCATGCCCATGATCATCGGTACCGCGAAAGCGGTGAACGGGCTCGAGCGCCTGCCGCTGCTGGGGCGGTTCTCCGCCCCCACCGTGTTCACGCTGATCAACGTGTACCAGCGGTTCTTCCCCCATGCGCCGGAGGCCATGTACCGCAACGAGGTGAACTTCTACGGCCGGCTGCGCCGGGAGCTGGCCATCGAGGCGCCGCAAACCCATGCCGCCGTCATGGACGAACGCAACGGCCAGTTCGGCATCTTCATGGAAGACCTGAGCCTGCGCTCGGCGCGGTTTCCCAACGCCGTGGACGGCGTGTCGCTGAACGAAATGCAGCACCTGATCCGCAACCTGGCCGCGTTGCACGCGCATTTCTGGCAGAGCCCGCGGCTGGACACCGACCTGGCTTGGCTTCCCAAGACCTTCGAGGGCGGGATGTTTCCCGTGTTCGACGCCATCGGGCTGAACATCATCAAGGACCAGGTGACGAAGAACCCGTTCAAGCAGCGCCGCATCGCGCCGCTGGGGCGAAGCGTGGACGAGCTGTGGGACGCCAACTGGCAGGCGCAGCGTCTCATCTACCGGGAGCCGCCCACCGTCTTGCACGGCGACACGCACATCGGCAACACCTACGTGCTGCCGGACGGCCGCGGCGGCCTGCTGGACTGGCAGCTCATCGTGCGCGGCCCCTGGTGCCATGATCTGGCCTACCTGATGATGACCGGCTTGGACGTGGGCACGCGCCGTCAACACGAGGCTGACCTGCTGCGCCTCTACCGCGACAGCCTGGCCGAGCACGGCGTGACCCGCGTGCCCGACGCCGACGAGGCGTTCCTGCGGTACCGCCAGTCCACCGTCTGGGGCCTGGTCATCGGCTGGCTCATCACCCCACCGCAAAACTACGGCGAAACCATTACCGACGCCAATATCGCCAAGATAGTGACCGCCATGCAGGATCTCGATACGTTGGGCGCCTTGGTGGAGTAGGGGGGAGACTCCGGGAACCTCTCCCTTTTTTCAATGATTGCGGGCCGGGCCCTGTTCGGGGGATACGTCTGGTGGGCTGCCGGCATTCTCTGGCAGGCGAACAAACTGGGAGTAAGACAGGATGGGACGACTATTGGAGAACGCCAATGCGTTCGTAACCGGCGGTGGAATCAGTGTGGGGCGCGCCTGTGTCGAGCGGTTCATCGAGGAGGGTGCGAAGGTCGCCTTCCTGGACATCCACGCCGGTCGCACGCAGGCGGTGAAGAAGGCCACCGGCGCGCTCGGCTATGTCGCCGACATTGCGAATCGCGACGCCGTGTTCGCAGCCGTGGATGATGCCGCGGCGAAGATGGGCGGCCTGACGATCCTCGTCAACGTGCCCTCCGTCATGGAAGGCGGTCGCTTGGTGGACACGACCGAGGCGCAGCTGGATCGGATGTTCGCCGTCAACGTGAAGGGGTACTACTGGGCCACGCAAGCGGCGATCCCGCACATGCAGAAAGCGGGGAAGGGCAGCGTCGTCCAGTTCGGCAGCGTGGCCGCGACCCATCCCGGTTGGGGGGAATCGTACGGCATCGTGAAGGCCAGCCAGATGGCGTTGGCCTATCAGTGCGCGATGGAGTACGCCCCGACGATCCGCTCGAATGTGGTGATCTGCGGCTGGATCCAGGACTCGCCCACTTCGCGTCTGCTGCAGACCATTCCGGAGATCATCGAGCCCATCCTGGCGGATCATCCCATGCACCGCGCCGCGACGTCGGCGGAGCTGGCGAATGTCTGTCTGTTCCTGGCCTCCGACCTGTCGAGCTCGATCAACGGGGAGACCATCGTCGCCGACGGCGGCCAGACAAGGACCCAGGGCAATCTGAACGCCCTGATGCAACAGATGGGACCGCTGTTCGCCGCGAACCCGGAGCTGGTTGCCCGGAACATGAAGAACCTGGTGGCGGTCACACCGGAAGAGCTCATGGAGCCGTAGCGTTCCGGATCGCACCGCAGCGATCGCTGGGGGTGCTATCGCAGGGCGCGAGCCATCGCGCGGATGTGCTCGGGTGTGCTCCCGCAGCACGCGCCGATGATCCGAGCTCCTGCGGATCGGAAACGAAGCGCGTGCGCGGCCATGTCCTCCGGCGTGGTGTCGTACACTGCGACGCCGTGCTCGATGCGGGGAAGGCCCACGTTGGCCTTGGCGATCAGCGGGGTATCGGCGTCGATCGCCCGCATGCGACGGATCGCCTCCTCGAGCTCCTCGGGCCCACGACCGCAGTTTCCGCCCACGGCAACGGGATCGAACGATCGTGCAGCTTCGAGCGCCTGCTCGGGGGTGACACCGGTCATCGTGCGGCCGTGCGTATCGAAGGTGAGCGTCGCGACGCGCGGCACGTCGGGAGCGACGCGGCGGCAGGCCTCGAGTGCCGCGCGCAGCTCCTCGAGCGAGGACATCGTCTCGACCCAGAGCACGTCCACGCCGCCCTCGACCAGTGCGCGCGCCTGTGCCTCGTAGGCGGACTGGGCCTCCTCGGACGAAATCGTGCCATAGGGGTGGAGCAGCTTCCCCGTTGGCCCCATGGATCCGGCCACGATCACCGGATGCGATGCAGCATCCGCGACCTCGCGCGCGAGGCGAGCGCCCGCACGGTTGAGCTCCAGGACGCGGTCCTCGAGTCCGTACAGGCCCAGACGGAAGTGGGTACCTCCGAAGGTATTGGTCAGGAATATCTCGGTTCCCGCATCGACGTAGGCGCGATGGACGGCGGCGACCTTCGTGGGCTGCTCCGCATTCCATGTCTCGGGCGGCCGGTCGTGCCCGAGCCCTGCGGCATGGAGCATCGTTCCCATTGCTCCATCCGCGAGGAGGGTTCGTCCGGTCCGGAGGAGATCGCGAAGGTCTGCTCTCACCAAGGGCTCCCGGCCCGCGAAACGCGGCCATGCTGAAATGTCTTGCGGCGCATGCGAAGGATACCCGGAAGGCGACGGCGATGTTGCTCGCTGGGCAGGGGCCTTCGCGGACGGGGGGCCTGCCCCGAGCGTTCGCGGTCGAGCTTCTGGAGGGGCGATGGCGGCGGCATCTCTCGAGGGGTTGAAGAGCGCGATCCTCGGCTACGACGCCGAGAAGGCGAAGGCGGGCGCCGAGGTGCTGCTCGCTTCGGGCGTGGATCCGATCGTGGTGGTCGACGCGATGACCGATGCGATCCGCGAGGTGGGTGACGGCTTCGAACGCGGAGAGATGTGGCTGCCGGATCTCGTCGGCGCCGCGAATGCCATGAAGGCGGCGCTGCCGCCCGTAGAGGCGGCGATCGCGAGCGCGGGCAAGCAACGGGAGACACTCGGAAGTGTCGTGATCGGCACCGTGTTCGGCGACATCCACGACATTGGCAAGAACATGGTCGCGACGCTGCTCTTGGCGAACGGGTTCACCGTGCACGACCTCGGCATCAACATCACCGCGGAGGGGTTCCTCGACGCGATCCGCCAGCACCAGCCCGACATCGTGGCGCTGTCCGCCCTCATGACGATGACGGCGCAGGAGCAGGTGCGCGTGATCCAGGGGCTCGAGCGCGAGGGGCTGCGCGATCGCGTGAAGGTGATGGTGGGCGGCGGAGCGATCACGCAGGACTTCGCCGTCGAGATCGGAGCGGACGGCTACGAGGCTTCGGCGCCCGGCGCCGTCGAGCTCGCCCGCAGGTGGTGCCGGCCCTGAAGAGCGGCCCCTCGGGCCGGAGGAGAGCACGATGAAGCTTCGGTCGATCTCGGTCGAGCGGCCGCTCGAGATCCTCACGTCCTCGCAGGTCGAGCGCATCCACAGCGCGACGCTCGACATCCTGGAGAGGACCGGCGTGGTATTCGAGCACGAGAAGGCGATCGACGTGCTGCACGACGCCGGCTGCCGGGTCGATGGCAAGCGCGTCCGGTTTCCGCCGCATCTCGTGGAGGACTGCCTGCGCCGCTGTCCGAGCAGCTTCTCGGTGAAGACGCGGCACCCAGATCACGATCTTCGCTTCGGCGGCCGCGAGCTGCACTTCATGTCGTGGGGGGCCATGGATGCGGTGGACCTCGACACGGGTGCGCGCATCACCGCCACCCTGGACGACGAGGTCCGTGCGGTTCGCCTGCTCGACTCGCTCGACGTGATCCACGCCCACTACGGCGCGCACTTCCGCTTCGAGAACGTCGCGCCCGTCATGGCCATGCCGATCAAGACGGCGATCGGGATCCGCAACTCCACGAAGCTCCAGTCGGCGGTGAGCGGATTCGACTGGGATCTGTGGCAGATCAAGATGGCCCAGGCGACGGGCCAGGAGCTGTTCGGAACTCCGGTGGCCTCGCCGCCGCTCACCTGGGATCGAGCGATCATCGATTCCGTGTTTCGCTACACCGAAGTGGGGTTACCCATCTTTCCCACCAGCGGACAGGTGTTCGGCGGAAGTGCTCCCGCGACGCTCGCGGGCGCGCTCGCGATGAACAACGCGGAGCTCATCTCGATCCTGGTGCTCACGCAGGTGCTCAACCCGGGCAACCGCTTCGCGGCGTCGGACTACTCGCAGCCGCTCGGCATGCGCAGCGGGCAGGCGCTGCTCGGCGCGATCGAGAACGCGCTCGCGGGTGCGGCCTTCACGCAGATGTGGAGGCACTACGGGATTCCGTGCGCGCTCGCGGCGAACTCGTCCGACTCGAAGCTTCCCGACTACCAGTGCGCGACGGAGAAGGCGATGAACGCGGTCGTGCAGTGCATGGCGGGGCCGAACCTGTATCTGTCCGCGGGCGCAGTGTACGACGAGCTCACCTGGTCGCCCATCGTGCTCGTCATGGACGCCGAGGTCTACGGCATGATCGCGCGCGTCCTGCAGGGGATCGAGGTGACCGACGACACCCTGGCGCTCGATCTGATCCGCCAAGTGGGGCCGATCCCCGGTCACTTCCTCGATCGCGAGCACACGCGGAGGTGGTGGACGAAGGAGCAGTTCGTGCCGCAGCTGGCGGATCGCGCCGCTCATCCGGAGTGGGTGCAGGCGGGCTCGAAGAGCATGATCGATCGGGCGCGCGAGCGCATGGAGCACCTGCTCGCTTCGCACGAGCCGGTGCCACTCCCAGAGGAGCAGTCGAAAGCGCTCGACGAGATCCTCGTCGAAGCGGAGTCCTACTACCGCGAGCGTGGGATGCTCTGAGCCGCGGGTGCCGGAGCGGGTACGTGCAGGAGGCGATTGCCGCTGGTGCTCCCGACGGGATTCGAACCCATGGCCTTCCGCTTAGGAGGCGGACGCTCTATCCATCTGAGCTACGGGAGCCCGGCGGGGCAGGGTAGCAAACCCGGCGCCAGCGCTTCCGACGGCATGACGCGCAATCAGTGCGTGAGGATCTGCTCGAAGAACTCGAGGTACTCGTCGCTCACGTACGAGAAGCGGACGCCGAAGCCGGCCGCACCGGCATCCTCCTCGGGCGGGAGCTGATCCGTGGTCCAGGCGACGACCCCGTGGACCTCGATCTTGGATCCGCCCCGATCGTGGAAGAGGATCCGCACGTCGCTTCCGGGCTCGGGAAGCCGATCGGTCCGCACGAAGACGCCTCCCTTGCTCATGTTCTTGATGTGTCCGCGTCCGCGCGCCGTTCCGGCCTCGAAGGCGGCGGGAATGCGCTTGAGCACGCGGCGCAGGCGGCGGCGCTCGATGCCATGAGGGGGCTGGATTGCCATCGCGGGAGACCTCGCCGAGAGAGGATCGGCACCACCGACATCGGCCCGCGAGCAAACCGCCTTGACGATGGCGTTCGCCGTTGCATCGCCGGCTCTCCGCGCACGAAGCTCCGATCGCGAGCGAGGCCTCTACTCGCGGGATGAGGTGGATTTCCCTCTCCCGCGCGCGGCGAGGATGGCCTCGATGAGCTGCTTGGGGACCTCCTCCGGGATCTCCCCGCACGGGTCTTCGCAGACGAGCCGGCCGACCGCCACGGTCTGACGGTAGCTCTCCAGGTACGCCAGGCAGGCGGGGCAGTCGTGGAGGTGGGAGTCGAACACGATGCGTTCCTCTTCGGGAAGCTCTCCCTCCAGGTAATCCATCAAGAAGTTCGTGAGCTCTCTGCAGTTCATGGCAGCGCCTCGCTCCCCCGCATCAGTGGGTCCAGAAGATTGCGCAGCGCGAGCCTCGCGCGGTGGAGCCGGATCTTCGCCGCGTTGGGCGTGATTCCCAGGGCGGCGGCGGTTTCCTTCGTGTCCAGGTCCTCGATGTCGCGCAGGATCAGGACCGTCCGGTAGTCGTCGGGCAGCTCGTCGATCTTCTCCCGCACCCACGAGCGTGTCTGTGCGCTCACCGCGATGTCGAATGCACTGCGGACCCACTCGCGCGGGGCCTCCAGGTGATGCCCATCCTCGATGAATCGAGGCAGCAAGCCCTCGATGGACGTCTGGGGCCGCCGTCGCCGGCTGCGCAGTCGCATGAGGGCGACGTTCACGGTGATGCGGTGGAGCCAGGTCGAGAGCTTCGAGCCGCCCTCGAAGCCATGGATCGCCCGGAAGGCGGAGAGGAAGGCCTCTTGTACGGCGTCCCGTGCGTCCTCCTCGTCGCGCAGCATCCGCCGGGCCACCGCCAGCATGCGCGGCCCATGCAGGCTCACGATTTCGACGTAGGCGGCGTCGTCGCCCGCGCGCAGGCGCTCCAGGATCTCCGATTCCGGCTTCTCGGGGAGAGACCGCTCGGAGGCGAGGTTCTCGGAGGGTTTGCGGCTCGGCGCATCCATGCCCGAGACCGTATCACAGTCCGTGAGTGTTCCTGCGGGAGGGCGCGACGGTTGACAGCTCCCGGGACCGGGTTAGAGACTCGTGGTCGATGCGTATCGGACTCTTGACCGGCGGCGGGGATTGTCCAGGACTCAACGCGGTCATCCGCGCGGTGGTGCGTTGCGCGTCGCGTCGCGGCAGCCAGGTGATCGGCCTCTTGGAGGGGTGGCGTGGCCTGGTCGACGGGCGGACGAGGACACTCGAGCCCGCAGATGTCTACGGGATCCTGCGCATGGGCGGCACGATTTTGCGTACCTCCCGTACGAATCCCTACCGCAAGGCCGAGGTGCTGGAGAAGGCGCTCGCGAACTGGCGAGTCCTCGGGCTCGACGCGCTCGTCGCCGTGGGCGGTGAGGACACGCTGGGGGTCGCCGCGCGGCTGCATCGGGAGGAAGGGCTTCCGATCGTCGGCGTCCCGAAGACGATCGACAACGATCTGTCGGCTACGGATTACACGTTCGGCTTCGATACGGCGGTATCCGTTGCGACCGAGGCGATCGATCGCCTACACACGACGGCGGAGAGCCACAACCGCGCGATGGTGGTCGAGGTCATGGGACGGCACGCGGGCTGGATCGCCACGCATGCAGGGATCGCAGGGGGAGCCGATTTCATCGCCGTGCCCGAGCGCGAGGTCACCGTCGAGCAGATCTGTCGCGTCATCCAGCAGCGGGCCGCTTCCGGGCGCAATTTCAGCATCGTCGTCGTGGCGGAAGGGGCACGGATCGCAGGGCTCGAGACGTCGCGCACGTCGAGCGTGGACGAATTCGGACACGAGCTGCTCGGCGGGATCTCGCAGCATCTCGCGGAACGGGTCGAGCGGGAGACCGGTTTCGAGACCCGCGTCACCGTCCTCGGACACGTACAGCGAGGCGGAACACCGACGGCATACGATCGCGTCCTGGCGACGCGATACGGTGTATTCGCATGCGGGCTGGTGCATCGAGGTGAGTTCGGAAAGATGGCGGCACTGTCCGGAAACCGCATCGTATCCGTGAACCTCGAGGCGGCCGTGGCAGCGGCGAAGACCGTCGACGACGAGCTCCTGGCGCTGGCGGAGATCTTCTTCGCCTAAGCGATCGCCGTCGGTGATCGGGCGTCCGGCGGGTAAACTCCCCCGTATCCGGCTCCGATGGTCCTGCGAGATGAACAAGGAACTACGAAGCAAGGACACCTGGATCATCTTCCGCATCATGGCGGAGTTCGTCGAGGGCTTCGAGACGCTCGGCCCCGACTGGCCGGCGGTGTCCATCTTCGGAGGGGCGCGGATTCCCGAGAGCGATCCGTACTACGACCTGGCGCGCCGGACGGCCCGGCTCTTGGCGGAGGAGGGGTTCGCGGTCATCACCGGCGGAGGACCCGGTTTGATGGAGGCCGCGAACCGCGGCGCGAAGGAGGCCGGGGGCCGTTCGATCGGCCTCAACATCAAGCTTCCGTTCGAGCAATACGCGAACCAGTACGCGGACACCGTGATCGAGTTCGATTACTTCTTCGCGCGCAAGGTCATGTTCGTGAAGTACGCGTGTGCCTTCGTCGGCTTTCCGGGTGGGTTCGGGACCCTCGACGAGATGTTCGAGTGCCTCACGTTGAAGCAGACCGGAAAGGCGCGCCCGATCCCCGTGGTGCTGGTGGGCTCGGACTACTGGTCCGGC
The DNA here is from genome assembly GCA_964582775.1 of uncultured Myxococcales bacterium. GTDB lineage: Bacteria > Myxococcota_A > UBA9160 > SZUA-336 > SZUA-336 > CAZOTO01. The sequence goes on from CAZOTO010000007.1 coordinate 8,822, forward strand.
TTGATCGACTGGATGGAGGCGCAGGTGCTCCGGCGGGGCCTCGTGTCGAAGGAGGACATGAAGCTGTTCCACCTGGTCGACACGGCGGAAGAGGTGGCTGCGATCGTGGGCGAGGACTGGCGGCGCAGCCAGGTCGGCTCTCCCGAGGCGCCCCTCGTCTCGCCGCCGCGGGACGTGCCGTAGGAGAAGCTTCGCGCTCGAGCAAGGCCGGGCGTCCGGCTGGATTCTGCGCGCGACGGTAGATGTGGCGGCGGCTCAGTGGGGCGCGTACTCGTGACCGCAGGCCCGGCAGACCAGGTAGTGGTCGCGAGAGGACCATGTGGATCCGCAGATGCATCGCTGGCGGATCGGTTTCGTGGCGGGGGATTCGTCGTCCCATCCGTCGGGATCTCCGACGATGCGATAGTGGTTGCCCTCGCGCAGGACGAGCACATCCCCCACCAGGATCTGCTCGCAGTCGAGCTCCGCTTCGAGCTCGATGGCGTGGTTGGCAATCCACTGGGCGCTTCTCGTGATTCGATTGGGTTGCACGAGCACCCGCTCGAGCAAACGACGTGCCCGGAAAAGGAAGCCGGCTGGGCCAGGGCGGCCTGCGCCGTGGGTGGCGGGCTTCTCGCATTGGGAAGGCCGCTTCCGCTTCGGGCTATCCGAGCAGGAACAGGATCTGCGTCTGCCCGACCTGGACCTCGTCTCCGTGCTGCAGGGCTGCCGCGCGGACCTTCTTGCCGTTCACGCGGATTCCGTTCGTGCTCTGCAGATCCTCGATCAGGAACTCGTCGGCGTCCCACAGGATCACCGCATGCTCGCGGCTCACGCTCTCGTCGACGAGGGGGACGTCGCACGATGCAGACCGTCCGATCAGGGTCTCGGGGCTCGTGATCGAAGTGCGCCGGTCCGGATGGCCCGGCGTCTTCAGGATCAGAGCAGCATGCTTCAAGGGACGGCCTCGCTTCTCCCGCAGCGTCGTGCCGCGGCTGCGCCTCCGGCGAATCGGCGCCCGGCAAGACACCCTTGAGGGCGCGAGTGTCGTTCGTGGCGCCCTGGGAAACGCCTCGCGGGAGACTCGGTCAGAGGCGCCGATGCTGCAGTGCAGGCAGACGCCTGCGGATCTCGTCCTGGTGCGCCATGTCGAGCTCGGCCACCGCATAGCCCTCGCGATCGGGAACGGTGGCGAGCACGGTGCCCCAGGGATCGACGATCATCGAGCGACCGTACGAGCGCCGCGTCGGGTTGTGCTGGCCGTACTGCCCGGGTGCGAGCACGAAGCACTGGTTCTCGATGGCGCGTGCGCGCAGCAGGACCTCCCAGTGGTCGCGACCCGTGGGGACGGTGAAGGCGGAGGGGATCAGGAGGATCCTTGCGCCACGCGCGGACTGGGTGCGGTAGAGCTCCGGGAAGCGCAGGTCGTAGCAGATGGAGAGCCCGATCGGACCCAGCGGAGTGGACGCGACGATCACCTCTTCGCCGGGGGCCACGGTGCGGGATTCCCGAAGACTCGCGCCCTCCAGCTCGACGTCGAAGAGATGGATCTTGCGATAGCGGGCGAGCAGCTCCCCCTCCGGTCCCCATAGCAGCGACGTGTTGTACGTACGCGTATCCGATGGGATGCATTCCGGGATCGTTCCAGCGCAGAGCGTGATGCGAAGGCGCTTCGACAGGCCGCGAAGCCGCGCGACGACGGATCCCTCGAGGTCCTGCGGGGGAGGGTGGGGCCCGGACTGCGATTCCTCTCGCACGCCGAGCAGGTTCTCCGGAAGGGCGACGAGCTCGGCGCCCGCAGAGGCGGCACGCTCCACCCAGTACGTCGCACGCGCGAGGTTCTGCTCCAGGTCGGATCCCGATGTCATCTGCACGACTGCGGCTATCATCGCGACCGAGGGTAGCACCAGCGCATGCACGGAGGGGCCATGGTGGGGTGCGAGATCGATCTGCGTAACGCGAGGCTCGGAGCCGCCGAGCTGCGATCCTTCGCCAAGACGCTTCGCGGATCGTGGCGGGATCTGGTCCGCAAACCCGAGGGCGAGTTCCTGCGCGTCGTCGACGATGCACGCTTGCTTCGCGAGATCCGAGCGTTCGCTCGCAAGCGACCGGGCGGTATCACCGACGTGGTGCAGCTCGGCATCGGAGGTAGCTCGCTCGGCGGCCGGGCGCTCTGCGAGGCACTGCTGCCGGCCCGCCACAACGAGCGGATCCGCGCGGGCCGTGGGCTTCGCTTCCATTTTCCGGACAACATCGATCCCGAGAGCTTCGGTGCGCTCGCCGAGTCGCTCGATCCAGGAAAGACGCTCGTCCACGTGGTGAGCAAGTCGGGCGGGACGCTCGAGACCCACGCGCAGCTCCATGCGCTGCGTCGTGCTTGGGGGACGCGGGCGCGACGCGCGCACTACGTTGCGACCACCGGTGCGCGCGGTGCGCTGCGGGATCTCGCGGAGAAGGAGGAGAGGCCCATCCTCACCTTCCCCGAGGATGTGTCCGGTCGCTTCTCCGTTTTCACGGCGAGCGGCCTTCTCGTGCCCGCGCTGTGCGGGATCGCCGTGAATCGCGTGCTCGCGGGCGCCCGCGCGGCGGTCGAGCGTTGCCGGCGGGATTCCCTGCTGGGCCCCGCGGGACGCCTTGCCGCGATCCACTACGCCCACGACACCGAGCACGGACGGCCCATCCATGTCGAGATGATCTACGCGGATGCGCTCGTATCGTGCGGTCACTGGTTCGGTCAGATCTGGGCGGAGAGCCTCGGCAAGAACGGTCGGGGTCCCACTCCGGTGGTCGCGCGCGGTACGACGGATCAGCATTCGCAGATCCAGCTCTACATGGAGGGACCGGACGACAAGCTCTTCACGTTCGTTCGCGTGGGACAGCTTCGAAGCCGGCTCGCGATCGGTGCCGATGCGGGCGTCGAGGTCCTGCGCAACGTCGATCTGTCGACGGTCTTCGACGCCGAGGCGCGGGGCACTTCCGAGGCGCTCGTCGAGAAAGGACGCCCCCTCCTCGAGATCCGCCTGCCGAAGATCACTCCCGAGAGCGTGGGCGAGCTGCTGATGCTGCAGCAGATCCAGACGGCGCTCGCGGGGGGGCTCTACGGCGTGTATCCGTTCGATCAACCGGGAGTCGAGGCGGGGAAACGCGCCGCGCTCCGGATCTTGGAGCGTCGAGGCGCGGCTGGAAAGCGAGGGGCCTAGGAGCGGAACGCTCGCGGGTCGATCCCGTTGCGCCGCATGACGTCGTAGAAGTCCTTGCGGTCCTTCTTCGCGATGCGGGCCGCGCGGCTGATGTTGCCTCCGCACAGCCGCAGCACGCGCGTCACGTACTCGCGTTCGAAGGCGCGCTTCGCGTCCCGGAACGACGGGATGTCCTCGGTCGATGCGTCGAGCAGGAGATCCTCCGGGCCGATCTCCTCCGCTCGTGACAAGCGCACGGCCGAGCGGATCTGCTCGCGAAGCTCGCGTTCGTTCCCGGGCCAGCGATGCTCCCGCAACCGATCGAGCGCCTCGCGGGTGAAGCCGAGAACGGCGGGTGCGTGACCCCACTCGCGCTGCACTTCGTCACGCGCGGACTCGAGGATCACGGAAGCGATCGGCAGGATGTCTTCGCGCCGCTCCCGCAGCGGAGGGATCTGGATCTCGAGCAGCCGGAAGCGATCCGCGAGCTCCGGTGCCAAGCGTCCGCTCGTCGCGAGCGAACCGAGCGTCTCGGTGCTCGACGCGATGAGGCGGCACTCGAGCGGGATCGGATCCTTGCTGCCGATTCGCCGGAAGCGCCCCTCGAGCAGCGCAGCGCCGATGGAATGCTGGAGCTCCTTCGGCAGGCTCTCGATGTGCTCGATGAGGACGGTTCCTCCGGCGGTGCGCTGGAGCGCACCCTCGAAGTCACCGGGCAGCGACGAGATGGCGCCTGCCTCGCTCCCGAAGATCTCGCGTGCGAGCAGTGTCTGCGGGATCAACGCAGCGTCGAGGGCGAAGAAGCTGCCCGTCGCCCACTCGCTCGCATCGTGGATCAGGCGAGCGACGAGCTCGGCGTCCACTCCATCCTCGCCCGTGAGCAGGACGGGGAATCGACCTCGGCCTGCGACGGAAACTTGCTCGCCGATCCTCTGGACCGCTCGGCTCGTTCCGGCCAGTCGATCCTCTCGGCGGCGGCCGGGAGCTGCGCTCTGCGCTCGCTTGCTTCCCTCGGTACCTCGGGGTTCGCCGCTTCGACTCGGTTCGGGGACTGTGGGTGGTGTTCCTGCCATATATATTCCCCCCCGATCTGCGAAGAGAATGACCCAGTGGGAGGTTCTGTCAAGCCATTTCACGCGGGCTCGCGAACGAGTTCGGATCGTTTCGCCCTCCGCGATGGTACAGAGGTGGATCCGACCGGTTTCCGCGGCGATCGATGAGCGCATCGGAGTGTGGATGTCACAGATTCGTGTTCTTTCCGACGAGCTGGTGAACCAGATTGCGGCGGGCGAGGTCGTCGAGCGTCCGGCCTCGGTCGTGAAGGAGCTCGTCGAGAACGCACTGGATGCGGGGGCGACACGGCTCGATGTCGCCATTCGCGAGGGAGGACTGCGCTGGATCCAGGTCGTCGACGACGGGTCGGGAATGAGTCGCGCGGATGCGGAGCTCGCCTTCCGCCGTCATGCCACGAGCAAGATCCGCGCGGCCGAGGATCTCGCGAGCGTTTCCACTCTCGGCTTCCGCGGGGAAGCCCTGCCGAGCATCGCCTCGGTCTCGCGCGTGCGCATGCGGACGCGACGCGCCGAAGATCCCGTGGGCATCGAGCTGGCGGGGGAGGGCGCGGGCATCGCGTCGGTGCGGGACGTCGCGTGCCCCGCGGGAACGCGCGTCGAGGTAGGAGAGCTCTTCGCGCGAGTCCCGGCGCGCCGCAAGTTCATGAAGAGCCCCATCACCGAGGGCAACCACGTCGTGCAGTGGCTCGAGAGACTCGCCCTGGCGCGCCCCGATGTGCGGATCACGCTCGAGCGCGACGACAAGCGGGTCCTCTTCCTTCCCGCGACATCGATCCTGCGCGAGCGCGTATGGGCCATCCTTCCGTCCGGCGCGGGGGAGCGTCTGGTCGAGGTCCACGGGGAGATCCCCGCCGCGCGCATCGACGGCTTTGCGAGCCCCGCCGATGCGCATCGCGGAAGTGCGAGCGACATCCACATCTTCGTGAACGCGCGTCCCGTGCGCGATCGCCTGCTCTTCGCCGCCGTGCGCGAGGCCTACCGGGATGTGCTTCCCCCGGGCCGGCATCCCATCGCCGTGCTGTACCTGAAGGTGGATCCCGGTGAAGTCGACGTGAACGTGCACCCCGCGAAGTGGGAGGTCCGCTTCGCGGATCCCGCCTCGATCTCGCGCCTGGTGCGCCGCTCCATCCAAACCGCGATCGGTCTGCGCGGATCCTCCGTGGATCCCGTGCGTGCGCCGGATGCGCGGCGTTGGCTCGGGCCGCCCTCGTCTGCGGGCGATGCTTCGTCACGCGTCGCCGGATGGCCTACGGGGCCCCACGCTTTCGCGGGCGACGGCAGCAGCCCCGCAGCATCCGATCGCGTGCACGACGAGGCGGACGACGTGGGAGGGAAGGGTCTCGGCCTGTATGCCGTGCCCGCGCAGCGCGAAGGCGCGGCTCCGGTGCGCTTTCGTTCGCTGCGGTACGTGGGCCCGTTGCTCGGAACGTATCTGGTGTTCGAGGCGCCCGGGCGGATGGTCCTCCTCGATCAGCATGCGGCGCACGAGAGGGTGCTCTTCGAACGGATGCGTGGAACGATGCTCGAGGGCCGCAGGGAGCGGCAGGCGCTCCTCGTGCCGCTGCGCTTCGCGATCTCCCGCAGTGCAGCGGATGCCCTGCTCGAGCACGAGAAGGCTCTCGACCGCGCGGGCTTCGAGATCGACTTCGGAGAGGCGAGTCTGCAGGGTGGGGTGCACGTGGTCGTGCGGGCCGTACCCCCCCAGATCGGATCCGGGGCCGGTGCGAACGCGGACTGGCGCGCGATCCTCGAGGAGACGGCGGCCGGCCTGCGCGATCCCGACAGTCGGGATGCGCGCGATGGGGTCGAGGGTGCGCTCCACCGCGTGCTCGCCACCGCTGCATGCCATGCTGCCGTGCGCAAAGGCGATCGGCTCGACCCGCGCGAGGTGGAGCGGCTGCTCGCGGATCTGGACGAGACCCTCTGGGTTCCCACGTGTCCGCACGGTCGCCCGATCCTCGCGGTCCTCGACGAGGCGGAGCTCGAGCGGCGCTTCTTGCGGCGGTGAGCGATGAGTCGTCCGATCGTCCTCGCGCTCGTCGGGCCCACGGGAACGGGAAAGACGGATCTCGCCTGCGAGCTCGCGCGGCGCACCGGTGCCGAGGTGATCGGCGCGGACTCGATGCAGGTCTATCGCGGGATGGACATCGGTACCGCGAAGCCGTCCGCCGAGCTGCGCGCCGAGATCCCCCACCACGGCATCGATCTCGTGCGTCCCGACGAGCCTATGTCGGCGGGTCTGTTCGCCGAGCACGCGCGGCGCGCGGCGCACGGCATCCTCGCGCGCGGTCGTCCCGTCGTGGTGTGCGGCGGCAGCGGGCTCTACCTGCGGGCGTTCGCGGGCGGGCTCATCGCGGGCGTGTCGAGCGACCCCGGCGTGCGTGCACGGCTCGAGCGCCGCTCGACGGAGGATCTCCACGAGGAGCTCCTTCGGGAGGATCCCTTGGCGGCGTCGCGCATTCCGCGGCGCGACCGCGTCCGCATCGTGCGTGCGCTCGAGGTGCAGCAGCTCGGCCGACGGCCCATCTCGGCGCTGCACGACGCACATGGCTTCGACGATCGCCCCTTCGATCTGCGTTGGCTCTGCCTCGACCTTCCCCGGGAGCTCCTGTGGGAGCGACTCGCCCGCCGCGTGGATTCGATGTTCGCGCAGGGATTCGTCGACGAGGTGCGCGGCCTGCACGCGGCCGGGTACGGCCCGGATCTGCGTCCCCTGCAGTCCATCGGCTACCGCGAGGTGGCGGACCTTCTCGCCGGTCGTGCGGATCCGGAGCAGACGCGAGAGAGGATCCTCGTCGCCACGCGCCGGTACGCGAAGCGCCAGCGCACGTGGTTCCGCAGGGAGCCGGGAACGCGTTGGATCGATGCGAGCCGGCCGGGCGAAGTCCTCGAAGCGGCGCGGCGTCTGCTGTGCAACCCTGTCGGCGATGCGTAGCGCAGACCCACGAGCGAGTGCCGCCGAAGGATCCCGAGCCGAGGACCGGGAGCGGGATGCGGGCGGTGCGCTTCCCATCGTAGCGATCGTGGGGCGGGCGAACGTCGGCAAGTCGACGCTCTTCAATCGCCTGGCCCGCCAGCGTCGCTCCCTCGTGGAGGATCGGCCCGGCGTCACGCGGGATCGCGTCTCGACGGTGGCGCGCATCGAGGGCCGCGACGTGTTGCTCGTGGACACGGGAGGCCTGGATCCAGAGGCGGAGGAGGGGATCCCGGCGGCGATCCGCGCCCAGGTCCGCGACGTCGTTCGCGACGCCGCGGTGATCCTGTTCGTCGTGGACGCCCGCGGAGGTCTCCTGCCCGGCGACCGCGAGATCGCCGACCTGCTGCGCCAAGCCGGCGGGCAGGTCGTCGTCGTCGCGAACAAGGCGGACAACCCCAAGCTCGACGCGGCGGCCGCCGAGTTCCATTCGCTCGGGTTCGACGAGGTCGTACCGGCGTCGGCGGAGCATCGGCTGGGCATGGTCGATGTCGAGATCGCGATCCGCGAGCGCCTGCCTGCGCCCGCACCGCGATCCCACGGAGATCGCGAGGTGCCGCGGCTGGCGATCATCGGCCGGCCGAACGTGGGCAAGTCGTCGCTGCTCAACCGGCTGCTCGGCACGGACCGCAACATCGTCGCGGACGAACCCGGCACGACCCGCGACGCCACCGATTCGCTGCTCGAGGTGGATGGCCGCCGCGTGTGGCTCGTCGATACCGCCGGCATTCGCCGGCCGGCGAAGCGGAGCGAGCGGCTCGAGCGGGGGAGCGCGTTTATGGCGGTGGCGGCGATCGAACGCGCGGACGTCGCGCTGCTCGTGATCGACGCGGCCGAGGGGGTCACCGACCAGGACTGCCGTATCGCGCGCATGGCGCTCGATCGCGGCCGTCCGGTGATCCTCGTGCTGAACAAGTGGGATCGGGTCGAGGAAGCGAAGCGCGCGCGCGAGGTGGAGCACGAGGTGGAGCGGCGGCTCGCGTTCGTGCCGGAGCCGGTCGTGCTTCGGGTGAGCGCGAAGACCGGGCGAGGAACGGCCCGACTCGTTCCGGGTGCGCTCGAGCTCCTCGATCGCCTCCACGTCGAGATTCCCACCGCGGAGATCAACCGGGCTCTTCGCGAGGCGATCGAGGCCCTGGCGCCACCGCTCCGAGGGCGGCGCCGGGCGCGTTTCTTCTATGCCACGCAGAGCGGGACGCGGCCGTTCACGGTACTGATATTCATGAACGATCCTGATTTGCTTCCGGACAATTACAGGAGATACCTCGAGTCGTTCTTCCGAAAGAGGTATGAGATCCGCTCGGCTCCGGTCCGGCTTCGCTTCCGGCGTCGCAGTCGTCCGGAGGACGAAGAGATCAAGCCCATTCCGCGTGCACGCGGGGGCGGACGCTAGACGATTTCCGTCCCGGCTCGCCCGGATCCTCCCAGGGGAGGTGGATCCGGCGGTCCGGAACCAAGAGTGGAGAGGCTTTCGAACATGACGATGCAACCCCACGGCGACACCGAAGCGCCGGCACGAGGCTTCGATGCCACGCTCGAGTCGATCTTCTCCTGGGCCCAGGAGAACCTGCGCGAGATCGGTTTCGGATTGCTGGGCTTCTTGGTCGTGGCCGGAATGGGCGCTGCACTCTACGAGTATCGCGATCGCAGCGAGCTCGCCGCGATCGACCGGCTCGCCCAGATCGAGGAGCGCTTCGCCCAGGCCATGGGGGCCGATCTGGGGGCTGCGATCGCGCCCGAGCCCGCGAATGCCGAGCAGGCTCGCAAGGCGCGCGAGGAGGCCTTGGCCGAGCTCGACGCGCTCTCGAGCGAGACCCGGGGAAGTGCGGTTGGGCGCGGAGTCGCGGTGCGAGCGGCCGAGATGGAGATCGATCTCGGCCAGGTCGAGGCTGCGCGGGCGCGCCTCGCGGCGGTCCTGGGGGATCTGGGTCCGAGCGATCCGCTGCACGCCGTGGCGCTTCGCCTCGACGGCTACGCGCTCGAGAAGCTCGGCGATCCGCTTGCGGCTGCGGAGTCCTACGAACGGGCGGCGCAAGGGAAGGCGTATGCGGCGCGAGGGCTCCTGTGGGTCGCAGCGGCAGAGAGCTTCCTCGCAGCCCACGCGCCCGACCGCGCGATTCGCGCGTACCAGGAGGCGGTCGCTTCGTCGCCCGAGCTGGCGGAGCAGCTCCGGATCCTCGATCGCATCGCGGGCCTGGAAGGGGCAGCGGGTGCAGCGACCCCCGCGTCGGCGGATTCCGGTCGCTGAGAGGGGATCCAGGATCCCGGTCCCTCTGGCTGGGATTTTACTTCCGATAAGGCGAATTATGTAAATAACCAGGGCTCGCCGGGCATGGATTCGGCCCTCTCCCAGGAACCCTCCCTCGATCGGCGGTAGGGGGCTCGGGGGTCTCAGGCGATCGAGAATCCCCCATCGATGATCCACGTCTGGCCGGTGACGAAGCGTGCTCCCGAGCTGGCCAGGAAGAGCACGGTGGGCGCGATCTCGTCGGGCTGCCCCCAGCGGTGCATCGGTGTGCGTTCCATGTGCGGCCGCTCCGCGGCGTCCACGCCCTTCATTCCGGCCGTCATCTTCGTCTCGATGAGTCCCGGCGCGACCGCGTTCACCCGGATCCCCTCGGCGGCCCAGGTCGCGGCCAGGTTCTTCGTCATCTGGACGATCGCACCCTTCGCCGCGGCGTATCCAGGGACGACCGGGACGGCGAAGAACGACGACAGCGAGGCCATGTTGACGATGCTTGCGCCGCCCTCGAGCGGACTCGCCCGCAGCTTGTCCTTGCACGCGCACGACAGGCGGTACGCCCCGAAGAGGTGCAGCGAGACGGCCTCCTCGAAGACGTCGGGGACGCGCTCGTCCTTTCCACCCGGGAACGATGTGCCCGCGTTGTTCACCAGGACATCGAGCCGATCCAGCGAGGCCGCGACGCGCTCGACCGCGGCCTTGTCGGTCATGAGCAGCGGCTGGTACGTGAATCCGGACAGATCGGTGTCGTAGTCCTTCGCGCTCGATCGGGTACCCGTGATCGTCACGTGGGCGCCGGCCTCGCGGAAGGCACGCGCGATCGCGGCGCCGATGCCGCTCGATCCGCCGGTCACCAGGACCCGGCTGCCCGTGAAGTCGAAGGTCGCTCGATGGCTCGGTGTCATGGGTGTTCCCTCGTTGCTGCGTGTCGAATTCAGTCCTCGGCGCGTACGCCGAAGCGCTCGAAATAGAAGGCGAAGCGTTCGCGCAGTGCGTTCGGATCGATCCCGAAGTCACCCGCGAGGTCGTAGATCACCTGCCCGTACTTGCCGCGCGGGTTCTCCTGCATGAAGCGCTCGAGTCGCGCACGTGCCTCCGCCGTCATCGGAAGCCCGGCCTTGGCGTAGATGCGCTCGACCATGGACACGTCGTCCGCCATGAACTCGTGGAAGAGCACGTCGATGCTCTGCGGCTCCGGCACGAGATCGCGATCGCGCACGCAGGTGCGTAGCGTCCGGTCGATGCGATCCACCCAGTAGTCCGCGATGGCGCCGAGATCGATGCGCTGGCAGCGCAGGCGGCTGCCGTACGCGAGCATGGTGACCGTCGACGCGATCACGGAGATGGGATCGCGGTGCGTGAAGGCAATCGTGGCGTCGGGGAACGTCGCGAGCAGCGGTCCGATCTGCTCCAGGTGCTGAGGGGACTTCAGGATCCAGCGGTTGGGCCCGCGATGCCACTGCAGGATCTGCAGCACCTTCTTCAGGTACTGGTAATGCGGCGTCTGATCGTGGGAGAGGTAGTAGTCACGCCAGCGCGGTACGTACGCGATCCATTCCCAGTTGTAGTTCGAGAAGTCGGGAGCCTGGAGCTCGAGCTCTTCGTGGATGTGCTCGGGCGGCATGTCGTGCATCGCACGCAGCAACGGCAGCAGCGTGTAGGCGCGGACGTAGTCGTCGCGGCAGCGCACGAAGCGCGGGTCGAGGCCGTCGCGCCCCGGCCCCTCGCCGCGCACTGGAACCGGCTCGAGGCTCTCCCAGTATGGGAGGGAACGCAGTCGTGTGTCGGCGGCGATCAGATTGAGCAGGTGGGTCGTTCCCGTGCGCGGCAGTCCCACGACGATGATGGGCCGCTCGACCTCGACCTCGAGCGCATCGGGATGGCGTCGCACGAAGTCCTCGATGCGCAGCCGGTTCGATGCGAAGCGCACGAGGTCGCTGAACGCGCCCGCACGCCCGACGGGCCCGAGGAACGGATCTTCCTCGAGGCTCTGGAGCTGCACGCGCAGTCGCTCGCGGAAGTCGTCCGGGCCGAAGTCGCGAAGCCCCGTGCGGCGCATCGCCTCTTCGAGGATCGCGTCCTCGCGAAACCCGATCCGGTACCGGCTCGCGGCCTCGATCGCGGCCCGCTGCTCGGACGTGAGCACGGGCTCGGCCAGGTCACGGATGCGGATGTCGGCGGGCCGATCCGCGCGTTGCGGACTCGACGTCATGCTCCCTGCGACTCCCTGCCCGGCCCGCTGCCGAGCTTCGCCTCGAGCTCTGCGATCTGGTGCTCGAGCCACTTCGTCTCCCAGAAGTTCTTCGTCCGGGAAAGCAGCATGCGATGCGCGTCCAGGCTGGCGCGCATGGCGCCCCGGTGTCGATCCGATGCCGCGAGCGCAACCTCGGCGAGGTGGATCGCCTCGACGGGCAGCCCTTTCGCGACCTTCTCCTGCGCCCGTCGCGCGATCGCGTCCGGACCGCCCGCGAGCTCGACCAGATCCGCGTGGACGCTGGCAGGAGGGACCGGATAGAGCTCCGTGGTCGAGCGGTGATGGAACCAACCCGCATAGGTCTCCCAGATCGCGCGCACCGACCACGACACCTTCCCGTAGCCCTCTCCGATCTCGAGCCCGGGCGGGAGCGCAATCTCGCGCATGAGATCGAGCACGTCGCGACCCGCGTTCATGCCCGCCACCACCTCGTCGTGCACGTACTGCACGGCGTCGCGGATCCGGACGAGCTCCGTGTGGATGGTCTCGCGCCCGTGGATCGGCCCGTGGTGTCCGACGAGCAGGATCTCCGGCTCGAGCGCGATCACGCGATCGACGGACTCGATGAACCGAAGTGCCTCGCGGTAGCGATCCCCGCGCAGCGTCACCAGGTTCGGGAAGTGCCCGACGAGCGCGCTGAACAGGTTCCCCGCGAAGCAGACTCGTTGCCGAGGCAGCCAGACCACCAGGGAATCGGTCGTCTCGCCCCCTGGCGTCGACAGCAGCTCGAAACGGATCCCGCCCAGCTCGAACTCGAAACGATCACGGAATGTGATCGTCGGAGTTGGCCTGGATTGCTGGGGAATCGACCTCCCTTGATCCTTCAACGATTGCACGAACTTCGAAACTGCCTCGCCGAATGCGAAGGCGCTCCGCTGCATGCGGAACGCGTGGATCCGAAGGTCGTCTGCCTGATGCGCGGCATTGTTCTCGTGGGCGACGATCTCGGTTCCGGTCTCGCGGAAGAGATCGACGCCGCCGACGTGATCCACGTGCCCCTGGGTGAGCAGGATGTATCGCACGGGACCGCGATCGACGGCATCGAAGCAGCGCTTGTGCACGGGGGCTTCGAATCCCATTCCCGTATTGATCACCACGCGGCCCTCGGGGGTCGCGATGAGGTAGCTGTGCGACAGCCCCTCGGAGACGTAGATGCCGTCGGCGATCCGGGTCGCCTCGGTCGCGTGGGCTGGCTGCACGCTGAAGAAGTCGGGCCGCGTCTTGAACAGTGGAGTCGAGGCCAATCCATCCTCCTTTCGGGACCCGGAATCGGGTCGCTCGGCAAGCCGACGGCCGCTCGAGGCGATCGGCTGCGAACCCGCCCTACGCGGGCATCTGCAGCAGCTCGATCAGGCCCGTGCCCATCCCATCGCGAGCTTGCGCGTAGGCGAACGCGATCGTGGGGCCGAGCCTCTGGAAGAAGATCGTCTCGTATCCGGCGGCCTCCAGGGCAGCCAGCTTCGGATCGAGATCGTCGACGCGGAACCGCACGTGGTGCAGGCCCTCGCCATGCGTTCGCAGGTGCTCCGTGTGCGGCGTCTCCCCTTCCAGGACCTGGATGATCTCGATCTCGACGGAGCTCGAACGATTGAATGCGATCCGCAGGCGGCAGTCCGCGGGCTTGCCCCGGTACGTGGCGCCCTGCATCGCGTACTCCTGCACGTCGAAGGGGCCGAAGACCGCCTCGTAGTGCGGGAGCGCGCGCTCCAGGTCGTGGACGACGTACGCGACCTGATCGATGGGACCCAGATCGAGCGACCCGGGATGGGGGATGCGGCTCATCCTGTTCCTCCCTGCGGCGTGCCCTCGCGAGCCGCGCTGGACGAGTCTATCCGACCGCTTCGCATCGGCGGGATCGGAGGCGGCGTCGCCGGACGATGCGAATCGGAAGCGGTTCCCGGGGGCTGGCTTGCTGGATCCCCCGGCCGTGTTATATGACGGGGCCGCCCCGCAGAGGCCGCATGGTTGCAGAGGAGCGCCGAGACCCGATGGATGCAGCGCGCAAGGACAAGCTCGGGAAGAAGTGGACCTGCTTCTCCTGTCAGGCGAAGTTCTACGACCTGAACAAGGAGGAGCCGATCTGCCCGAAGTGCGGTGCCGACCAACGGGAGTCCCCGGTGGTCGAGAAGCCGGCCCGCAAGCGGGCATCGCCCAAGGCCGCCCCCAAGGCCGTGCTCGAGCCTCCTCCGCCGTCGCCGGAGGAGGAGCTCGAGATCCTGGACATGGACGAGGGGATCGACCTCTCCGAGGTCGATGTCGACGATCTGGGTGAGGACTGACCGGCGACCAGCCTAGAACGTGAGTACGCGGCGCTTGATCCGGTTCCACGGCCGGTCGAGTCCGCGGTCACGGAGGCTCTTCTCGCGTTCGAGCTCCGCGATCGTCGCCTGTCGCTCCAGGACGGCGCCGCGTTGCTCCCGCCACGACTGGTTCGAGCGCTGGAATCGCTCGAAGCTCTCCACCTTGCCCGAGAAGTCGGCCGCGGCCTTGCGCGCGATCTCCTCCTCGCCTTCGGGGCCGTCTGCGACGTGGCCCTGGAGCTGCCGGAGCTCGCTGCGGTAGGCGGCGAGAAGCGCGTCGAGATCCTCGGTTCGCAGCGTCGCGTAGGTGCGGTTCTCGAGCTCCCGGTCGAGGTGGGCGTTGCGGCGGTAGTTCGCGTACCCGGCGATGGGGAGCGCCATCAGGAGCAGGAGGGCGACGAGCTTCGGCATCGCCGGCACTATCGACGCCCGGTTGGGCTCGATTGAGGCGGTGCGATGCCCGTCGTCGCCACGAGGCCCTCACCGTAGAGGCGTTCGTAGATGTGACGCGACCGCAGCACGCGGCGCAGATATCGTCGTGTTTCCCCGTACGGCACGGCTTCGACGAAGGCGTCGTGGCCGCGAGGACCCTGTCGCGAGAGCCACTGCGATACGATGTCGGGACCCGCATTGTAGGCCGCGATCATGTGCGGAGCAGCGCCCTCGAACCGGTTGTGCAGGTACTTCAGGTAGAACGTCCCGAAGCGCACGTTCGTGCGGGGGTCGAGCAGGGCCTGGGGCTCGAATCCCGGCACCCCCAGATCCTCCGCGATTCGCCGCCCCGTGGGCGGGATGATCTGCATGAGCCCGAGCGCTCCGGCGTTCGAGGCGACCTGCGGCTGATAGACGCTCTCCTCCCGCATGACGGCGTAGACCAGCGCGGCATCGAAGTCGAACTCCTTCACTGCGTCCCGCACCGGCTCCGCGAAGGCGATCGGCCACGCGAGCTCCCAGGCCTCGCGCCAACCGGGATCGATGCCCCGCTCGAAGACCATCTCGAAGCCGTCCACGATCGTGCGTACCGCGCGATACGGATCCCCCACGTCGTGCAGCAGCCGGGAGGCGGCGATGCGGTCGCTGCGCGTGAGCGCGCCCTGGCGCAGCCAGCTCTCGATCTCGACGCTCGCTGGCTCCGGGAATCCGCCATCGAAGAGCCAGCGCGCGCGGCGTGCGCGAAGTGGGTTCCCGGCTTCTTGCGGGCTTCCCTCGACGAGCGGTCGCTCGACCGTCGCGGCACGCCCCAACCTCTCCGCCGCCAGGATCCCGTAGTACGAGAGGGGGATCGACTCGGCGATCTCGCCGAGTCCGCGGCGTCCGGCCTCGTCGTCGCCCAGGCGCAGCTGCACCACCGCTTTCCAGTAGCGGGCGCGCTGGATCTCGATGTCGGAGAGTGGGCCACGGTCCAGGTGTTCGAGCCGCTCGAGGGCGGATTCGTTGCGGTCCTGCTCGATGTCCCTCCATGCGAGCCACCAACGGGCCTCGTTGCGCAGAGCGGGGGAGGCGGTCTGGGTCTCGACCTGCCGGAGTCGCTGCTCTGCGCGGGCCGGATCCACGTCCTCGAGCACGATCGCGCTCAGGTAGTCGGCATGCGCCTTCGTCGAGGGACCACCACGGTCCGCCGCCGCGCGAAACGCGGCGAGCGCCTCGTCCCGGAACCCGGCGCGGGCGTAGGACCGGCCCACGAGGATGGCTGCCTGCTCGTCGGTGGGATCCTCCTTCACGATCGCGCGGTAGGCGTCGATGGCTTCGGCGTAGCGGCGCCGTGCGAACAGGCTCTCCGCGCGCCCACGCGTGACGCGCCGGCGCTGTGCGGAGGTGAGCTCGCGCGCGGCGAGCTCGTCGTAGATCGCGAGCGCGCGGTCGTGGATTCGCGCCCGCCGCAGCGCCTCCGCGTGGCGCAGAACCTCGGTCGTGGATAGGGGGGCATCGGCGGCGGCGCGTGCGAGCTCGCGCGATCGTTCGTAGGCGTGTCGCGCGGGATCGGAGCGGGGCCATCGCCGCCAGACGGTGCGATGGAGCTCGAGCGCCTCGGCGTGCCGCTGCGCATCGTCGAAAGCCTCGGCGATCTCGGCGACGAGGCGCGCGCGCAACGCCGCATCCTGGCTGGTCTCCCATGCCTGCCGCTGGGCCGCGCGTGCGGCGTCGAAGTCGCCCCGGGCGAGGTGCACGAGCGCGCGCTCCCGATGGAGCTCGGCACCGAGCTCGCTCGGTGGATCGTGCGAGAGTCCGCGCTCGGCAGCGGCGAGCGCCTCGTCGAGTCGATTCGCCTCACGGAGGATGCGCGCCTCGAGGCGAGCGACGTGATCGCCGAGCGGTCCGCGCTCGAGCTTCGCCAGGAGCCGTAGCGCCGATTCCGGCTCTCCGTTCGCGAGTGCGTCTGCGGCCTCTCGCAGTGCGGCGATGGGGTCGACGCTGGGCGCCGGATGAGTTCGTGGCGCCAGGAGGAGCGCCCAGGCGAGTGCGAGACCACCCACGGTCATCCGGATTCGCCCTCGCCCCTGCGTCGAAGACGCTGCGGAGATCTCGTGCTGCGTGTCCCTCATGCTGCGCGAATCTACCTGCTACGCTTCGCGGCCGCATGAATCGACGATGGCTCGCATCCATGGGTGTCCTTCTCGCACTGACTCTCGGTGGGACGGCCTGCGAGCGCTCGCCCTCGGAGGACGAGCCCGAGATCGCGCATCCGGCACCCGACGACCCACCGCAGCCCGCGGAGGCTCGGCGCGGGCTGTGGGTGCTCGCCGAGGGCGCGCACCGCACGCTCGAGTCCGCGGGGAAGATCGCCGGGCTCGTCGAATCCGCGAAGGCGCACGGCTACACGGACCTCTTCGTGCAGGTCTATCGAGCGGACCGGAGCTGGTTCCCGTCGAATCATGCCGACGATGCGCCCTACCGCGCGATGCGCGACGCAATGCGCTCCCTCGGTGACGAGGCCGGGTCCGATCCGCTCGTGGATCTCGTCTCGCGCGCGCATGCGGAGGGAATCCGCGTGCACGCCTGGGTGAACGCCCTGTCGCTCGCGACGAACCGCGAGGCTCCGCTGCTGCGCACCGTCGGGCCGTCCGCGGTCCTCGTGGATCGCAAGGGACGAAGCCTCCTCGACTACCCCAAGCACGACGTCCCCTACCCCGACCGCGAATCCCTCCAGCTCGGCACTCCGGGGCTCTGGCTCGATCCGGCGACGCCCGGAGTGATCGAGCACCTCGAAGCCGTGATCGACGATCTGATCGCGGCGGCACCGGATCTCGATGGCCTGCACCTCGACTTCATCCGACACCCGATGGTGTTGCCTCTCGCGCCGGGATCGCGCTTCGATACGGGACTCGACTTCGGTTACGGGCGCGAAAGCGTAGCGCGCTTCGAGGCCGAGCACGGCCCCATAGCGCGGGGGGACGCCAGGGAAGCGTTTAGCCGCGACCGGGTGAGCGAGGTCGTGCGCCGGCTCGGGGCACGTCTTCCCGGGTCCTGGGAGCGTTCCGCGGCGGTGATCGCCTATGCAGATCGCGCGTACCTCACGGCGATGCAGGATTGGCGTCTCTGGCTCGAGGAGGGCTGGATCGACTTCGCGGTGCCGATGGCGTACACGCGCGACGATCGCCTGCTGCGCTACCTGGTGCACTCGCTTCGCGGTGGCGTGGGCGGCGATCGCGTCTGGATCGGTCTGGGCTCGTGGTTGTTCACGAACGACCTTCCCCGCATGATCCTCCAGGCGGAGATCGCACGCGAAGCGCAGCCCGCGGGTGTCGCGATCTTCTCGTACGACTCGCTCGTGTCGGTTCCGGGGACGCTCTCCGCCGTGGCTCGGGCGGCGGCGGGATCCGGGCCGTGATCACGCGCGCCGATCTCGCGTACGAGCTTCCCCCCGAGCGCATTGCCCAGCACCCCGTCGAGCCGCGCGATGCCGCGCGAATGCTCGTCGTGGATCGCGCGACGGGGCGTCTCGAGGATGCGCTCTTCCGCGATCTCGAGCCCAGGCTCGCTCCCGCGGATGTGCTCGTCGTGAACGACACCCGCGTGATCCCGGCGCGGCTTCGCGGTGCCAAGGCGTCCGGCGGACGCGCGGAGGCGCTGCTCGTCGAGCGCCGGCCCGATGGCTCCTGGATTGCGCTGCTTCGCTGCACGGGGCGCGCGCGCGAGGGGCTCGCGCTTCGTTTCGGCAAGCTCGACGCGCTCGTGCTCGAGGTGCGCGGCGATGGCACCTGCCGGCTCCGGCTCGAGGGACCCGGCGGCGCCGATGCGCTCGACCTCCTCGCAGAAGCGGGCGAAGCGCCCCTGCCCCCGTACATCCATCGCGACGCCGCACTCGAGCGCGATCTCGCCGATTACCAGACCGTGTTCGCGCGCGAGCCCGGTGCGGTGGCCGCACCAACGGCATCGCTTCACTTCACCGAGGCGCTCGCCGCTCGGCTCCCGATCGCGCGGGTCACCTTGCACGTCGGGCCCGGCACCTTCCGGCCCGTGCGCACCGAGGCGCTCGCCGACCACGTGCTCGAGGCGGAGCCGTTCGCGGTCTCCGCCTCGACCGCCGAGCGGATCGCCGCCGCACGTGCGGCCGGCGGGCGCGTGATCGGTGTGGGCACCACGGTCGTGCGGGCGCTCGAGACCACCGGCGGTGCGGCGGGGTGCGGGCGCACGGATCTGCTGATCGTCCCGGGCCACCGCTTTCGCGCCGTGGACTCCCTCATCACGAACTTCCATCTTCCGGGCTCGACGCTGCTCGCGCTCGTGATGGCGTTCGTGGGCGTGGACCTCACGCGTCGCGCCTACGCCCACGCGATCGACCACGGATACCGCTTCTACTCGTACGGAGACGCGATGTGGATCGTCTGACTCCCGACGCCAAGCCCCCGCGTTTCGAGATCACTGCGCGCGATCCCTCCGGCGCCGCGCGGACCGGCGAGCTGCGCACGCCGCACGGAACGATCGAGACGCCCGCATTCTTCCCCGTGGGGACCTACGGGGCCGTGCGAGGGATCCTTCCCGAGCAGCTTCGCGAAGTCGGTGCGCAGGGTCTGCTCACGAACACGTACCACCTCCACCTTCGTCCCGGCGAGGCGCTCGTGGCGTCGCTTGGTGGCTTGCACGGTTTCATGGGCTGGGATGGACCGATCCTCACCGATTCCGGCGGCTTCCAGATCCACTCGCTCGACGAGTACTGCACCCGCAGCGAGGAGGGCGTGGAGTTCCGGAGCCCCGTGGACGGGTCTCGCCACTTCCTGTCGCCCGAGTCGTGCATCGAGGTGCAGGAAGCGCTCGGCGCGGATCTCATCGTGGTGCTCGACGAGTTCGAGCCGGTCTCGCCCCGCGCGGACGGTACGGACCGCACGCGCGCCCGCGCCGCGATGGAGCGCACGTTGCGCTGGGCCGAGCGAGGGAGGAAGGCGCATGCACGCGCAGACCAGCTCCTGTTCGGGATCGTGCAGGGCGGCGGATTTCCGGAGATGCGCGCGGAGAGCGCCCGCCGTACGGCGGAGCTCGGCTTTCGCGCCCACGCGATCGGGGGGCTCGGTCTCGGCGAGTCCCCCCGACACCGCGAGGAGCTCGTGCAGGCGGCGATCGAGCCCCTTCCGGAGGAAGCACCGCGGTACCTGATGGGCATCGGTCTGCCCGAAGACCTGCTCGCGGCGATCTCTCGCGGAGTCGATCTCTTCGACTGCGTGATTCCGACGCGTCACGGCCGACACGGGTCGGTGTTCACCCGCGACGGCACCCTGCATCTGCGCAACGCCCGCTTCCGGGACGACCCCGATCCGATCGAGCCCGACTGCGCCTGCCCCGCGTGCCGCCGCTTCTCTCGCGCGTATCTGCGTCACCTGATCAAGAGCGGCGAGATGCTCGGGCAGATCCTCCCGAGCCTCCACAACATCGCGTTCTACATGAGACTCCTGGCGGAAGCTCGCGTCTCCATATCGAATCGATCGCTGAAGGTATTTCTGGAAGAATGGCGGCGGCGCTACTCCTCCGGCGAGGAAGGGGGATCCTCCGGGTCGAGTGCAGCCGCACACAATCCTGCGTAGGCGGGAAGACGGGCTCCGAGCTCGCCGGGCACCACCGACAGGTCGCGGAGCTGTGGCCAGATGCGCTCCCGAAGCCGGCGGCGGATCTCGTCGAGGAAGAGATCCGGATTCCGCTGCACGATGGTGCCGAGCACGATCCGCTCCAGGTCGAGGGACGGAGCGAGGATTGCCATGGCCTGGGTGAGGCGGTCGAGGAATTCCTCCCGCAAGCCGAGCGCGTAGGGATCCCCGGCGCGGATGGCATCGCACCAGAGCCGCGCGCTCACGGCCTCGAGCGAGCCTCCGGCGCGATCCGCGATGTCGGTTCGCACGCCGCGCCCGATGTCCTCGCGGATCCGGGCAGCGATGGCGGCGCCGCCGGTATAGGCCTCGAGGCAGCCGCGAAGTCCGCATGCGCAAGGACGTCCGTCGGCGACGACGGGAATGTGTCCGAGCTCCCCCGCGAGACCCCGCGCCCCGCGGTGCAGTCTACCGTCGAGGATGAGGCCGCCCCCCACTCCTGTGCTCATGGTGAGGAAGGCCATGTGGTGGGTTCCCTGTCCGGCACCATGCCGCCACTCCGCAAGCGCCGCTGCGTTGGCGTCGTTCTCGAGCCGGCACGGAGCGCCGATGGCCTCGCCGAGCCGGTCGCACACGGGAACGTCGTGCCACCCCGGAAGATTCGGGGCCTCGATCACTCGCCCGGTTCGCTCATCGAGCGGCCCGGGGGCGCAGACACCGACGGCAGCGAGATCGGAGGGGAGCAGCCCTTGCTGCTCGACGAGCGCCCTACCCTCGCGCGCCAGCCGGTCGAGATCCTGCTGCCAGGACCCGCTGGCCCACGGCTCGAGCCGTCTCTCGGCCAGGATCTCGCCGTCACCGCGACCCAGGCCGATCACGACCTTCGTGCCGCCGACGTCCATGCCCAACAGGAGCCGATCCCTGGCTGCCAAGAAGTCCCCCCTTTCCGCCGATGAATCCACGAGCGCGGCCGGGCTTGCGCGGGAACATGCCACTTCCTGAAGGGGCGGTCTCGGAGCGCTCGAGCCAATGGATCGCGAGGAGGGTACGAGATGCCGAGAGGACTGCGCGCGCTGGTAGGAGCTGCGCTGGTGCTGGGCCTGATCGGAGCGGGGTCGGGCTGCTCGCTCGGGAAGGCGGATCCGGACTACCTGATGCCGGCCAAGCGCATGGCGGAAGTGCGGGAGGCCGCCGAGAGCTTCGGTTACAACCTGCGCTGGGGGCGGATCGATGCGGCCGCGATGGTGGTCCATCCCGCGCATCGGCGTGTGTTCCTGAATCGGGTGCAGGCAGTCGATCCCCCGCTGCAGTTCACCTCGTTCGAGATCCTCGACATTCGCCAGGGAGAGGAGCGAAGCGCGGTCATGGTCCTGGCCTCGTTCTCGATGTATCAGCCCCCCTCCCTCATCGAGCGGACCGCCAACGTGGAGCAGCTCTGGCGCTACGACGCCCACGCGGGTCGCTGGTGGATCCAGCCCGACCTCGACCCGATCCTGGGGCCAGGACCGGGAGCTTCGACACACCCGTAGCGACGCCCCTGCGCCATCGCGCGGAGCGGGCTCTCGTCGCGATCGGGCGGCCTACTCGTTGATGATCGCGAGCGGCCGGCCGCCCTTCGTGACGATCGTGAACGTGGTGGTCACACCGTCGCTCCGGGTGAGGTACTGATTGCGCTCCACCACGTAGGGCTCGTCGATCTCGTCGGTGAGCGGGACGAGAACCCCTTCCGTGAGCTCGAGCCCCATCCCCATCGGGGCGGTCCGGGCGACCACGAGCCGTCCTCGTCGCCGCGCATCCTCGCGCTCGAGCGCGCCGAGATCGAGGCCCGTCTTGGTCGAGGCGATCGACGCGCCGGGCTTGGACACGGACAGCCGAGCGTAATTGGAGAGCGACCGATTCTGCCGTTTGACGGCCGATCCCCGATAACGCGCCGGGATCTTCTGCGTGTCGTCCGTGTACGCAAGGGTTCCCGAGTCGGTTCGGTACTCCCAGTACTCCGCCGAGGCTGTCGCTGGGAGTACGAATAGCGACAGCAGTAGCGCCAGTCTGGCACCCATCACCTACCTCCTGGATGGATCCTTCCGAAGGCGAGTGGCTCCAGCCTGGGCAAAGGTGTCGCGGAATGGCGGGTCCACCTGCCGACTCCCTGCGCCGGGATGATTTGACAGATCCCGCTTCGAAACCGAAACTCCGCCTCGCCTGTTGCGGGGTGGAGCAGTCCGGTAGCTCGTCGGGCTCATAACCCGAAGGTCGCAGGTTCGAATCCTGCCCCCGCTACCACGATCCCGTCGCCCGGTGCCCACGCGGCTCCGGGCGTTCGTGTCTTTGGCGCCCACTCTCGCCGACGCCACCGAGATGCCCGGTTCATCGGAGGTCTTCAGAGGGATTCCTGTAACGGAATACTCTAAAGTTACACTCGCATGGGTGACGATCGACACGGGCACCATGATGTACCGCCAGTCCGCACGCAAGGATCCGCGCATCTCCGTCGAGGGGAGCGCGCTGTGGAGCGCGGGTCGCGTCGAGGGATCCTGCGAGCTGCGGAACCTCTCCGCAGGGGGTGCGGAGATCTCCCGGGCCCACGCCGTGATGCGGGTGGGCGACCGGATGCTGGTGACGCTGCTCATCGGATCGCTGCGCTTCGAGTCGGTCCGCGTCGAGGTCGTGCGTACCGGCGGGGATGGGCTCGGGCTTCGCTTCCTGGAGCCGAGCCCCGAGATGCGTGCGCAGATCGAAGCCCTGGTCCGGAATCTGCTGAGCGAGGTCTAGACGCGAGGCGCATCGGGCGCGTCGGAGGCGGAGAGCCGCCACGCCCACCCCGCGTGGTACCCTGCGGCCGCCGATGAGCTCCGAGATCCCGATCGACGACCTGGCCCGCCCGTGGTTGCCTTGGCCGCTACGGCTCGTGAATGCCGTCGGTGGTCCCATGTCGCGGATCGCGGTGTCGCTCGATGCGCAGAATCTCCTCTCGACGGCGTGCACGCAGACAGGTCTCGACGACTACGGCGATCCGTGGTTCCTCGAGCCTCTGCGGGTCTTCGCGCGGGCGCTCGATCGCGAAGCGGACCTCAGTGCCTTCGGGCGAGTGATGAATCGCCAGCAGCTCCTGCAGCTGCTGCGCAATCGCCTGCGGCTCGAGGATCTGATCCGGCGCCATCCCGAGATCCTCGACGAGCGCATCGATCGTCCGATCGTGATCGCGGGATTGCCCCGCTCGGGGACGACGCATCTGCATCATCTGTTCGCACAGGATCGCCGCCTGCGGGTGCTCCCGTACTGGGAGAGCCTGGAGCCGATTCCCGTCGAGGGCGAGCCGTCCGGGCGCGACGGGAGCGATCCGCGGATCGCGCGTGCGGAACGGGGTCTCGCGCTCCTGCACCGCGCGCTGCCGCTCTTCCCGGCGATGCACGAGATGAGCGCCGATGGGCCGCACGAGGAGATCCAGCTCCTGGCGATGACCTTCTCGACGGAGCTCTTCGAGGTGACCGCGCAGGTTCCGAGCTACGTCGCGTGGTACCGGGGAACGGAGCAGACGCCTGCGTATCTGTATCTGAAGCGCGTGCTCCAGGCGCTGCAGTGGCTGCGCGGGCCGCGCCGCTGGGTGCTGAAGTCTCCGCAGCACCTCGATCACCTGGTGCCGCTCACGACGGCGTTTCCCGATGCGTTCGTCGTCTGGACCCATCGGGACGCCGTCCGCACCGTGGCGTCGCTCGCCACGATGGCGGCGTACGGCCGCCGCATGCAGGTGCGCCGGCCCGACGTCGCCGCGATCGGCCGGCAGCAGGCGAAGCACATGGTCGTGCGCCTGCGCGCGGCGATCCGTGATCGCGACCGGATCCCCGCCGGACGGATCCTCGACGTCCCCTTCCGCGAGTTCATGAAGGACAACCTGGCGATGATGGAGCGCATCTGCGCCTTCGCGGAGCACCCGCTCGACGAGCCCGCCCGCGCCGCGATGCGCGCGTTCCTCGACGCGAATCCGCTCGGCAAGCACGGGCGCATCCGCTACCGGCTCGAAGACGTCGGGCTCGACCCCGTGGATCTGCGCGAGGCGCTTCGCTTCTACCAGGAGCGCTTCGACGTCGCGGTGGAGAGCGATGCCGATGGAGGGAGCACGAGCCCTCGGTGAGTCCCTATGGGTGCGTGCGATCGTCCCGCAACAGACGCCAGATGCGCTCGGGCGTGGCGGGGGTCTCGGTCGCGCGAAGACCCCGGGGCGCGAGCGCATCGTTCACCGCGCACATCAGTGCGGCCTGCGTCGTGAGCATGGCGGCTTCGCCCATGCCCTTCGCACCCAGCGGAGTGAACGGCGATGGGGTGCAAAGCGAATCGTGCTCGCTCGCGGGAATGTCGCGAATCGTCGGCAGCAGGTAGTCCGCGAGCGTCGTGGTGAGCGGCTGCGCGTCCGCGTCATAGGTGTATTCCTCGAGGAATGCGGCGCCGACGCCCTGCGCGAGCCCGCCGTCGATCTGCCCCTGCACGATGGCTGGATTCAGACGCACACCGCAGTCGTCGACGGCGACGTAGCGCAGGATGCCGATCCGGCCGGTCTGCGCATCGATCTCGACCCTGGCGACGTGGCAGGAGTTCGCCGCAGTGAGGTAGCTCTGGGCGCGCGCCTGGTCGTCCGGCATCTCCTGGCCGGGGGCCACCCACGTGTACGTGGCTTCGGCTCCCGGCTCCACCCCCGGCGGCAGCAGGTCGCTGCGCATCAGCAGCAGGGAGGCGATCTCGCCGATCGTCATCGACATCGTGCTCGCGGCGTTGCGCAGACATCCGCGTTCGAGCACGATGTCGACCGGGTCGACGTCCATGAGCTTCGCCGCGACACACGCGAGCTTCCGGCGCAGCCGGTCGGCCGCCCCGAGGACGGCGCCGCTCAACACCACGGCCATCCGGCTCCCTCCGGGGCCGAAATGCGGAGGCGCGGACAAGGTGTCCTCCATGCGCACGCTCACCGAGTCGATGGGCACGCCGAAAGAGTCCGCGACGATCTGCGCGATGATCGTGTACTGCCCCTGCCCCTGCAGCGCGAAGCCCACCCGCGCCGTGATGTGACCCGTGGGATCGATGCCGAGGCGAACCCCCTCCGGAACCCCCGTGCCCGGAAGCCCGCCGAGAACCGCTGCGTACACGTTCCAGCTGAAGACGCCGGGCTCGATCGTGTTGACCACACCGATGCCGACGAGTCGACCCTGTCGACGATCTTCCTCCTGCTGGCGTCGCATCCCGGTGTAGCCGGAGATCTCGAGCGCCCGGTCGAGAACGGCCTCGTATCGGCCGCTGTCGTAGCGGTTTCCGCTGACGATCGTATAGGGGAAGGCGTCCGGAGGAATGAGATTCCGGCGCCGCAGCTCCGCCGGGTCGATGCCCATGCCCCGTGCTGCGATGTCCATCATCTGCTCCAGCACGAAGTTGTGCGGCGTGAGGCCCATGCCTCGGTACGCGCTCTGGGGAAGCTTGTTCGTTGCGACCAGCTCGAGATCGTATCGGGCCGTGGGGATTGCGTAGCAGCCCGTGAAGGCCACGATGGGGCGAACCGTCGAGATCGAACCCGCGTTCTCGCCCGACGCACCGATGTCATCGATCAGGCGGACCGAGAATCCGGTGACGATGCCATCGGCGCGGACTGCGAGGGAGGCCTCGTAATGGCGATCCCAAGCCTGACCGCCTCCTGCAAGCAGGTACTCCATCCGGTCTTCGACCCACTTCACCGGACGTCCACCCGCCGCGCGGGAGAGCAGCGCGGCGATGACGGATCCGCGCGGGCCTCCCTTGCCGCCGAAGCTCCCCCCGTGCGGATGGGCGACGAGCTGCAGCTTCGCCGGAGGAACACCGAGTGCGGTGGCGATCCCTAACGACGAGAACGCGGGCGACTGGAAGCTGCCTCGAATCGTGAAGCTTCCCTCCGCTGCGTTCCATCGGGCGATCACGCCGAACGTCTCGATCGGATTTGCGCCGAGGCGATGACAGCGAAAGCTCCCCTCGAAGACGTGATCGGCGCTGCGGAATGCATCCGCGACCTCTCCCCATTCGAAGACGCGATGGAGCATCACGTTCGTCGGGTGATCCTCCGAGACGAGCGGGCTATCGGGAAGCCGCGCCCGATGGGGATCGACCACCGCGGGAAGCGGCTCGTAGTCGACCTCGATGCGCTCGAGGGCGTCCTCCGCGAGCGCGCGACTCGTCGCCGCCACGGCCGCGACCGGCTCGCCCGCGTAGCGTGCCGCGGTGTCGTGGCGGTCATGACGGGCAGGACGATGCCTACCCTACCACGACGTCATCTCGTCAGGGGAAGACCGGTGCTGCGCAGCGCCGCGTAGTGCGGAAGGTGCGCGAGTTGGCCGCCATCGATGCTCAGGATCTGACCGGTCACGAAGGCGGATTCGTCGGATGCGAGGAACAGGACTGCGTGGGCGATGTCGTCCGGCGCGCCGAGGCGCGGCACGAGATTGCTCCCCTCGATGGCAGCGAGAACCTCGGCCGGCACCGATGCGCGTGAGTTCTCCGTGAGGATCATTCCCGGCGAGACGGCGTTGCAGCGGATGCCCATGCCCCCGTACTGCGTGGCGACGCAACGCGTGAGCGCGTTCACGCCCCCCTTCGCTGCGGCGTAGGCGGTGAGGGAGAGGTCCCCGGCCAGGGAGATGTTCGAGGTCGTGTTCACGATCGAGCCGCCGCCGCACTGGATCATCCGCGGAATGGCGTGCTTGCATCCCAGAACGACACCGCGCAGGTTCACCTGGATCGAGCGGTCGAACGTCTCCATGTCGAGATCGGCGATCGCCCCGTCGTGCGCCGTGTCGGCCGACGTCGTGAGCGCCGCGTTGTTGTGCAGGATGTCGAGCCGGCCAAAGTGGGAGACTGCGGCCTCCACCATGGCGTGTACGGCGTCCTCGTCCGACACGTCGACCCACTGGGAGATGGCGTGGCCGTGATGCTCGCGGATGAGGGCGGCCACGGCCTCGGCACCTTCGCGGTTCCGATCGGCTACGAGGACGGCGGCTCCGTGGCCCGCGAACAGCTCCGCGGTCGCGCGCCCGATCCCCGAGGCCGAGCCCGTGATGATGGCGACCTTGCCCTCGAGACGTGCCTTCGGCGACATGGATTCCCCTTCCTGGTGGTCAAGTCCGCTCGATGCGTTCGACGTCGACACGCGTGCCTCGATCCGGGCAGCTCGGCTGGCCCATGAGCAGCGTGGGATGGAGCTGCACGTATCCGCCCGCGAGGTGGATCGGATTCATCGGGCTCGGAATGAGCGACTGGTGCGACTTTCCCCGCGCGAACTGATACGGCTCCCACGCGTGGTAGACGATCACCTGTCCCGGACGCACGCTCGGTGCGACCAGGGCACGCAGCTCGAACGAGCCGACGTCGTTCCACACGCGCACCCGATCCCCGTCCCCGATGCCGCGTTCCTGCGCATCTTCTGCGCCGATCACGATCGCGGGCTCGCCGCGCTGCAGTGCGAGCATGTCCCGGTGATCGCGCCACGAGGCGTGAATCGACCAGCGGGCGTGTCCGCCGGTCATCTGCAGGGGGTACGCACCGCCGAGCGGCGGATTGTCCTTGTGGACCGGGAGCTCCTCGCCGAGCTCGAGGAAGAACGGGTGGTCGATGAAGAACTGCATGCGGCGCGTGAGCGTGGGCCACGGCTGCTTCTTCTGCACCTGCCAGGTGTTGGCGGTGATCGTCTCGTCGGGCTCGATGTCGGTGGCGTGTCCCATCTGTGAGGGGTTCATGCCCACGCCGGTGTAGCGCGCGTAGCCCTTCTCGCGAAGCTCCGACCACGTCGCACCGCCGAGATTCGAGGTGATGGAGAGGATCTCCTCGAGGAATGCCTCGGTGTTCTCCTCCGTGAAGCGCCCGCCGAACGTGAACTCGTCGTACACGCGGTCGAGTCGGCGGATCTCGCCCGCGCGATCCGTGAACTCGTGTAGCCCGCGTGCGATGGCGCGCCGCTGTACCGCCTTCAGGAACAGGCAATGGAACGCCCAGTCCGTCTTCGATTCACCGAGGGGCTCGACGGCCCGCGTCGTCACGTGCGCGAACGGCGAGATCGGCGAGCCCCAGGTGATGTCGTCCTTCTCGTACCAGCCCGCCGCGGGGAACACGTAGTCGCTGTAGCGCGCGGTGTTGCTCATGCGCCAGTCGACGGTGACGAGGAGATCGAGCTTCGGAAGCAGGTTCGAGATCATGCGGTCGTAGCCGCGCACGCGCCGCAGCAGGTTTCCGCCCACCTCGAACAGGATGCGCGGCGGCGTCTTCGGAATCACCTGCCAGTCGTTCTCGATCGCCTCGCGGAAGTACGAGGCGAAGTCGCGCTTCATGGCGGGATCCCACCGCCCTGCGCTGCCGTACAGCTCCTCGAGCCCGCCATACAGGTAGAGGAAGAGGGGTGTTGCCAGATAGCGGCCCGCCTTGTACTCCTCGCGCGCGAGCTCGGCCATCATCATCTCGTTCGAGTATCCATCGAGCTTCATGCGCAGCATCGCCGGGGCGCTCTTCACCGCAAGAGCGGCGAGGCCGAGCTTGGGCGGAAGCGATCCGCTCGTGAAGGCCAGCCCCTCGAAGCCCGCAATCGAAAGATACGGGAAGGCCGCGATGCCCGCGCCCTTCTTCCCGATCTGCCCCGCGAGCGCGAAGGCGAGAATCTGCCCGCGCTCCATCTCGAGCCCGTGGTAGTACTTCGAGAAGTTCGTCTGGGTGATGGCGGCGGCCGCCCTTGCGCCCGCGAGCGCGCGGGCGAGCCGTCGGATCTGCTCCGGGTGGGTTCCCGTGATCTTCGAGGCGTTCTCGGGGGCGTAGTCGCGCGCGTGCGTGCGCAAGCGCGCGAAGACGGTGGTCACGCGGACCCGGCCATCGAGCGTGTCGACGTCGAGCTCTGCCTCGAGGTCGGGATCGAGTTCGTCGAGCCGCAGCGTCGACCGGGGTGCGGGCTGGATCGTGCCGCTCGTGCGATCGCGCACGTAGAACCCGTCGTCGCGGCCACCGCGTCGCAGATCGCTCTCGCGCAGGAACCGGTTCGTATCCTCGCGCACGAGGAAGGGAAGATCCGTCTGCTCCTTCACGAAGGCGGTGTCAAAGATCCCCTCCTCGATCATCACGTGCGCGAGCGCGAGGCCGAGAGCGGCGTCGGTGCCGATGTTCACGGGGATCCACTCGTCCACGTGGAGGCTCGACGGGTTGTAGTCGGGGGCGATCGAGATCACGCGAGCCCCCTTGTAGCGCGCCTCGTTCACGAAGTGGATGTTCGGGATCTGCGTGTAGTTCGGATTTCCACCCCAGAGCAGGATCAGGTCCGAGTAGAAGAGATCGTCGAACGAGCCGGTAAAGCAGATCTTGCCGGTGGTCGCGGTGGCGCCCGGGTAGTGGTCGCCGATCTCGGTGTTCGTCTCGAGCATCGGTGTGTCGAGCACCCCGACGGTGCGCGTGACCCCGAGGCCGTGGCATCCGTTCGTGACGGCGCTTCCGATGTCCCAGACGATGGATCCCGGGCCGTCCTCGCGCAGCGCGTCGATCGCTCGATCCGCGATGGCGTCGAGCGCCTCGTCCCACGATACGCGCACCCAGCGCCCCTCGCCCCGCTCGCCTATGCGCTGGAGCGGATGCAGGATGCGCGACGAATCGTGCATGCGATCGCTGTAGCATGCGCCCTTTTGGCAGCCCCGCGGGTTGAAGTCGGGAACGTCGGGATTCGTCTGCGGGTAGTCCGCGACCTGCTCCTCGCGCCAGACGATCTCGTCCTTCACGTACACGTTCCACGCGCAGCCGCGCTGGTAGGCGCAGTTCACATAGTGAGTGCCCTTGGCGATCCGATCCCACGTCCACTGCGCGCGGTACACGTCCTCCCAGCTCCGGTACGATCCGAGCGCGGCCTCTGGCTCGGGCGCCCGTGCAGCGCCTGCAGCGAATCCGCTACCAGCCGCCGCACGGGGCACGAGGTGGACGAGGGCGAGCGCGCTTGCGCTTGCACGAAGGAATCCGCGGCGCGTGATCGAGGTCATCGTCTTCGCTCGGCTCGAGGGCTATGCCTTGCGCGCCACGTCCGCGAACGCAACGACGGAGACCTTCGGCGTCTCGATCTCGCTCTCGGGCAGCAGGAATCGCCAGTACAGGATCCCGCTCGGTCGCCCCTCGGTGTCGACCCAGTTCGGGACACCCGGATCGGCGTGCGCGAGGACGATGCGGAAGCTTCCGTCGGCTTCGAGCTTCGTCTGCGTGCGGTTGATCGAGACCCGACGATGCGCGTAGTCGTAGGTCTGCAGGAAGCGGTTCCACAGCACAAGATTTGCGAAGCGGCACTTCGGATAGCGACCGGTGATGACGAGCGCCTGGTCGGGCAGGAGGACGTACGGTGTCATGGAGTAGGCGTTGTCGACCGCACCGTATGCAAGGCCGGCTGGCTTCTCGGGCTTGGGAAACACGTTTGGAACCGTGGACACCCAGCTCGGTACCTTGCGCTCCTGCGGCCTTGGCTGCTCGAGCGTCTTCCCTTGCAGGTCGCGGATCACGCGGCGCAGCGCCGCAGCGATCGACGCATCCGTCGGGGTCGGTGGAACGGGGACGTCGTCGAGGCATTCGATCGAGAGAGGAATCACCTTCGACGGATCCGCCGCGACGCTGTGGGCCTCCTCGAAGTAGTGTCGGGTGGTGATGCGCGACGCCTCCGCGGTGAGCGTGAGGCCGTTGCGCTTCGGAGCGTCGGGTCCGATCAGGATTTCGTAGGATCCATCGGGAGCGACGTCGAACTCCGTGTCGTTGATCGCTCCCGAGACATGGGTCGGATATCCGCCGTCGGCGGCCCCGGCTTCGATCGTGAACGAGGTGTAGGCCGCACCCGCGGTGTTTCCGCGAACCCGGTACGTGCGGTTGGGGCGGATCGGCGCCTCGAAGTAGACCGCGTCCGGGTTGTCGCCCAGGAACTTCCTCTTGGGCGTCGTGATGCGCAGGAACACCGGATGGTCGGGATCCTCCTCGATCCGCGACATGAACGCCCCTTGCAGGATGTGCGCGAGGAAGCGGTGACCATCGGCGACATCGCTCGGCCGCGTGATTCCCCACTCCGCGCCGAGGAACCTCGCATCGATCTCCTCGATCACCGAGAGGAGCTCACCGAGCGCCTTGCGGCTCTCCGTGAGCGGCGGCGGCCCCGCCGGTGCTGCCTGCCCGCCCGGAGCTCCTTGCGCGAACGCGACATCGTCGAGCGACACGAGCGATAGTCCACTCGCCGCACCCAGAGCCATCAGGAACTCTCGTCGATCCATTGCTTCTCCCCCTCTTCCTCATGTGAGAAATTCGTCAGATGAGCATTTCGCACGTGGCATCCTCGAGCTCGCGCATGACCGGCCGCAGGATCGCCTCCTGTCTCTGAATCCGCCGGTGGAAGAAACGCACGAAGTCGGCGTCGCGCTCGGGCCCGGATTCGGCGACGAGCCTTTCGAGCGCCGCATCCGCCTCGTGCCAGCTCGACGGGCGATGCCCAAGGAGCCGCGCGGCTTCGTCGAGATCCATGGCCTCGCACGCGGGACCGAACAGGTCGACGCGCCGCAGGTACTCCGCGATGCGCCACGCGGCATCGATGCGATACGCCGTGAAGGCGCCCGCCGACGGATCGGGCGCGAGCAACGAAACGAGCGCATCGTGACTCGGCGAGTGGCGCGTGGGTGCGGGCTCGGGCATCTCGATGGGCTCGAGCGCGATTCCCATGCAGTGCGCGATCACCTCGAGCGGGACGCGCGAGTAGACCACGTACCATGCGAGGTACTGCACCAGGTCCGTGCCCTCGGGGGGCGCGGACACGACGGCAGCAACCGCCATCGGTGTACAGAGCGCGAAGCGAACCGTGTGATAGTCGATCGTTGCGAGATCGATGGATGCGCCGGAGATCTCGTTGTAGCGCCGGACCGCGCGCGACAGATCGCCGAGCGGCTCGGTGAGCGTCCGCGATCGCAATGCGCCGATGTCCGCGGCCGGATCGCCCAGGTGCGCGAGCTCGAGGTCGAGGACGGCGGTCACGCGCCCGTTCTCGAACAGGAACTGCCCGGAATCACCGGCGAGGAACGACACCTTCGTCCGCCCGCGAGGCACGTTGCGGTGCAGCCACTGGATCACGAACTCGATGAGCGGCTCGGGCCGGCGCTTCGCCTGGCGGTAGGCCCTCTCCCAGTGGGCGAAGTCGTCGAGTGCCAGCCGATCCGGATCCGCCGGGCGCTCGAGGCCGATCGCCTCGAAGGGCGCGATGTCGATCGCGTGCATGCGGGCGAGGATCTCCATGTAGTGATCGAGCACGGAGACGCGCTCCTCGGGATCGTCGCTCGTTGCGAGATTCGACCGCCCACGCCCGCGCTCCATCACGATGCCGCGCGGATCCGGACAGAAGCCGTACACGTGTGGAACGGGAATCCCGTGTTTCTCGAGCACCTGCAGCACGCGCATCTCGTGATCCAGCGGATAGATCCCGTGATCCGTCTCGCCGCGGTCTCCGCGGAAGTACAGCGGGACGATCTCGCCGTCGCGCTCGAGATCGAGGAACCACGCAGGACGCCAACGGGGCTGGCGCTCCGCGCGGACGATCCTGCCGCCGAGCTCGCGCTCGATCCAGGAAAAGGCTCGCCGCCACTCCTCGGGGAGCGATTCAGGAAGAGAGGAATCTGCTTCGTTCATGGAAACCTCGCTGGACCCGCCCGCGTGGCGTGCGGTCGACGATCGCATGGATTCAGAATGCGTGGATGCCTCCGTTCACGGGCAGGGTCTGGCCGGTGACCCAAGAGGCCTCCTCCGAGGCGAGATAGACCACTGCGGCTCCGATGTCCTCGGGCCTGCCGAGTCGGCCGGTGGGTTGCTGTCGCCGGATCGGCTCGGAGAACTCCGGGGGGACATTGTTCATGAGGCCCAGCGAGACGGTGTTGCACGTGACACCGAGCGGTGCCACCTCGAACGACAGATGCCGCAGGAAGCTCGACGCCGCGGCCTTGGCGGCGCCATACAAGGAGACTCCGATGCCGAGACCCACGCGTCCGGCCTCGGAGGAGATCGTGACGATCCGCCCCCAACGCCGCTCGCACATTCCATCGAGCACGGCTCGGCATCCGTGGAGGACACCGTAGAGATTCACGGCGAGGAAGCCGTCCCATTCCGCGGGTGTCATCTGCCGGAACGGCTTCTGCTGCATCGGCACGGCACCGGCGTTGCCCGCGTTGCTCACCAGGATGTCGATCGGACCGAACGTGGATTCGAGGCGGCGAACCGCTCGCGGCACTGCGTCGCCATCCGTCACGTCGTAGGGGGCCGAGACGGCCCGCCCTCCCCGCGCGACGATCTCGCCGGCCACGCTCTCGGCGCGCGATCCGACGATGTCGTTCACCGCGATGGCAGCGCCGCACGATGCGAGCGCGAGCGCGATGCCGCGCCCGACGCTCTGCCCTGCGCCCGTCACCAATGCCACGCGTCCCGAGAGATCGAACACGTCGCCCGCTCCTTCCCCCCGCAGGGGCTCTCAGCTCCACAGCATCGACGTGCGAAGCTCGTTCGCTGCGCCGGGACCGCGAAGCCGGCGCACGATCTCGAGCGCGAGCTCCGCAGCGGTACCCGGACCGCGGCTGGTGAGGATCGGCCCATCGACGACGACACGATCCTCCACGTACTTCGCCGCGCTCGGAAGCTCGTCGGCGAAGCCCGGGTAGCTCGTCACCTGCCGGCCGGCGAGCACACCGGCGGCTTCGAGCGCAATGGGAGCCGCGCAGATCGCAGCCGCCGTGCGTCCCTCGGCGACCTGCTTCGCGAGGAGTGCTCGCACGCGCGCATCGTCGCGAAGGTTCGTCGCTCCCGGCAGACCTCCGGGCAGGTAGACGACGTCCCAGGCTCGCTCGGCGATCTCGTCGAGTGTCCGGTCGGCACGCACCGTGATCCCGTGCGCGCCGCAGACCTCTCGGCTGTGCAGCCCTGCGCTCACGACCTCGAGGTCGACCCGCCGGAGGACGTCGATCGCCGTGATCGCCTCGATCTCCTCGAATCCGTCCGCGAGCAACACGCAGACCGTCCCCATGGCTCGTTCCTCCTTCCGTCCGGCCGAGCGCAGCCAGTATACGCGCATGCGTGCAGGTTGAGGGTTCGAGGTTCCTCCCCCCTGCGGGTCGCCGTCCGGTAGACCGAGGCCGTGTCCGCGCGAGGTGCGCAGCGAGTCAGGTCGTGCGGAGCACGCTTATACGGGGAAGGAAGAGGTGCCGAGCGGCGGCGGGAGAATCCAGGCCCTCACGTTCAGCACAAGCGTCACGAGCAGGAAGGCGCCTCCCGCGATCCCCACCGTGACTCCCAGCCCTTCGGAGAGGCTTCCTGCCACTGCGGCTGCGATGAGCGATGCAAGGCCGACGACGACCACATGGGTGAGCATGCCTGCGGCGAAGAGGAAGATGCCCTCGCGTGCGTGGTCACCTTCTTGCCGGACGGCGAGCAGCCAGCGATAGAACATCACCCAGCCGATCGAGACCGCTGCGTCGGACTCACTGTCGACCGCGGCCTCCAGCAGGCTGTCGAGGTAGTTCGAGGCCATGACGTTCCGGATCCGCTGCGGCCCGATCTTCACGAACGACCGACGTCCCATGAAGCCGCTCGTCAGAACTCCCGAACCGATCTGCTCGACGGATCCCGCGTAGTGGGTGGTGAAGAAGCTGGACATTCCACTACCTCCATCGATTTGCGATGCGCTCATTAAGTCGCGATTGCGGGGCGCTGTCAAATCGGCTCGGGAGTCGAGGGCCGCTTTCTCGCCGTGAGCGCCCGTGTGTGCAGTGCCCTCTCCCGAATCAGCGCGGGGTGAGGCCGCCGTCGGCGATCAGCACCTGTCCGGTGACGAAGCTCGCTGCATCGGATGCGAGGAAGAGCGCGGGGCCGACCATCTCGTCGGGGTGCGCGGCGCGTTGCTGGAAGCACGCTCCTGTCATCATCGCCTGCATCTCGGGGGGATTGGCGCGCATCATGTCGGTGTCGATCGTCCCGGGAGCCAGCGCGTTCACGCGGATGCCGTGCTGCGCGAACTCCGCCGCCATCGAGCGGGTGAGCGACATGAGTGCCGCCTTCGATCCGGCGTACATCGACATGAAGGGGGTAAACAGGAAGGCAGCCGCGGAGATCACGTTCACGACCGAAGCACACGGGCTCGCGATGAGGTGCGGCAGCGCCTCCTGGACCAGGAAGACCGGCCCTCGCAGGTTCACGGCATAGACTTTGTCCCAGGCCTCGGGCGTGAGCTGCCCGAGCGGCTGCGCGAGCGCGGTCGCGGCGTTGTTCACCAGGATGTCGAGGCGTCCGAAGCGATCGAAGGTACGCGCGACGAGCGTCTTCGCGGACTCGAGCTCGCCCAGGTGCACCGCCACGCCGAGCGCCTCGCCGCCCATCGCACGCAGGTGCTGAGCGGTCTCCTCGCAGGCATCGGCCTTGCGGCTGGCGACGACGACCTTGGCGCCTGCAGCGACGAACCCCTCGGCGATGGCGCGGCCGATGCCGCGGGTTCCGCCGGTGACCACGGCCACGCGGCCCGAGAGATCGAACAGTGAGCGAAGCTTCTCGCGATCCATGGGCGCTCCTCTTCGTGCGATTCGTTCGATGCCAGCCTCTTGCACCGAGTCTCGGTTGGACAGCGGACGCGAACGTATGGAAGAGTCTCGCTGGATGCAATCGACGGCCGTGTGGCATTCGTCTGCGATCCGAGAGGAGGAGTCCCCTTCGTGAGCACCGTCCGCATCGAACGGCCCCGTCCGTCCATCGCCATCCTACGGCTCGACCGGCCCGACAAGCTCAACGCGATCTCCTGGGCGATGGTGCGTGATCTGCACGAGGCGCTCGATGCGATCGACCGCGACAACCGCTGCCGCGTGGTCGTGCTCACGGGCGCGGGGCGTGGCTTCTGCGCCGGACTCGATCTCATGGACCAGAGCAACCCCGGCGAGATCAGCGAAGGGGCGTCCGGACCGCGCGGCGCGCTGCTCGCGCAGAACCACATGGCGAGCCTGATCCCGCACATGCGCCGCATCCAGCAACCGCTCATCGCGGCGATCAACGGCGTGGCCTATGGCGGCGGCCTCGCGTTCGCGCTCGGCTGCGACATCCGTATCGCGGCGCGATCCGCGCGGATGTGCACGCAGTTCATCCGCGTGGGCGTCTCGGGGTGCGACATCGGTGTGAGCTACATGCTTCCCCGCCTGATCGGCGCCTCGCGCGCCCACGACCTCATCCTGAGCGCACGGGTGATCGACGCAGTCGAGGCGGAGCGGTACGGCTTGGTGACGCGTGTCGTCGATGACGGCGAGGCCGAAAAGGCCGCGCTCGTGCTCGCCGCGGAGCTCTGCGACTTCACACCGTTCGGTGTCTTCGCCACCAAGCAGGTCATGTGGGCGAACCTCGATGCGCCGAGCCTCGAGGCGGGAATCCAGATGGAGAACCGCAACCAGATCCTCGCGGGCATGTCCGGAGAGACCGAGGAAGCCGCTCGCGCCTTCTTCGAGAAGCGCAAGCCGCGCTGGAGCGAGGACGTCTGACGAACGCGCGCGCCGTGCCGCGCGCCGAGGCGGCTCAGACCTCTCGTCCCAACAGGCTGAAGACCTGTCCCGACGGGCCGTGGTTCGGCTGTGTCGCGAGGAAGAGCGCAAGCGGGACCACGTCCTCGGGCTGCTTGATCCAGTCCGTTCCGGAATAGGATCCCTGGATGAACTCGTTGTTCGCGAGCCCCTTCACCATGAACATCGTCATCTCCGTGAGGACCGGTCCGGGGATCAGCTCGTTCACCGCGATGTTCGAGGGCCGCAGCTCCACGGCGAGCGATCGCGTGAGCATCGACATCGCGGCCTTCGATGCGGAGTACGCGGACGCCATGGGAAACGGCCTGTGCCCCCCGCTGGAGCCGAGCGTCAGGATCTTTCCGCCGCCACGGGCCTCGAGGTGCGGAGTCGCCGCTCGTGCCGTCAGGTAGACGCCGCGCAGGTTCACCTCCAGCACCGACCACCAGGTGTCGGGATCGGAGTCCGGAATCTTCGCGAACGACTCGATCGCTCCGGCGTTGCAGACCACGAGGTCGAGTCCACCGAAGGCGTCGACCGTCGCGCGTACGAGCGCCTCGACCTGCTCGCGGCTCGACACGTCGGTGGGGACCGCGATCGCGCGGCCGCCGGCGGATGCGATCTCCTCGGCGACCGCCGTGATCTGATCGCCGCTGCGTGCGGCGCATGCGACGGCCGCACCGGCTCGAGCGTAGCCGATGGCGATCGCGCGGCCGATCCCGCGGCCCGCTCCGGTGACGAGTGCCACCTGGCCGCAGAGCGGCGCATCAAGTGCGGTCATGGGTTCTTCCTCGCTCCCACTCGGCGAGTGGAGATCCGCCCGGGGTGTCTATTGGCCGTCGAAGCTCTCGACGAAGCGCGCGAGCGCCTCGCGTCCCGGTGTCACCTCGAGCAGGCCCCGATCGAGCGCGTCCATCCACCGCAGACGGCCGCTCGCGATCTGGACCCATGTATGACGGTCGAAGCTCACGCGCACGTCCGCTCTCTCGGGTTTCCCCTCGCGCCACTCGATCACGCCGCGGCGGATCAGGAGCGTGTGCTCGCCTCCGACGTCGCGCACCGTGAAGCCGCCCGTGAGCTCGACCTTTGCGCTGCGGACCGGATCGAGACGTGTGCCCTGTGCGCGGAACAGCACGGAGTCCGGGTTTGCGAACAGGTAGGCGGGATTGGCCAGGTGGATCGGAAGACGCGCGAGGTCGATGGCACCGTCGAGCACGAGGGCCTCGGAGAGCAGGTAGTGCCGCTGGTTCGAGGTGTTCGAGTCGTAGGCGATCGTGCGCAGGATGCGGGCGAGCATGCTGCGGGACGGTTGGTCCGTCGCATCCGTCGTCACGAGCATCTGCGCGAGCTCCGCGGCCCACTCGCGCTCGCCCCGCGCGAACGCTTGCTCGGCGGCCTCGCGAACCTTCTCCCGTCCTCCAATCAGCGCGACCAGGTGCGCCGACCGCTTGCTCGTCGGAATGCGCACGAGGTCGATGGCCTGCCCGCTCCACCACCCGCCGGCCATCGTGTACAGGCCCTTCGCGATCCACGAGAACTCGTGGTAGTGCTCGCCCAGATCCGGATCGTTGGCGAGATGCGGCGGAAGGTTCGCCTCCATCTCGCGCGCAGCCTCGTCGTGATCGAGACGACGGTTCACCGCGCGGATCGACTGATCCTGCATGTACTGCACGAGATCCCGGAAGTTGGTGAGGAACCGCGCGACCTCGGTTCTGCCCGAGAGCGGGCGAAGGTGTCCGGGAAGCAGGTGCTCGATGGGAAACGTCCGGTAGTGGTCGAGCACCTCGAGCGCCTCCCAGGACTGACGTCCGAGCTCGAACCGCGGTGTCGCGATCGCGGGCAGCATCGGATACGCGGCGTCGCCGACCATCATCACCTTCTCGTCGGGAAGCCACGCGGAGACGCCATCGTCCAGGTCGGAGGGCGAGTAGAAGAGATGGACGCGGACGCCGCCGATCTCGAGATCGAGCGTGTCCTCGATCTCGTGCGTGGGAGCCATGTACGAGGTCCGTCCGCTCCCCACGGCAGGCCCGATCCCCGAGCCGACGCTTCCCGTGACGTCCTTGGGCAGCAGGTATCCCATCTGGAAGATGGCGCGGGAGATCCCGCGCGGAACCGCGGACTCACGCAGGTAGCGCCGGTAGCCACGCCCCGCGTAGAGGGGGATCCGGTCGCGCTGCTCGGGTGGGATGAAGGCCTCGACACCGCCCGTGTGATCTCCGTGTCCGTGCGAGTAGACGACGCCGACGATCGGTGCGTCGCTCACCTTGCGTAGCTCCGCGAGCGCGAGGGCCGCGCGCTCGACTTCGCCGCCGGTGTCGAAGACGAGGATCCCCTCTTCCGTGACGACGAACCCGATGTTCGCGATGTCGAACCCGACGGCGGCGTACACGTGCTCGCTCAGCCGGATCATGCGCGCCTGGCCGTTCGCCTCGTTGTGCGCGGCGAGGCCCGGGTGGACGTGCGCTTCGGGAACCGGGATGTCGGCGGTCGCCGTCGATCCGGCGATCGCACACCAGGCGATCGCACACCAGGCATACAGGCGGAGAAGCGCGCACCTTTGCAGGGATCGATGAGTGGCGCGCTTCGTGACTCTTCGAGCGGGAACCGATGGGATGGACACCTCTCTCCTCGCAGCTGGCCGTTCGCTCGCTCGTATCACGGGGCGAGCGTTCGGGTCAACTCGCGAATCGCGCAATGCGAGCAGGCGATTCCGGGACGGGGGCGGAGCTGCCATGGTAGAAGGGATGCCTCGCGCGATCCGCGTACGGGATGTGCGATGCGAGACGAGATGGGAGGGGTGGGATGATCTCGGTGCATTCGGGCGCGCGCAGGAACGCGTGTGTGGGCAGGGCCCTTGGAGTGGGCCTTCTGATGTGCTTCGCCGGATTCGAGGTGCGAGCGCAGGAGAAGCCACGAAGGATCGAGGAGATCGTCGTCAGCGCACAGAAACGCGAGCAGACGCTGCAAGAGGTCCCCGTGGCGGTGTCGGCGATCACGGAAGCGGCGCTCCAGCAGACGAACACGACGGATCTCGGGGATCTCGGCAAGATCGCCTCGGGAATCACGGTGACGACGCGCGCCGGAGGATCCGCGAACACGGTCCGGATCCGCGGTGTCGGCAACAACCGCTGGAACGAGGCGATCCGGCCGTCCGTGGGCGTCTTCGTCGACGACGTGCCGATCCCGCGCCTCGATACCGCGTTCACGAACCTGGCCGACATGGAGCGCATCGAGATCCTCAAGGGCCCGCAGGCGACGCTCTTCGGCAAGGAGGTCTCCGCCGGGGCCATCGTGCTGCACACGAAGAAGCCGAGCACGACCGACTTCGAGGGCTACGCGAACGCGAACCTAGGAGCCGGCTCGGAGCAGAGCTTGCAGGAGTACCGGCTCGGCTTGAACGTCCCCCTCGGGGAGCGGTTCGCCCTCCGGTTGAGCGGCTACCTCACGAAGACGAACCTCGGCATCAAGAACATCACGGATGGCGAGACGTCGAAGACGGATTCGAACGGAATTCGCGTGCGCGCGCTGCTCGTGCCGGCTCCGGACTGGGAAATCCTCCTCTCCTACGATCGCCACTACCTGGACGATCCGCAGTCCATGCTCGATCGCCCGGTGTGGGGCGCGTGGTCGCGGGTCTTCGCCACGGGAACCGCCGTCCGGATTCCCGTGCCGGGCTCCACGTTCCTCGGTCCTGCCTCCACCCCGCTCACGTTGCTCCCCGCGGATCCGTACGACTACAGGATCCAGGCCTCGGGCGGCGCGGGCCGCAGTCAGATCGAGAACCGCTACGCGCTGCACCTGAACGGGGACATCACCGAGCGATGGTCGTTCGCGTCGATCACGAGCTATCAGCGGTTCGAGCGCTTCAACGACGAGAGCGAGGGCTTCTCCTTCGGAGCCGGCGATGGATCGCTCACGCCGTTCGAGTTCATGCGGTACCGAAACTATGCGGACGACCAGTCCGGGTCGCAGGAGATGCGCCTGGCCTACGAGGGCGACTCCCTCTCCTCGATGGTGGGTGTCTTCCTGGCGCGAGCCGAGCTCCAGCAACCGACGGATATCGGGATCACGAACGAGAACGAGCTCTTCCCGGGCTTCGTGCTGTACGTCGACCTGCCGATGTTCTTCGGAGCGGATCGGAAGATCGAGGACGTCGCCTTCTTCACGCACAACACCTACCGATTCACGGATCGTTGGGATGTCACGGTGGGTCTGCGGCACTCCATGGTGCGCAAGGACGAGCGCGCGGCCGATGTGATCGGCGCGGGAGTTCTCGGCGTGGACCCGGATCCGTACGTTCCCTCGATCTCGAACCGATGGAAGGCGCTCAGCTGGACGGCGAAGATCGGCTTCCACTGGAGCGACGACCTCTCGTTCTACGCGGGATACGATCGCGGATTCAAGGCGGGGGGCGTGAACAGCGCGCGGCAGTACTCGTTGCCGCTGGGCGCCCCGTACCCGGGCCGGGAGTTCCACGAGGAGATCGCGCACAACTACGAAGCCGGCTTCAAGGGCGCGTTCCTCGACCGCACGCTCCGGGTGAACGCGAGCGTGTTCCTGCAGAGGTTCGACGACTATCAGGTGGAGCTGCTCAACCCGCTCGGCCTCGGGTTCATCATCGGAAGCGACGCGAGCGTGGAGACGAAGGGCGCGGAGCTCGAGCTCCAGTGGCTGGCCACGGAGCACCTCACGCTCGATGGCTCCGTGGCCTACGTGAGCGCCCGATTCGATCGCTATCGCCAGGGGCAGTGCACGGATGCCCAGAAGGCCGCGCTGCCGGTGAACAGCCGGGGAAGCTGCATCCAGGACATGTCCGGGAAGCAGCTGAACGATCACAGTCCCTTCACCTGGAACCTGAACGCGCACTACGAGAACGCGCTCGCGAGCACGGACTGGACCTGGTACGGTCGTGCCGAGATCGCGTATCGGGACGAGAAGCGGGATTTCCCGAGCCTGGATCGAGGCACGAAGCAGAACGACTACGCGCTGGTGAATGCGCGTCTGGGAATCCGCAGTCCCGACGACCGGTGGGACGTCGCCCTGTGGGGCAAGAACCTGCTCGATCGCGAGTACATCCTGCAGTTCCATCAGGGACTCGATGGACTGTTCGGGGTGCGCACGGTGCGGGGGGACCAGCGCATGCTCGGCGTCAACGTGACGGTGCGCTACTAGTCTGCGCCGTCCGGGATCCATCGTTCCCGGAGAGTGTGGGCGAGGATGTTCCGGGTCTGGCTGCAGCTCGACATGAATCTGCCGCTCGAGGCGATCGGCGCGCAGGCGCGGCGCGCCGAATCGCTGGGCTGCGACGTGGTGACGCTCCCGGATGTCGCCTGCGATGCGCTGCTCGCCGCGCAGGCGGCGATCCTGGCGACGGAGCGGGTGCAGGTGGCGACGAGCGGCCTCATCGCCTTCGCGCGCAGCCCCATGATCACCGCGATCGCGGCGTGGAACCTGGCGGCGCTGTCCGGTGGGCGATTCCGCCTGGGGTTGTCTTCGCTCGTCGCGCCCATGATCGCGCGCAAGTACGGCATGGAGTGGCAGCCGCCGGCTCCGCGCATGAGGGAGTACATCGGCGCACTGCGTGCCATCCATGCCTCGTGGCAGAGCGATGTTCCCTTGCGTTTCGAAGGGAAGTACTACCGGCTCACGAAGCAGAACACGTGGACGCGCCCGGCTCCCATTCCGCATCCGGACATCGCGGTCCACCTCGGAGCGATCGGGCCGAAGATGTGCGCGGTGGCCGGCGAGTGCGCGAGCGGACTGCTCACGCATCCGACGAACAGCGCGCCGCGCTATCTGCGTGAGGTGATGCGGGTCGAGGCGCAGAGGGGTGCGCGTTCGGCGGGGCGATCGATGAAGGACTTCGAGCTCGTGGTGACACCGCCGTGTGCCACCGGTGTCACGCAGGCGCAGATCGAAGCGCTACGCGAGAAGCATCGAGAGATGCTCGGAACGAACCTCTCCACGCCGAGCTATTGGCGCACGTTCGATCTGTACGGCTGGACGAAGACGGGAGAACGGCTGCGCGAGCTGGTGCGCGAGGGGCGATGGGATCTGCTTGCCTCGCAGATCACCGAGGAGATGC
The DNA here is from genome assembly GCA_964582775.1 of uncultured Myxococcales bacterium. Taxonomy (GTDB): domain Bacteria; phylum Myxococcota_A; class UBA9160; order SZUA-336; family SZUA-336; genus CAZOTO01. The sequence continues at coordinate 51,481 of CAZOTO010000007.1, forward strand.
TCGAGGTCCTGGTGCCGACCGCTCCCTATCACCGGCTCGGACGCGTGCTTCGCGATCGCTTCGAGGGCATCTGCGAGGGGATCTGTCTGGCCCTGCCCATCGACGACGCGGACGACGACCACCTGGCCCGCCTGATCCGCGAGCTTCGGGAGTAACGCGCCCGCGCCGCTTCCCCTCCCTACTCGCCTTCCTCTCGCAATGCGTCTGCGACCACGCCCGCGGCCAGATAGCCCGACCCGCCGAGGATCATGCCGCCGGGATACATCGACGCGCCGCCGACGAACAGACCGGGGATCGGCGTCTCGCTGCGCGAGCACAGATCGTTCGGGCGCAGGTAGCCGAGCTGTAGGGTCGTGTAGGCCCCGTGCTTGATCGATCCGCGCTTCATCGTGGTGAGCTTCTCCTCGATGTCGATCGGCGTGTACTCGCGGCGGAACACGATGTCATCGATGTCTGCATACCGGCGCAGGAGCTCGATGCCCCGGTCGCCGAACGCCTTCGCGCGCTGGCGCCAGTCCGGCTCGTAGCGCACGACCGCCTCG
>CAZOTO010000008.1:0-10952 GCA_964582775.1 uncultured Myxococcales bacterium
GAAGCTCCATCGCCTTTGGGTCCTGCTGGTCACGATGCCCTGGCTGCTCCCGGGTTGCGTCTCCCAGCGCTACGTGACGCAGACCCCGCGTTCGTCGACCGAGCAGCTGCTGCTCTCGCGTGGGATCCACGGCGCGCTGGACCTCCTCGAGTGGCCCGACCTCACGGGCCGCAAGGTGGCCGTCGAGACGACCGCCCTGCTCTCGACGGATGCGCCGTACGTGCAGGCGGCAGTGGAAGCCCGCGCTCGAAGGCTCGGAGCCCACGTCGTGCCGCGCGAGAACGCGCAGATCGTGCTCGCCGTGCTCGCGGGGAGCATCGGAACCGACTCGCGGTCCGGTTCGTTCGGAATTCCCGCTCTACCGACGCCGTTCGGCTTCGCCACGCCGCAGATCGACTTCGTGCGCTCCGTGAAACAGCACGGATACGTCTCCCTCGCGCTCTCCGCATTCGATTCCGAGGGCGGCTTCGCAGGCGAGGCGGAGCCGGTGATCCTGCGCAAGGTGTTCGAGACCTACAGCTTCCTGTTCCTCACGTTCCGTCGAAACGACGTGTATCCCGGGAAGCGCTACTCCGTGGGATTCGACTGACGAGGGCCCTCGAGGAGCTCGCCGCGCGTCCATCCCAGCCTCGTCGATCGCCACCCTCCGAGCGCCGGCGCGCATCTTCCCCTGCTTCGCGAGATAATGTCGCGCCGGGTCCGGCCGACCGGGTGCGGAAGAGCGTGGAGTGCGGACGCACGGAGGAGGTGGGTGGAGGATGCCCAAGGCGAGCGGGATCGATCCGGAGCGCGGATTCGTGGCGGCGGAGGATGCGCTCCACGAGGCCGCGGCGCACGACGTGGGAGCCGACGACTTCGGCGATCCGTGGTACCGCGAAGGGCTGCGGGTGCTGCTCGACTCCTACGATCGAGAGGCGAAGCTCACCCCGCTCGGTCGAAAGCTCCTGTTCGACGACATCCTCGAGGTGCTGAGGAAGCGGCTGCGCTGCGAACGGGCGTGGAAGGAGCACCCGGAAGCGCTCGCGCACGAGATCCGGCGACCGATCGTGATCCTGGGACTCATCCGCACGGGGAGCACGGCGCTGCACTACCTGATGGGACAGGATCCGGGGTTGCAGCACCTCCAGTATTGGCTCGCGCGCGATCCGCGTCCGCGCCCGCCGCGCGACACGTGGGAGTCGTATCCCGAGTACCAGACGGCGAAGGCCGCCATCGAGGCCATGTACGCGCCCGATCCCGAGCTCAAGGCGATGCACTGGATGGAGCCCTGGCTGCCCGACGAGTGCGGGTTCCTGCTCGCGCAGAGCTTCACCGACGACGGCTACGAGGTGCGCGCGACCTCTCCGTCCTACTCGCGCTGGTACCGCAACGCCTCGATCGTTCCGGCGTACGAGCGGCACCGCAGGCTCGTGCAGTGGATCGGATCGACGGATCCCGAGAGACGATGGCTGTTGAAGTACCCGGTGCACGTGCGGCATCTGCGTGATCTGCTCCAGGTGTACCCCGACGCCTGCGTCGTGTGGACGCACCGCGATCCGAGCCGCGTGATCCACTCCTACGCGAGCCTGATCGGAGGCTTCCGGGGCCTGTTCGAGGACGACATCGACCTGTGCGAGATCGCACGCGACCAGATGGAGATCTGGTCCGAGGCCCTGGAACGCGCGATCGAGTGCCGGCGCGAGCGCGATCCCGAGCAGTTCCTCGACGTGCAGTTCTCCGACTTCCGCGCGAATCCCGTGGGCACGGTCGAGCGCATCTATTCGCACTTCGGCCAGCCTCTCTCCGAGGAAGGGGCCCGTCGTCTTCGCGAGTGGGTCGTACACAATCCCGAGGAGCGGCACGGCAAGCACGCGTATGCACACAAGCACATCGGCCTGTCGCGCGAAGAGATCCTGGAGCGCTTCTCCTCCTACATGCGGTTCTTCGGAATGGAACCCGAGCGAAGGAACGAACGATGACCTCGCGATTCGAGCGCAAGCCACGAACCCCCCACGAGCAGACCCTTCTCGATGCCACGGCGCAGCTGCTTCCCTCGGGTGCGCGCAGTCCTTCGTCGCAGGAACGCCACGCGATGATCGTCCGCGAGGGGCACGGCGCACGTGTCGTGGACGAGAGCGGGAACGAATACCTCGACTTCCTGCTGGGATCCGGCTCGCTCTTTCTCGGGCATGCGAACCCGCACGTCGTCGAGGCGGTCCGCAAGCGGCTCGACAGGGGCAGCGCGTACCTCATGCTCTCGGAGCCTGCGGTGGAGCTCGCTGGCGAGCTCGTTCGCTCGGTGCCGTGCGCCGAGAAGGTGTGTCTCGCGAACACCGGCTCCGAAGCGACGTTCTATGCGCTGCGTCTCGCACGCGCCTTCCGCAAGCGCGACAAGATCCTCAAGTTCGAGGGTGCGTACAACGGCCAGAGCGACTACCTGCTCATGAGCAACCAGTGGACGGGAAGGCCTGCACCCTTCCCTGCTCCCGTGCCGAACTCCGCAGGAATCCCGCAATCGGCTCGAGACGAGGTGTGGATCGCTCCCTTCAACGACGTCGAGACGACACTGCGCATCCTCGACCAGCACCGGGAAGAGCTCGGCGCCGTGATCGTCGAGCCGATGCAGCGCACCGTGCCTCCCCAAGAAGGCTTCCTGCAGGCACTCCGTGAGGCAACGGCACGCTACGGAATTCCCCTGATCTTCGACGAGATCGTGACCGGCTACCGGCTCTCCTACGGAAGCGCGCAGGGGTACTACGGGGTCACGCCCGATCTGTGCGCCATCGGCAAGAGCCTCTCCGCGGGATTCCCGATCGCCGCCGTGTGCGGACGCGCCGACATCCTGGAGGGGGCGTCGGGCCGCCGCCTCGGAAGACCGGACTACGTGTCGCTCACCGGCACCTACAGCGGCAACCCGATCTCGTGTACGGCTGCGGTCGCCGCCCTCGATGTGCTGCGCGAGCCCGGCACCTACGAGCGTGTCTTCGCGCTCGGACGCCGCTTCATGACCTCGCTGCAGTCGCTCTTCGATCGCGCGGGGATCCCGGTGCGCGTGACCGGAGAGCCCCCCGCCTTCCAGCCGTGGTTCACGAGCGAGCAGATCGTCGACCACCGCTCGATCCTGCGGGCGGATGCGGCCAAGGGAATGCGCTTCACGGAGCTGCTGCTCGATCGCGGCATCCTCAAGGCACACGAGAAGTTCTTCGTGTCGGTGGTACACACCGAAGACGACATCGACCGCGCGCTCGAGGCCTGCGCCTCGGCGATCGACGAGATGCGAAGCCACTGACGTCCGAGAGGGAGATCATGGGGGGAGAGATCCGGCTGAATCGCAGGGCGTTTCTTCGCGCGACGAGCGCGTCGGCGGCAACGCTCGCACTCGGGCTGTGGCGGCTGCGGCCCGCCCCGGCGCACGCGGCGGCGCCCGTCCTCGCGGCCCGCACCTATTCCGATTGGCAGGACGTCTATCGTCGGCAGCAGTGGACCTGGGATCGCGTGGTTCGCACGACGCACTACGTGAACTGCTGGTACCAGGCGAACTGCAACTGGAACGTGTACGTGAAGGACGGGATCGTGTGGCGAGAGGAGCAGGTGGCGGATTATCCGCAGACGCGCTCCGACATCCCGGACTGGAATCCGCGCGGCTGCCAGAAGGGCGGCTGCTTCAGCGAGCGCATGTACGACGCCGGTCGCGTGCGCTATCCGCTGAAGCGCGTGGGGCCCCGTGGATCCGGACGCTGGCAGCGGCTGTCCTGGGATCAGGCGCTCCAGGAGATCGCCGATTCGCTCATCGACACGGTGACGCAAGAGGGGACCGATCGCGTCATCTGGGATCTCGGACCGCTCTACAGCATGGGCACGATGTCGGCGGCCCAACAGCGCTTCGCGATCCTGCTCGACTCGACGAGCCTCGACGTGAACACGGAGATCGGCGATGGCCATCGAGGCGCCGCGGAGACGTTCGGAAAGATCGTCTTCGAACGATCCGCCGACGATTACTTCCTGGCCGATCTCATCCTCATCTGGGGTGCGAATCCGATCTACACGCAGATTCCCAACGCCCACTTCCTGACGGAAGCGCGGTACAAGGGCGCCTCGATCGTCACGATCGCGCCGGACTACAACCCGTCGAGCATCCATGCGGATCTATGGGTTCCGGTGAAGCCCGGCTGCGATGCCGCGCTGGGTCTCGGGATGGCGCACGTGCTGATCGAGGAGGATCTCATCGATCACGCCTTCGTGCGCGAGCAGACGGATCTGCCCCTGCTCGTTCGCGAGGATACGCGAACGTACCTGCGAGCCTCGGATCTTCGCCGCGGTGGCCGCGAGGACGAGCTGTTCTTCCATGATGCGAGGCGAGGGATCACGGCCGCTTCCCGACGCACCCTTCGCCTCGAGGGGCTCGAGCCGATCCTCGAAGGCAGCTTCGAGGTGAAACTGCACGATGGATCCACGGTGCGCGTCCGTACGGTGTTCTCGCTGCTCCGCGAGCGTCTGCGCGACTACACCCCGGAGAAGGCGCAGTCGCTGAGCGGAACGCCCGCGGCGGTCATTCGCAGCCTTGCGCACAAGATCGCCGGCGCGAAGTCGGCTGGAATGGTGACCACGAGCAGCCTCGCGAAGTACTACCACGGGAACCTGATCGAGCGGGTGCAGGCGCTCGTCTTCGCGCTCACCGGAAACTTCGGAAAGAAGGGAAGCGGCTTCGTCGCCTTCCCCTTCCTGGTGACGGACGGTCTCGAGCCCCACATCCGCTCGATGTTCTCGCTGAAGGACATGATGCAGCCGCGGGCGCTGCGCATGATGGGAGAGCTCCTCGTCGACGAAGCCCGGATGCGTCTCGATGGATTCACCGAGGAGATGATCTCCTACGAGCATACGCGCAAGCGCTATGCGGAGGGAATGGGCGGGACGTCGTCCGCGCTGTTCTGGTACGTCCACGGCGGATTGATCGCGGCGAGCGATCGCCTGCAGGAGTGGGATCCGAGCCTGAAGCGCCCCGTGCGAGACGTTCTCGACGAGTCGCTCGAGAAGGGATGGCAGGCGCTGTGGCCCAAGCCAGGCGACGATCCGCGCATCCTGTTCGTCTACGGGAGCAATCTGCTACGGCGACTGCGCTCGTACCCGCTGGCGCTCGAGACGCTGTGGCCGAAGCTCCGCACGGTGGTGACGCTCGATTTCCGGATGACCTCCACCGCGCTGCACTCGGACTACGTGCTGCCTTCGGCCGCGTGGTACGAGCGGACCGAGCACAAGTGGGCCACGACACTCATGCCGTTCCTTCACGCGGGCACGAAGGCGACGACCTACTACGAGGCGAAGTCGGACTGGGAGATCGTCTCGCGCCTGGCAGAGACCGTCGATCGCCGTGCGCGCGAGCGCGGCATCGAGCGCTTCGTCGATCGCCACGGCGGCGAGCGCACGTTCGGCGACCTCTACGACCGGTTTTCGCAGAACGGACTGTACGGCCACCTCGACGACGACAAGGTCGCCGAGGCGTTGCTCGAGGCGAGCAGCAACGTCGGCGACGTGAAGTGGGAGGAGCTGAAGGAGCGCGGCTGGACCCGATTCACCGACTTCGGACACAACACCGGAGCGATCGGGAACATGACGAAGATCGAGCCGGACGACACGATCACACCGTTCACGAAGCACGTCTTCGACAAGGAGCCCTACCCCACCCTGTCGCGGCGCATCCAGTTCTACATCGATCACGAGCTCTACCTGGAGATGGGCGAGGAGCTTCCCGTGCACAAGGCACCGCCGACGTCGGGCGGCGACCATCCGCTGATGCTCACCGGCGGCCACGCCCGCTGGAGCATCCACTCCACCTGGCGCGACGATTCGCTGCTGCTCCGGCAGCAGAGGGGAGTCCCGCTCGTCTACATGAGCACCACCGACGCGGCCGCACGAGGGATCCGCGACGGGGAGCGCGTTCGCGTGCGAAACGACATGGCCTCCTTCGAGATCCAGGCGAAGGTGACCCCTGCCGTGCGCCCGGGACAGCTCATCCTCTACCACGCGTGGGAGAACTTCCAGTTCAAGGATGGGAAGGGCTACCAGAACCTGATCCCGACGCCGCTCAATCCCGTCGAGCTCGCGGGAGGACAGTTCCATCTGCGCCCGATGATGATCTGCCTGCAGCCGAGCCACACGGATCGCGATACGCGAGTAGAGGTGGAGCGGTTGTCGGTGTAGAGAGGAACATGGCGACGGGTTCGTCGGGCCGCGCACGAAACGGCGAGCGGGTGCCGGCGGGCCGTGGGAGGAATCGATGAGGCCGATGACCGAACGGTATCGGCGCCCCGATTGGGTGCGTCGGCTCAATGCGATGGCGGATTCCATCGGCGGCGATGCACGCGCCCTCGTGCCCATCGATGCGAGGGCCCTCCTCGAGACCGCCTATCGGCTCGCCGGAAGCCCCGATCCGCAAAACGACTTCGGAGATCCCGAATGGCGGGCGCGCTTCACCCGACTCGCGGACGGGATCGATCGCTCGCGCATGCACGTCGTGGGCAGGCTGATGACGCGGCAAGAGCTGCTTCGCTCCCTCGTGACGCGCCTTCGCCTGATGCAGGCCGTGGACGCGAGTCCAGCGATCCGCTCCGAGCGCGTCGGGGCGCCCGTCATCATCACCGGTCCCGCGCGCTCGGGAACGTCGATCCTGTTCGAGCTCCTCGCGCTCGATCCCGGCCTGCGGGCGCCCACGGCATGGAAGGCGCTGCATCCCCTGCCGCGCTGCACCTCGGAAGAGGAGGCCGCGCGTCGCATGGCATGGAGCGAATGCGAGCAGGAGCTCTGGGCGGACGTCCAGCCGGAGTTCGCGGCCATACACGAGCTCCGCTCGGATCTCCCGGTCGAGTGCATCACGCTCACCATGGGGAGCTTCTGCGGTTCGCACTGGGGGATGGTCGCGCAGTTCGAGGGCCTCGCACTGGACAGCCGGCAGGAGTACGATTTCCACCGTCGATTCCTGCAGGTGGCCCAGCATGGCGAGGATCCGCGGCCATGGCTGCTCAAGACCCCCGGGCATCTCATGACGCTCGAGCTGCTCTTCGAGACCTACCCCGATGCGTGGGTGGTCCAGACGCACCGCGATCCCGCGAAGACGATGCCGTCGACCGTGAGCACGACCGCGATGGTGCAGTGGATGCGAACGGACCATGTGGACGTGACGACCCTTGCCATGCTGATCGAGATGGGCTTCACGCATGCGTTGAACGCGACCGTGGATCTACGCGGGAGCGGGGCCGTTCCCGATCGCTTCGTCGACATCCACTTCCTCGACCTCATGGCCGACCCGGTCGCCACGCTGCGGCGGGCCTACGCGCGCATGGAGCGCGAGTTCACCGATGAGCATGCGAAGCGCGTGCTCGACTACCTGCGCGACAAGCCCAAGGGCAAGTTCGGCACGCATCGCTACGCGCCCGAGGACTGGGACTTCACGGCCGAGAAGCTTCGTGCCCAGATGAAGCCATACATCGAGGGCTTTGGCGTCGCCCTCGAGTCCTGAGCCCAGCGCGCGGGAGAGGATCCCCATGTCCCGCATCCACACCACGTTCTGTCGGATCTGCGAGGCCACCTGCGGCCTTCTCGTCGAGACGCGCGACGACCGGATCGTCGACGTCCGGCCGGATCCCGATCATGTGGTGAGCCGCGGCTTCGCCTGCGTGAAGGGCGTCCGCTGTGCGAGCGTGCAGCACAGCCCCGATCGGGTCGTCCAGCCGCTCAAGCGCGTCGGCCGCGAGTGGCAGGAGATCTCGTGGGCGCAGGCCCTGCGAGAGATCGCGGCTCGCATCCAGCGAGAGATCGCGAGCCACGGTCCGCAGGCGGTGGGCCACTTCGTCGGCTCCGCGGGAGGCGCGAACGTGCTCGCGCCGCTCTTCCGCAATGCGCTCTTCGCGGCGATGGGCTCGCGCCGCATGTACGGCACGGGAACCTGCGACACGATGAACAAGTTCCGGGTGAACGAAGAGATGTATGGCTCGCCCATGCGGCTGTCGCACCCGGATGTCGACCGCACGTCGTTCCTGATGGTGATGGGCGCGAATCCCGTCGTGTCGGGAAACACCTTGTATCACCTGCCGCGGGCGCGGGAGCGCTTCCAGGCCATCGTAGAGCGCGGCGGGCGCGTGGTGTTCGTGAATCCGCGTCGGATCGAGAGTGCCCGCGTGGGCGAGCACCTGTTCATCCGCCCCGACACCGATCTGTTCTTCCTGGCAGCGTTCTGCAACGAATGGATCCGCACAGGGGCGCTCGATCGCGCGCACATCGATGCCCACATGTCGGGATTCGACGTTCTCGAGCGGACCGTACGCGACTGGACCCCCGAGCGGCAGGCGGCGGTGACGGGTGTGCCGGCAGAGACGCTGCGCGACCTGGTGCGCGCACACGCGGGTGCGACCGGCGCGGCACTCACCATGGCAACCGGCGTGAATCAGGGTCGCAGCGGCACGCTGTGCTTCTGGCTGCTCGAGTGCATCAACGCGATCTCGGGCCATCTCGATCGCGTCGGCGGCACCCTCATGGGCCAGGGGCTGTTCGACATGGCGGCCGAGGTCACCAAGCAGCCGCAGATGATGCTGTCCCACGATCGCTCCGATGGTCTGCCGACCGTCGCAGGACAGCAGCCCGCCGGCATGCTCGCGGACGACATCGAGAGGGGCGCGGTCACTGCGCTGATCGTCGAGGCCAGCAATCCCCTTCTCGCGTGCAGCAATCCGGACGGGCGCCTCGATCGGGCGCTCGCGCGGCTCGGACTGCTCGTGAGCATCGATCACTTCCGCAACGAGACGGGAGACCTCGCGCACTACGTGCTGCCCGCCACTACCTGGCTCGAGCGTCCCGAGATCCCCTACGCGCTGCAGAGCTTCGCCGGCTGCACGCCGACGCCCTACATGATCTATGCGGACGCCATCCTCGAGCCACCTCCCGGCGTGCGCCACGAGTGGTGGATCTACACGCGCCTGGCGGATGAGATGGGCTTGTCCTTGTTCGGCAACCGCCTGGCGAGCGCCGCGGCGAAGGCCGCCGCGCGCATCACGACGTCGCCTCTCGGCCGCCTCCTCGACGTCCCTAATCTGTTGCTAGACGGGATGCTCCGAAAAGGAGGACTTCCGGGGTGCAAGCAGATGGCTCGCCAGTACCCACACGGGATCCTCCTACCCGAGAATCGCGGTGGGAGCTTCCTGGGCACGGATCGCGTGCTCACCAAGGACGGCAAGGTGGATCTGGCACCACTCGCGATCGTCTCGCAGTTCACGAAGGTCACCGGCGCTCTCTTCGAGAAGGAGCTCGAGACCCTCGGTCGCATGAAGCTCATCGGGAAGCGCGAGACGAGGCGGCTCAACACGTCCTCCGCGAACTCCGAGGCCCTCGTGCGCGAGACGACGAACTACGCCTATCTGAGTCCAGAGGATGCGCGACGGATCGGCGTCGGTAGTGGTGAGCGGCTCGAAGTCCGCTCCGACTTCGGATGCATCGAGATTCCCGTGCGCATCACCGACGAGATGATGCCGGGAACCGTGGCGATCCCCCAATGCTGGGGTCACGCCAAGGCCGAAGGGCTACGACACGCGCGCGCCCATCCGGGCGTCAACTCGAACTTCCTCGCGGGCGACGGCCCGGAGAACATCGAGGCGCTCTCCGGGATGTCCCATCTCTCGGGGATCCTCGTCGACATCCGCAAGGCATCTCCCGCGGCGTAGCCTCGCGGACGACTCCCGTCGAACCACACCCAGAAAGAGAGGACGCACGCATGACTTCGATCCAGACCGAGAGCCGCAAGGCGTTTCACGAGCTTCTCGACGCGCTCCGACAGATCGACGAACGCTGGGTGGGGCCGGAGTGGAACCTGCAGAGCCCCACCGACATCTCCGGAGCACATCGCGCGCTCATGCACCTGCTCGAGGCCGGACTCGTCACCAGCTTCGAATCGGACGATTCGCGGCCCCGCTTCCGGCGCATCGTCACCGCCACGCGCAGGGCTCTCGGCGACAATGCGGATGCGATCTACTACGACGCGCCCGTGACTCCGCAGCGAAGCTACGTGGTGCGCGGACGCGTGGATGGTGCGATCTACGTCTCGCTCACGGTGGAGTGCGACGCGGAAGACGGAAGCCTCTCGCGACGAACGGACGGCGTTCTGAACGACACCCAGTTCGACGTGGACGCCGAGGGCCGCTTCGAGATCTACCTCGGTGGCCCACCCCGAGCGCGCAACTGGCTCGCGCTCGGGCCCGGAGCGTCGCGCATCACCACGCGCCACTACTACGAGATGGAACGCTACGCCGCGGCGGATCCCGCGCGGAACCCAGCGCTCGAGATCGATCCCCTCGATCCCGGAGCGCCGCCGGCCCCGCCGGACGACGCCTCCGTCGCGCGCAACCTCCGGCGCGTCGCGCGCTTCCTGGTGAGCCGCACGCTCGAGCAGCCACCGATGGCAGCGGGTCAGCCTCCGGCGTTCGTCTCGCTCACTCCCAACCAGTTTCCGAAGCCGGTGAAGCCAGGCGACTTCGGCGCGGCCGCGGCCGATGCGGCCTACTCCATGGCGCCGTTCGTGGTCGGACCGGATCAGGCGCTCGTGATGACGATGCGCTGGCCCGCGTGCCGCTGCGCGAACATCTCGCTGTGGAACCGACACATGCAGATGCTCGACTTCCCGAACCGCAGGGTGTCGCTCAACCGCGCGCAGACGAAGCTCGAGCCGGATGGAAGCTTCCGCATCGTCCTCGCGCACCGCGATCCGGGGCATCCGAACTGGATCGACACGGAAGGGCGACCCTTCGGACTCGTCTTCTGGCGCTTCATGCTTCCCGAGGGCGAGATCGAGACCCCGCACGCCGAGGTGATCCCCCTCGCACAGCTCCAGCGCTAGCGCGTGCATCACGCGCGACGCCATCCCTTGCGTCGCGAAGGAGGGACGGCGGTCTCCCCCCTTCGCGACGCAAGGGATGACTCAGCCCTGCGCGCGC
>CAZOTO010000008.1:10962-49425 GCA_964582775.1 uncultured Myxococcales bacterium
AACGTCGTCCACGGGATCCTCGCCGCGGGCGATCCTCGCCGCGTGGGTCTCGATGCACTCGGTCCAGTCGGCATCCGGGAAGATGTAGAAGCGATGCGCGCGGATCCCCTCGACGACGGCGGCGGCGACGTCGGCCGGATCCATGGCGGTCGCGAAGAGCTTCCCCTTGGACTGGAGGAACGCATCCTCCTCGGGTGTGGTCTCCCGCTTCGGCACAGCAAGATCCTCGGGGCGGTTGCGCGCCGAGCTCACGATCCGCGTCTTCACGTACCCGGGCGATAGAACCGACACGCGGATGCGTGCGCCACGCAATGCGAGGTCGTGGTGCAGCGTCTCCGAGATCCCGACCACTGCGTGCTTCGACGCATTGTACGGCGCCTGCAACGGCCCCGGCAGGAAGCCCGACATCGACGCCGTGTTGAGGATGTGTCCGTGCATACCCGACTCGAGCATGCGCGGCACGAAGGCGCGGATGCCGTGCACGATGCCCCACAGATTCACACCGAGGACCCACTCCCAGCTCGCGAGCGGCTGCTCCCACGCAGGGCCGAGATCCCCGCTCACCCCGGCGTTGTTCGCCAGCACGTGCACCGCGCCGAAGCGCTCGTAGGCGGCGGCGGCGAGCGCCTCGACCTCTTCGGCGCGCGCCACATTCGTGCGCACCGTGATCGCCTCGATGCCCTTCTCCTCGAGGACCGCGCGCGCCCGATCGAGCGCCTTGGGCTCGACGTCCGCAATCACGACCTTCATGCCCTCGCGACCGAAGCGCTCCGCCATGGCGAAGCCGATCCCACTCCCTCCGCCCGTGACGACCGCGACCTTTCCGGTGAAGTCCTTCATTGCTCTCTCCTATCGTACTCGCTTGGAATCCCTGGTCTTCTCGCCGGCTCCCGGTTCACTTCACGCGCACCGAGGGAACCCCCGTTGCGTTGCGGCGGATCGTCTCGAGATACCTTCCGATCGGAGCCGGCGGCGCGACGTCCACCTCGCCTTCGGGGGGATTCTCCCAGAACTCCTTCCACGTCGGAAAGAAGTCGTGGTACCCGCCGTCGTAGGGCTCCTGGTCGGGCCAGCGCATCTTCTTGGCGCCGATGGGCGGCTCGTTCAGATCGGTCGCATACCAGTACAAAGGCAACCGGCGGCGGAACCGCCAGCGACCCTCCTGCCGCTCGTATTGGTCCCAGTAGATCATCGTCATGATGACCCACTCGTCGCCCATCTCGTGCTCGTTGCGGCTGTAGACCAGTCCGTGCGCGTGGTCGCCGTCGTCGAACTCGATGATGTGATTGCCGGTGACGTGTGCCGTCCCCGTGAACCTCTCGCGCAGCGTCTGGTCGAACCAGGCGCGCAGCGCCCTGCGGCCCTTCTGGTCGCGGCTCACCTGGATGTCGTCGCAGAACAGATTCACCAGTGCATCCATGTCGCGCATGTCGAGCGCAAGCGCGTACTTCGCGACGAGCTGGCGGATCTCGTCGGTGGACTCCATGCGGCCGAGGCGGTCCAGCAGGGAGCCGGTGTTCGGGTCGGACATGCGAGCTCTCCTTCGATCGAGGCGGGAATCGGCGAACGCGTGCGACGAGCCGGTGCGAATCCGCGGTCAGGCGCGCGGGTCGAGTGCGACCGTCTTTCCTCCGTCCACGGGCAGACACGCTCCGGTGACGTACGATGCGCGATCGCTCGCCAGGAAGGCAATCACGTGGGCGACCTCCTCCGGCTCCGCGATGCGCCCGGCGGGGATCGTCTTGGCGAGCACCGCGGCGGCCTCCTCGCTCGGCACCATGGCGTCGAGACCCGGCGTCTTCACGACACCCGGCGCCACCGCGTTCACGCGCACCCCGTACCGAGCGCCCTCGAGGGCCGCGACGCGGGTGAGCTGCAAGAGCCCCGCCTTCGCCGCGCCGTAGGCTCCGTTCATCGGCGCAGCACGCAGCCCCAGCACCGAAGCGACGTTCACGATGGATCCGCCCTTCTGCTTCGTCATGATCGCAAGCGCAGCGCGCACGCCGAAGAACGCGGCATCCAGGCTCACCTTGAAGTTCGCGTGCCAATCGGCGGTGGACATCGACTTGAGCCAACCGGTGACGTTGGCGTAGGCGTTGTTCACGAGCACGTCGAGGTGTCCGTGACGCTCGGCGGTGTCCCTTGCCAGCGAACCGAAGGCGTCCTCGTCCGAGACGTCCACGCAGGCGGCATCGGCCTGCCCGCCCTGCGCGCGAATCGCCGCGACCACGGCGTCGAGCGGCTCCTTGCGGCGACCGCACACCACGACGTGCGCGCCCTCCTCGGCCAGCAGCCGCGCGGTGGCCGCACCGATGCCCGTACCGCCGCCGGTCACGATCGCGATCTTCCCATGCATGAATCCGCTCATCGATGTCGCTCCCTTCGCATGCAACGCGACGTGGATGGAACGTCGGATCCTAGGCGTCGGCCACGGCCGGCCGCACCACCGTACACAGCAGCTCGACGTGCCGCTGGACGAGATCATCCGGCATGCCCGCAACGCTGGCCCAGAAATAGGCCTCGATCGCCGGAATGCCGTCGGCGAGCGCGCGCAAGCGTCCGATCGCCTCGTCCGCGCCCACCACATCGATCGGTGGGATCACCCCCGGGGGAAGCTTCCCCTCGCGGATCTGCTCCACGGTGATCGGGCGCGGCGTCTTGCCGAACGTGCTCGCGGCGGCCTCGCGATACGTGTTGAGCTGGTGCGCGATGTGCGGCAACAGCCGCTCGCGTGCGGCCTCGGGATCGTCCGCCACCACCAGACCGACGAGCCCCGCCATGCGCGCGTCGGCGGCATCGTGCCCCCCTTCGGCGAGACCCGACCGATACGGCGCGAGCAGGGCGCGGTCGAGCGAGAGCAGGCCCACGCCCAGGCGCCCCGCCCGTGCGGCGCCCTTCGGTCCCTGGTAGCCGAGCCAGAGCGGGAACGGGCGCTGGATCGGGGGCGGGGTCACGCCGTCCTCGTCGAGCAGCGCGCGGACCTCGCGCACCCGCTGATCCGTTGTCGTATACCGCCGGTCGAGATCGGCCCCATAGGCCTCGTACTCGCGACGCACGTAGCCCGCGCCGAAGCCGAGCTCGAGACGCCCACCGCTCAGGATGTCGACGACGGCGGCCTCCTCCGCGATCTGGATGGCGGGCCGCAGAGCCGCGAGCAGCACCGCGGTACCCAGGCGAAGGCGCCGGGTGCGCGCCGCGATCGCCGCCGCGAACGTGAGCGGCTGCGGAAGGTACCCGTCGTCGAAGAAGTGGTGCTCGGTGAGCCACACGGAGTCCGCACCGAGCCGCTCCGCCTCGACGACGAGCTCGAGCGCATGCGCATGGTGCTCCGCCCATGGCCGCCTCCAAGCCCTCGGGTTCCGCAGATCGAGGTACAAGCCCACACGCATTTCGGTCCCTCCCCCGGGCTCACCCCGCCTACGTAGCCCAATTCGCTGACGCCTGTCAATTGCGCGACACGCGTCCAGTCCGAGCCGGCCGGATCCCGTACCGAACGATCGGATAGTATGGGGCCATCGCGAGGGCCGGCGGGCGCGCCCGCGCGGGAGGAGGGACCATGATCGACGTCACGCGACGAGAGATGCTGTTTGCGGCGGCGACGGCCGCCATGGGGCTCGGTCTTCGACGGCTGGCCTTCGCCACACCTCGCACGGCGGGCTCCACCGCTGCCCTGGCCGGCGCGGTCGACTACCGCGACTGGAGCGATGTCTATCGCGAGAAGTGGACATGGGATCGCGTCGCGCGCGGAACGCACACATCCGCGAACTGTGTCGCCGCCTGCGCATGGAACCTGTTCGTGAAGGACGGGATCGTCTGGCGAGAGGAGCAGTCCGCGCCGTACGTCGCGTCGAACGACTCGGTTCCCGACTGGAATCCGCGCGGCTGCCAGAAGGGAGCGTGCGGCAGCGATCTGTTCCTGGGGCCGACGCGGATCTCGCACCCGCTGCGGCGCGTGGGGCCACGCGGCGCAGGACGCTGGAAGAGGATCTCGTGGGACGAGGCTCTCGGCGAAATCGCGGAGCACGTCGTCGATACGCTCGTCACGCGCGGCGGCGAGGGGATCGTCTGCGAGTATGGCGGCAACATGGACTTCGGGCCGACGATGGCGTCGATCCTTCGCTTCTTCTCGCTGATCGGCGCCCCCGTCACCGACCCCACGGCATACGTGGGAGACCTGCCCGTCGGCGCCACGATCACCCTCGGCGCGGGAAACACGGGCGGAAGCTCCGACGACTGGTTCCGCTCGAGCTACCTGGTCCTGTGGGCGTTCAATCCGTCTGCGACGCGCATTCCCGATGCGCACTATCTGCACGAAGCGCGGTATCGCGGAGCACGCGTGGTGACGATCGCTCCCGATCTCAACCCGAGCGCGCTGCACACGGATCTGTGGATCTCTCCTCGACCGGGCACGGACGCCGCGCTCGCCCTCGCGGCGTGCCGTCTGGTGATCGAGGAGGGACTGCACGCCGAGGACTACCTGCGCGAGCAGACGGATCTTCCCTTCCTGGTGCGCGAGGACACGAGGCGATTCCTGCGCGAGTCCGATGTCACCGACGGCGGGCGCGAGGATCAATTCGCGCTATGGGACGAGACCGCGAATGCACTGCACTGGGCGCCGGGAACGGGTCTCGGCACGAAGGAGAGCCTGGCTCTCCCCGGCGGCGTGAGGCCGGCGCTCGAGCGCCGCGCCGAGGCGAGGCTCCTCTCGGGCGAGACCGTGGGCGTGCGCACGGTGTTCTCGCTCCTTCGCGAGCGGCTCGGCCCTCTCGACCTCGATGCCGCGTCGCGGATCACGGGCGTCGCGCCCGGCGTCATCCGCCGCTTCGCGCTCGACTTCGCGAATTCGCCAGCGTCGCTCATCCTGTCGAGCTACGGCTCGTGCAAGAACTACCACACCGATCTGCTGCAGCGCGCGCAGATCCTGCTCGCTTCCCTCACCGGGAACCTGGGTCGGGCCGGTGGCGGCTGGCGCTCGGGTGCGTTCATCACGCTGGAGGGCGTGGGTCTCGTCGGCATGCAGGAGAAGCTGGGCATCCTGGATCTCATCTGGCTCGGCGTTCGCTCGTATCTGGATCCAGGCGCCGTCGAGCGCGACTTCCTGTCGACGTACATCTCGAGCTCGCTCTTCCACGCGGTGCACACCGGTGCGGGCCCGGCGCGCGTCGCCCCCGAGAACCAGGATCCGAATCTGCCCCGCCCCGCCTCGGAGTACCTGAGGGAGGCGATCGAGAAGGGGCACTTCCCGATCGGACCGGCGATGGGCAGCGAGCCCCCCGACGTGATCGTGTCGGTCTGCGGCAACGTGCTGCGCTCGAGCCGTCTCGGCGATCGAATTCGCGACACGATGTTCGCACGCGCCCGCCTCATCGTGGACATCGGCTTCCGCATGAGCGAGACGGCGCGCTACTCCGACATCGTTCTGCCCGCTGCAGGTTGGTACGAGAAGGTGGGTCTCAAGTACATGGTCTCGCTCGTTCCCTACGTGACCTTCAGCGATCGCGCGGTCGATCCCGTCGGCGATTCGAAGTCGGAGTGGGAGATGTTCCACCGGCTGGCGTCGGCAGTGGCGGCCGAGGCAAAGCGACGCGGAGTGAGCGAGGTCTCGAGCCATCGCGGCAAGAAGCTGGACATCGCTTCCCTCGAGGAGCGTTTTGGAGATCGCGGCCGTTTCGGTCCGGCCGACGACGAGAAGGTGCTCCAGTCGATCCTGCAGATCTCCGCCGCGTCCCGTGAGATCGGCGTGGAGGATCTGCGGCGGGAAGGCGGTGCGGTGCGCATCGGCCAGCTCGGCCCCCAGGGCTCGACGGCGGGGATGTACACGGAGTACCGGATCGACGAGCCGATCGTGCCGCTTCGCGACTTCGTCGAGAAGAAGCACGCCTATCCCACTCTCACCGGCCGCCAGCAGTTCTACGTCGATCACCCATGGTTCCTCGAGCTCGACGAGGCGCTGCCCACGTACAAGGAGCCACCGAAGGCGGGCGGGGACCATCCGTTCACGCTCACGGGCGGCCACACGCGCTGGAGCATCCACTCGATCTGGCGCGATCACCCGGCGATGCTCCGCCTGCAGCGCGGCGAGCCGGTCGTGTACCTGAACTCGGCGGTGGCACACGAGCGCGGGATCGCAGATCACGACTGGGTACGCGTCTCCAATGACCTGGGTGACTTCGTCGCACGCGCGAAGCTCACGGGGGCCATCCACCCACGGCAGGTACACATCTACCACGCGTGGGAGCCCTTCCAGTTCCGCGGGGGACGAAGCCATCAGATGGTGGCGCCGAGCCCCATCAAGCCCACGCAGCTCGTCGGAGACTACGGACATCTCCATTGGGCACCCTCCCACTACGAGCCCAACGGCGGAGACCGCGATACGCGCGTCGACATCGAGAAGGTCGCATAGCGTCCCGATCGCCTGTGAGCCGAGTCACGGCATCTCCCGCGCCGTGCGCGCATCGTACGCGTGCCCGTGTGGGAGGGATGAGTGGATACCGATTCCGTCCGTCGAGAGATCGATGCCCTGGCGAGGGAGTTCGAACACCGCGTCCGGTTCTTCGCGCGCGACGTGGCGCGGCGGTTCCAGATGGGATCGCGCTGGAGCGACGAGCTCGAGTCGGCCGGTTATTGGGGGCTTGCCAAGGCGCTCGCGAATCTGCGCGAGGATGCGACCGACGAGGAGCGATCCGCCTACGTGTCGCAGCGGATCGTCGGAGCAGTCGTCGACGAGGCGCGCACCTGCATCACCCGCAGCGCCCGCGGAGAGATCCTTGCCTCGCCAGTCGCGAGTGCGAGCGATGGTCTCGACGATTGCGCCTCGGGCGACTGGATGGACCGGTTGATCTCGGGCCCCTGCGATGACCCCGAGGCGCAGGTGACGTCGGACTGGATCCAGAGCCAGGTCGAGACCGCGCTCACGGGCCTGGAGCCCCCGCTCGAACGCCTGATGCGCGCCTACATGGAGGGTGCGAGCCTGCGCGAGATCTCCCTCGAAATGGGCATCCCTCTGGCGACCTTGCGCACGCGCTTCGAGAAGGCGACACGCATGCTTCGGGCGCGAATGCGCCACGTTCGCCGGGTCGCGAACGACTCCCGGTAGGACGGCTCGCCAGCGCGCACTACGAACGGATCGGACGCACCTGATCGAGCCGCCAGCGACGCAGCCCCTCGCGCTGGTACGCGAAGATCAGCGCCCGCCGGTTGTCACCGGAACGATTCGTCTGCGATCCGTGCACGAGGTCGCGATGAAAGTAGAGGATCGAGCCGGCGGGAGCGGCGAGCGGGACCGGCTCCGCGCCCTCGAGCGCCTGCACGTCGGTGTACAGGGCACCGAGCACTCCGCGGTCGCGCAAGCTGGGGAGGAAGCCGTAGCGATGGCTGCCGCGAACCACCCACAGGCAGCCGTTGTCGATGGTCGCATCGTCGAGGTAGATCAGGGCGCTCACGATTCCCTCGAGCTGCTCCGCTCCGTGCGCCCAGTACGGGCTCTCCTGGTGCCAGGGGAACGGGGATCCGCCCGGCCGCTTGAAGTTCAGCTTGTCACTGAACAGGCTGATCTTCTCGGTGCCCACGAGGGGGCGCGCCGCCTGCCAGATCCGCGGATCGTCGACGAGGGTCTCGATCCGGGGGTCGAGGTGCATGCACGGCTCCATCGATCGGATGTGCCGGATGTCCTCGTCCCACTCCCACTTGATCGTGGAGCCGAGCACGCTCTGGAATCGCTGTCGATCGACGCGATCGACGGGAGCCGCGCTGGAGCCCGCGGAAGCATCGAGGATGTCGCGGTGGATCTCTTCGACGGCGTCACGGACCTCGACGAGATCCGCTTCGGGGATTGCGCGCTCCCGGACGAAGAACCCGTCCACCTCGTACTGCTCTCGCTCGCGGTCGGTCGTCTCGTACATCCCCCTCCCCTTCGCTCGCACCGGCTCGGGCTTCGGGCGGAGCGAGTATAGCCGGGGCGGGATCCGTCCCCGCTGGGGATGGAGCGGCGACGAGACACGGGGCTGGTCACCTGCGTCGCCCGTCCGGCATCATGCGGCCCATGGCGATGCGATGGCTCACGATGGCGGCGTTGCTCCTGGCCATGGGCGGCGCGGCGCGCGACCCGGGGCTCGTGCTCGAGCTCGACCGGGACCGCTTCGTGATCGCGGCGACGGATCTGCGGACCGGAGAGGAATCACCGGCGCTGCCCGTCGCGATCGGGTCGCCCGCACATCCCACGCCAACCGGCCGGTTCCGGCTTCGGTCCGTGATCCACAATCCGTCGTGGAATCCGGGAGCGGCCGCGAGGCAGGCCGGTGCGATTCCCCAACCACCCTCCGATGACGGCCCGATGGGGGTTGCGAAGATCCCGTTCGCCGAGGACGGATCCATCTCCCTGCACGGCGGTGCCATTCCCGTACTGCTCGGCAAGCCCGTATCCCTCGGCTGTGTTCGGATGGCCGACGACGATCTGCTGTCCCTCCTCGAATGGATGGAGCAAAGGGGAGCACTCGCGGGCGCTCGACCGCGCGCGACGATGCCTCCCGGCGGGGAGAGCGTGCGGTATTTCCGCCGCGCGGCGGTGCTGCGGGTGCGATAGGCCCGTATCCGCCGATGGTTGGCGGAGAATCTGCGCTACGCTGCCGCTCGTGGCGCCCCCCGATGCTGCGCAGGCTCTGCGCACTCGCTGCGTGCTCGAGAAGCTCTCGACCGGATCCGGGCACGCCATTGCCACGAGTCCCCGCCGGGAGCCCGACGCGGTCTGCGTCACCGAAGGCGAACGGTAGCCACCAACGGACGTGCCATCCGGTACTCCGAGGGTGCGGCTGTTGCGCATCCGGGAATGAAAGAGTTCGAAGGGCTTCCGGTGAAGGGAAAAGCGCTCTTGGAGGGAGAAATGGAGCGACATCGAACGATCGACGAGCGGCGTGGGTTCCGTCTGCTCCTCGCTGCAATGCTCGTCGCGGTCCTGTGGGCTGCACCCGCGAGCGCGTATCAGGTGCACTTCACGGGACCCGGCGGCTGGGGTGTGTCGGCCACCGACGCGAGTGCGGCCGCAGATGCGGGGGTTCCCATCCTCGAACCGGGGACGCTGATCGCTCCCGTCTCGGAATACATCTCGGTTCCCTCGCGCGTGGTGCAGACGTACACGCCCGGCACGCCGAGTCTCGCGAGCTCCCTCTGGAGCATCGAGAACGTCCAGTACGAGAGCTCGCTCGAGGACGCATGGCTGGTGTTCTCTCGCCAGTACACGGGGGCCGCTCTGTCGTACCCGGATGCCTCGATTGGCCTCGACCTCGTCCCCGCCGAAGGCTGGGGTCTGCTGTCGGTCGCGGGCTACTTCTACCCAGTCGTTGCCCTCGGCACGCTCGACGCTCTCGAGAGCACCGACATCCTCGTTCGCCACGTGGTGGGGGTTGCGCTGCAAACGAACTCGCAGGGCGATCTCGTACTGCCGCAGTACAGCCTGTCTCTGGCGCAGAACCTCGTTCCGGTTCCGGAGCCCGTGACGGGTCTCCTCTCGCTGGTCGGCGTCCTCGCTCTCGCCGGGATGCGGATCCGAGCAAAGGCTGCGTGATCCCCATGCCGCGATTTGCTCCGACGGCCACCCTGGCTGCGCTCTGCCTCGTGCTGTCCCCTACGACGAGCCGGGCCGCCGACGAAGCCAAGGTCCTGCGCATTCGCGCCGAGCGCCTCGCCGCCTCGGGCGACTGCACGTCCGCGCTCGTGCTGCTGGAGCAGGCATTGGAGATGCAGCCGGGTGACGGCGACGCGAGCCGGCTCGCCGCGGATTGCTGGATCCGGGGAAAGCGTTTTACCGAAGCGCGGGACGCACTCGAAGCGGCGAAGCGCAGCGCACCAGGCACACGCGGCCTCGACCTCCTCCTCGGGATCGCGCGGTTCCACTCACAGGATCTCGAAGGCGCGGCGGATGCCTTGCACGCTGCGCGAGCGGACGGGGAGACGAGCCCTCTGCTCGACTTCTACGAGGGGCTCCTCCTGCTCCAACGCGGCGAGTCGGACGGTGCCGCCGAGAAGATCGCCATCGCACGCGAGGCGGGCGCTCCCGGGATGGAGCCACTGGCCTCCTACTACGAGGGGCTCGCGCTCGCCGGCGCCGAGGATCGCAGAGGAGCGCGAGCCGCCTTCCGCCGTGCGCGGAGCATCGGCGGCGATACCGAATGGGGCGAAGAAGCGCAGCGCCGCCTCGACGACCTGAGCCCCTTCCGCGCCGGATCGTGGTGGGTGGAGGCCACCGTCGGCGTGGAGATCGACGACAACGTGGTCCTGCGCGGCGATGGAGTTCGCCTGCCGTCGGAGATCTCGGACGAGGACGACGCGCGCTTCGCGTGGCGTGCCAAGATCGGCCGCGAGCTGTTTCGCAACGAGACCTGGTCCGGAGGAGCCATGCTCAGCTACTCCGGATCGGCCCATCGCGATTTCTCCGAGTTCAATGTCCACTTCCCGATCGGATCGATCTGGGTAGACCGCAGGCTTGGCGAATCCCTCGTCGCGCACCTGCAGTACGATGCGGGGTACGCATGGGTCGACGCGGAATCGTTCCTCGTGCCCCATGCCGTCACGCCGGCTCTCTATTACGACTGGGAGAACGGGCAGCGATCCGCGTTGTACTCGCGCTTCTTCTGGTACGACTATCGCTATCGACGCAGCGCCGACGTGCCCGATGGCCCTGGCGTCGTCGGTGGGCCGTGTCTCTCGCCCTCGGATCTCGTGTGCGCCCCCCCCGGCATCGACGAGTACCGCGAGCGCAATCGCGACGGGCACGGCCACGCGATCACCTTCGAGCACGGCATTCCCGTCGAGCGACTCCGCACGAGCCTCACGGCCGGCGCGACGTTGCATCGCTACTCGGCTCGGGGAAACGAGTACTCCTACCGGGGCTACGAGGCTTCGCTCCGCACGCGAAGCGCCCTCCCCTGGGCGGTGATGCTCGACCTCGGCGCGAGCTACACCTACCGGCCGTACGACGACCCGTCGACCTATCCGGACCCGACGGGTCTGGTCGCGAATCGCCAGTATGCGCTCGACCACGACGAGCGAAGCGATGACATCTGGCGCTTCGACGTCGGAGTCGAGCGTGCGGTGACGAAGACGGTGATCGCCTCGCTCCGGTACAGCTTCGCGAACAACCGCTCGAACGTGCGCGTGTTCGACTACGACAGGACCGTGCTGGGCGCCTATCTCACGGTTCGGCTCCCGTGACCTTCGCTCTTTCTGCATTCCTTCCTGGGAGGGAAGTCACCATGAACCGACTTCGGTCCGCGCAGGGCATCTTCGTCGCTGGGCTCCTGAGCTTCCACCTCGCATCGTTCGCGGTGCGACCCGCGACCGCCTCCGCCCAAGCCACCGACGACGTAGCGCTCGGGGAGGTCGTCTCGATCACGGGTGACGTGATCGCCATCGAGGCGGCGACGGGTGCGCGCCGGACCCTCGTCTGCGGCGACTCACTCCATCACGGAGACACGGTCGTCACCTCCACCGGCGCGCGCGCGGGGTTGCTCTTCGATCTCGTGTACGTGCAACTCGATCCGGGTACACGCCTCGCGCTCGCTCGCGACGCGGCGGGGCGAATGGATCTGGAGCTCGACGAGGGGCGAGTCCGGGTCATCGATCCGCGCAGGGAGGGCGATCCGCTCCGGCTCGTCGCGGGCACGGCGCACGCAAGGATCGCGGGCAACGATGCCGAGGCGTATCTGCTCGCGGAGAAGGCCGGAACCTACGCCATGCTCTGCGAGTGGGACGATCCGCTCCAGGTGACGCGCGGCGCGGAGAGCCGCAGCGCGTCGCCCGGGGAGTGCGTCATCGCGAAGTCGCGGGAGCCCCTCTACACCGCCAAGGCGCATGACGAGCGCATTGCCTTCGCGGATGCGGATCGGTGCGAGGCCGGGATGGATCCCCTTGCGGTTGCGGACCTGTTCTCCCCCACGGACGTCGCGGCGGGACCGCTCGGCTTCGATCCCTTCCCGGATCCGGTCGACAGCGGCCCCCTCGATCGCAGTCCGTGCGACGAGCCGGGCTCGGGGTGCTCCGGTCCGCTCGTAGCCCCCATCGCTACGCCTCCGAGTGTCATCGATCCCGAGCCCGACACCGGGACGTGCCCGCCCGGATTCCCCTGCGGAGATCAGGGCGCGAGCGTGATCGAGCCGGTATCGGAGCTCGACGCCTGTCCGCCCGGATTCCCTTGTCAGGTCGAGTGATCTTCGTCTCAAGGGGCACGCGCGTGACGACGATAGTCGGCACGTGCGCCGATCGTCCCACCTAGGCTCGATGGTCCTCGTCTTCACCGCCGTGGTTTCCGCCGGCTGCAGCACGACCCTCCGGCACGTCGCACCGTCGTCCGTCTCCGACCGTCCCCTCGCGTACCGCTACTTCGAAGCCTCCCCCACCGACGATGGCCTCTCGACGATGATCGGAATGTGGCAGTCTCGTGAGGGGATGCAGGCGGTGATCGATTCCCCTGCCCCCGAGCTCGATGTTGCGAGCTCCCCCATGTCGATGGCAACCGCGCCCGGGAACGCGATCGATGACCTTCGCACGAAGTACCTCTCGTTCCGCGAGGAGAGCCGGCGGCGCGTGGCGCAGGATGTCGTCGAGTGGGTCCAGGGGCAGGCCCGGCATCATTACATTCCGGACCGCGCCATCGACCACTGGGCCACGCTCGAGGAGACGTTCACGAAGAACGGAGACGACTGCGACGGACTCGAGCTCCTCGCCTACAACCTGCTCCTCGAGCACGGATTCCCGCGGGAGGACGTATTCCGCGCCATCGTCCGGCGATCGTCCGATGGGATGCACCACATGGTGACCTTCTGGTTCGAGAGCCCGACCGATCCATGGGTCCTCGATCCAACGGGAACGATGACGAATCGCATGGAGAGGATGTCGAGCCTCGCCGAGTGGGAGCCCCTTCGGGTCTTCAGCGAGAACGCGAGCTTCGTCGTCGCTCCGGCCTCCACGTCCGACGAGTACGCCTCCCGGGCGCACTAGGACAGCGAGGCATCGAGCTCCTCGAGGCTCGTCGGGCAACGAAAATCTGCCGGCTTCAGGGTGAGGAGCGAGCAGTCGAGCCGCCCGAGCAGGCGCTCGGCCGTGTTGCCCACGACCAGCCCCGCGATTCCCGAGCGCGAGATCGTACCCATCACCACGAGATCGGGCTGGACGCGGTAAACGCATTCCTCGATCGCACTCACCGGGGACGTGCGGCCCACATGGAGGTGCGCGGAATCGGCGAGCCCCCTCTCGGCCAGGCGGCTGCGGATCGATCCCACGATCTGCGCGCTTCTCGTGCGGTCGAAGTCCTCCTCTGCCTCGACGCCCTCCATCTGGACGGAGAGCGGTAGCTGATACGCACTCACCACGTGGAGATCCGCCGCGAATCCAGCGGCGACCCGACCGGCGAGATCGATCACCCGATCGCCGACCGGCGTGAGGTCGGTTGCCGCGAGGATGGAAGACGGATTCGGCGATCGTCCGCCCTTCACGGCCCAGATGGGCGCCGGGCACTTGCGGAGCAGCTTCATCGAGACGCTACCGAGGCGCCTACCGTCTCCGCTGTCGTCGCTGCGCTTGCCTACGACGACGAGATCCGCCCGCTCCCGCATGCACTGCGCCAGGATCGCGGTCACCGGATGCCGGTCGATGCACACGACCTTCGCGGCGCCGCCGGCCATGCGCACACGCCCCGCTGCTCGATCCAGGACCTGCTCCTGCTCTCGGGAGATTGGCCCCGCGACGTGCACGTACCGCTTCGTCGCGGGATCCCATCGCTCGTCGGCGCGAGTCGCATGGAGGAGCGTCACCTGCTCGCATCCCCGGCTCACCAGGGCGAGCACCTGCTCGAGCGCGCGCTCGCTACCCTCGCTGAGCGCAGCCCGGGAGACCGAGAGATCCAATCCCACCACGATTCGCTCGAACAGTCCCCTGTCGGTCACGCGCCCCTCGAGCTCCATTGGATCGTTGTGCGGACTCTACCTCGTGCGCCCGATCTTCGCAGGCTCAGCTCGTCATGTCTGTGCAGGTGGGTGAGGCCCCGGGAACGCCTTCGTCGAGGTCCGATTCCTGCGCGGGCGCGATCTGCTCGCCACGAGCGATCTCTGCGGGCTCGATCGAGCGGCGGCGGAGATCTCCGAGAATGCCTCCTTGACCATCCCGGGAAGGATCTCGAGGTCCGGAACGAGATCGTAATCGGCGTTGAAGCCCCAGAACAGACGACCGTCGTAGCTGAACAGCGCGATCCCGAGGCCCATCTCGTCGAGAAGCGGCACCATCGGGTAGAGAGCCAACATCGGCGCACCGAGCAGATACAACGGAAACTGGGGACCCGGAACGTTCGTCACGATCGAATGGATACCCGCCGCCGCAGCTCGCGCACCGAGGGAGAGGAGCACGGGCGGCGTCCACTCGGCGACCTGCATCATCAGCTCGATCCCCAGCGCATTGCGCGACTCCTTGAGGTCGGCCGTACGCCCATGGAGAATCTCGAGCCAGCGCAAGGGATCGGTCTCGGACAGCGGCAACGTCAAGACCCACGAGGAGACGTGGTTTCCCAACCGGCCGCGCTCATCCTCTCTTCGCATGCTCACCGGGGCGGACACGCGGAAATCGAGCTTCGCAGGATCGACGCCTCGATGCTGGAAGTACCGGCGGACGGCTCCCGTGACCGTCGCGAGCACGATGTCGTTCACGGTGCACCCCACTTCGCGTCGTAGCCCCCGCACATCGTCGAAGGACATCTCCAGCCAGTCGAAGCGACGGTGGGGGCCGATCTCGCCGTTGATCGGGCTCTCCGATGCACCGCGGATCACGATGCCGAGAAGGCCGCCCAGCGCCTTGGCGCGAACCACGATCTCGTCGGAGAGATCCCGGGACTCTTGGCGAAGCTGCTCGATCCCTCGCACCGCGCGCAGCGGAAGTCCGGCCCAGTGCCGTAGCTCCTCGCGGAACAGCTCGTGTGCGGTCGGCGCTGGCCTCGGAAGGAACCTTGGAGCAGAGGGGATATCCGTCGACGGACTCGTCGACATGAGGATCATCCCGAGATCGACGCCGGAGGATCCATCGATCATGCAGTGATGGATCTTGGTGATCGTCGCGAAGCGATCCCCCTCGAGTCCCTCGACGACCCATAGCTCCCACGGCGGCATCGCCAGATCGAGCGGCAACGACATGATCCTCGCCGCGAGCTCCTTCAGCTGGCGATCCGATCCCGGCCGGGGAAGGCTCGTGTGGCGAATGTGGTAGTCCAGATCGAACTCCCGGTCGTCCACCCATACGGGACGTCCGAATACGGGAGTCCACTGGATCTTCTGTCGATATCGCGGAATGCGATGGAGGAGCGATGCGATCTTCCTCCGGATCGCATCGAAATCGACACCGCCATCCGGACGTCGAAGCGGCGAGAGCTCGTAGATCCCCACGGAGCTCACGTGCAGGTGGCCGCACGGCGTCTCGCCCGCAAGAAAGGTCGCATCCTGACCGGAAAGCCTCTCGAAGAAGTAGTTCGGCATCATGGATCTCCCTGACCTTGCGTGGATCCGTCCATCGCGTCTACTCCGCTCCGTGTATGCGATCGGCAGCGGCGGCGCGACGGTGATTCCCACGTCGAGCCCCCGGTGTCTCGAGCTCCGATGTGCCGGAAGATCCCGGCGAGCCTCCGAGATCCACGCCCGCGACTCGCGCCAGGCGCACGAGCGATCGGTCCAGCATCGACACGAAGTCGGCCAAATCGGGAACGAGCGCCGCGTCGGAGTGGACACCCCAACACGCCTTCCCGTTGTAGCTCACGAGAGCCACGCTGAGACCGCTACCGCGAAGCAAGGGAACCTGAGGGAACATCTCGAGCAGCTCGGCGCCCAGGAGATACAGCGGGTACTGCGGTCCCGGAACGTTCGCCACGATCGAGCTCGCAGCCCGCGAGGAGGATCGGGCAGCGAGCGACAGCAGAAGGGACGGGGTCCACTCTGCGATGGTCATCATCACGCCGACGCCGAGCACGGACCTCGAGCCAGCGAAGTCCGCGGTGACTTCCCGAATCGCCTCGAGCTGTCGCAGGGGGTCGCGCTCGCCCACCGGAAGGGGAACGATCCACTCGGCGACGCGAGGCCCGGACTTGCCGCGCTCGCCGTCTTCGTGGACGCTCACGGGTGCCTGCACGCGGAAGTCGAGATCCTCGGGACGCACGTGCCGGTGGATCAGGAACTCGCGGAACGCCGAGGTGGCGATCGTGAGGACGACGTCGTTGAACGTGCAGCGCAGCGTCTTGTGCAGCTTGCGAAGATCCGCGAGGGACATCGTCGTCCAATCGAAGGATCGGTGGGGACCAAGCACGCCATGGAGAGGCGAGTCCGAGCATGCGTGCAGATGCATTCCGATGAAGTCCTCGAGTGCTCGCGCGCGCACGAGGATCTCCGCCCGCAGATCGCTCGAATGCCGGTGAATCTCCCCAAGACCGCGCAGCGCTTCGATCGGCAGGGATGCGATCCGTCCCAGCGCGTCGCGAACGAGCTCCGTCCGGGAAGGCGGCCGCCTCGGGATGTACGGAGGAGGCTCCATCGAAGCGAACTCCTTCTCCGGCGACTGGAGGATCTGATGGAGCTCGATCGCCGTCGCGTCGTCCACCATGCAATGGTGCGTCTTGCTCACGATTGCGAATCGCCCGTTCTCGATCCCTTCGACGATCCACATCTCCCAGAGCGGACGCTCCCGATCGAGGAGCTGGCTCATGATGCGGCCGCACAGGCGTTGCAGCTGCTCCCGGCTCCCCGGGCGAGGCAGAGCCGTATGCCGGACGTGGTAGTCCAGGTTGAAGTGCCAGTCATCGATCCACACGGCCCGGTTCTCGATGGGAATCCACTGGAGCTTCTGTCGATATCGCGGAACACGATGCAGGGCGGAGGCGACCGCTCGCTTGATGGACGCGTAGTCGACACCGCCCTCCGCCGTCGCGAGCGGGCCAAGCTCGTAGATCTGCACGCTCGACACGTGCATGGGCATCGTCGGCCCCTCCGCCAGCAGGAAGAGATGGTCCTGGGCGCAGAGACGCTCGTAGCTGTAGTGCGGCATTCCCGTGTTCCTCGCCCCCGGGACGGCCGGGAGCATCGGCATTCCCTCTCCGGTCCGCGCCAGGCGAAGACCTCATGGAAGTATGCAATGGCCGGACGCTCTCGCGGAAGCTCTGGGGCCCGTTCTGCGTGCTCCCCCCGGGGATTCTCAGCTCCCCGCCGAATGCGGTAGGGTACCCGGCTCGGGGACGACGAGACGAGGGATTCCACCGGGATCGCCCTCGGGAGGGAAGCCGACGGCAACGATGCCCATCTCGAAGAGCCTACAGGCGGACTTCCGCATCGGGAGCCCCCTTCGCAGGGGGCATGGAACCCGCGTCTACGAGGGATGGAGACTCGAAGACGATCTGCCCGTACTCGTGAAGGTGCACTCCGTCGAGCCGTCGGACCCCCTCGGCGCGGCCGTCCTCGAAGAGGCCGAGCGCGCGATGGAATCGGCCGTCGACGCAGTGGCGCGCATCCTCGCGGTGGATCGCACGGACGATCGGCTGTGCCTGGTGCTCGCACGAGCGCCGGGAGTCGACCTCGCGAGATCCGTCACGAGTGCCCCCCTCGCGCTCCCCACCGCTCTCGACCTGCTCGCAGGCATCGCACGCCCCCTCGCCGATCTGCACGATCGGGGATTCCTGCACAGATCCGTTCGTCCCGATTGCTTTCGCATCGACACCGAACCGCGTCGGATCCACATCCAGGAGTTCGGTCTCTCCCTCGTGCTCGAGATGCGTACCGCAGGAATGCATTCCCCCGAGATCGTGAACGCCACGCTTCCGTACCTATCTCCCGAGCATACGGATCGCACGGTGCAGATGCCCGATGCGAGGAGCGACCTCTACTCCCTGGGCGTGGTCGGCTTCGAGCTACTCACTGGAAGACGCCCTTTCGAATCCGACGATGCCCTCGAGCTGGTCCACGCCCACCTTGCCCGCCTCCCGATGAATCCCCGCTGGATCCGGGCCGACATCACCGACACCGTCGCCGAGATCATCCTGCGCCTGCTCGCGAAGACTCCCGACGGCCGATATTCCTCTGCACGAAGCTTGCTCTTCGATCTCGAGCGATGCCGCGAGGAGCTTCGCCGGACCGGGACGATCGGCATGTTCCCCCTGGGACAACGAGGTGCATCGCAAACGATGCACATCCCCGAGCGAGCGTACGGAAGAGCCTACGAGATCCGGCAGCTCCGTGATGCATGGAACCGTGTCTGCCTCGTCGGGGCGTGCGAGACGGTCGTGCTGTCCGGAGAGCCGGGGATCGGGAAGACCACCTTGTCGAACGAGCTACGGATCCCGGTCGTAGAGAGCGGCGGCTACTTCGCTGCGGGTCGCTTCGACCGGTTAGCGCGCTCGGTGGCAAGCGCCGGGATCGGAGCGGCCTTCCGCGGCCTCTATGCCTCGATTCGCGCAGAGGGTGCGGAACGCCATCGACAGTGGATGGGTCGCGAGGCAGACCACCTCCGCCCGCATGCCGACGTCCTGCGGGAGCTCATTCCGCAGCTCGCCGGCGATCTGCAGCTCGACGAGGGGACGCCCCTCGAGCTCGACGTCGCGGACGCGGAGGCACGTCTCGACCTCGCGCTTCGCGAGCTCGTCCGGATCTTCGCGCGCAAGGGACGGCCCCTCGTGTTGTTCCTCGACGACATCCAGTGGGCCGATCCTTCTTGCCTGCGAGCCCTCGAGCAGATGCTCCTGCCCGTCGGTCCCGAACATGTCCTGGTCGTCGCGGCCTGTACGCCTTCCCCTCAGGCAGGGGATCGCGTCGCTCCCCCCACGCTGGCAGACCCGCTGTCGAAGCGCGGAGTCCCGGTCCGCGAGATCACCCTCCGACCGCTCGACGAGCCATCGCTGCAGGCTCTCCTGCGGGATTCCCTGGGATCGGAGCTCGAGGACGCATCCGAGCTGGCGCACATCCTTCACGAGCGGACCGGAGGGCATCCGTTCTTCGTGCGCATGTTCCTCCATACGCTCGAAGCCAGAGGCGGCATCGCATCCGCCGCAGGTTCGGGATGGCGCTGGGATCGAGAGATCGCCCGGAACGAGCCTGCCACCGACCACGTCGCAGCCCTGCTCGAGGAGCGGATCGCGACCCTTCCCGATACTGCACGCGCGATCCTCCAGGTTGGATCCCTGCTGCCGCAACCGCTTCATGTGAGTCTTCTCTCGGCCGCCCTCGATCGAAGCGAGGCCCGGATCCTTCGCGATGCCCGCCCGCTCGAAGAGGCCGGCCTGGTCGTCGCGACACGGCTCGGATTCCTCTTCACCCACGAGCGCCTGCGGCAGGCGGCGGAAGCGCTCGTACCCTCCGAACTCCGTCCGGAGCTCCACCTCCGACTGGGCCGCCATCTCCTCGCCGGCCGCTCGGAGGATTCGCAGCTCGATCGCCTGCTCGAAGCGGTCGATCACCTGAACGAAGCCAGATCCCTTCTCTCTTCTGCCTCGGAGCGGGTCGAGCTCGCGAAGCTCGGTCGGACCGCTGCCTCTCGGGCGCGAAGGTCGGCCTCTTGGGAGTCCATGCACCGCTACCTCGAGGTCGCCATCGAGTGCCTGCCTTCGGACGCATGGACGACCGAGTACGAGCTCACCCTCGACCTATACACGGAGTCGTGTGCGGTTCCGGTTCCGACCTCGGATCCCGAGGTCAGTCGCCACAGATTCCACGAGATCCTCGCTCGGGCGCGCCACCCGCGCGACACCCTTCGCGCCCACTGCGTCCGGATCGAGCAGCTCTCCCATCCGCAGGAATGGCAGGAGGCGATTCGTCTCGCAGAGGATGCGCTCGCGCTCACGGGGATCCTCCTGCCACGGGCCGTCGAGCCCCCGGACGTCGTCCGCCGCCTCGAAGCCATGCGGAGCCAGCTGGGCAATCGAACGCTCGAGCAGATCCTGCAGGATGCATCGACGGGGGATCTCCAACCACACGACCTCGTGGCTCTCCTGCATCGATGCATCCATCCGTTGCTCCGGAAGAATCGGGATCTCGCAGCCTCCGTCCAGCTCGGGATCGTCGATCTGCTCCTGGAAGGCCGTGCTGGAGATGCCGCACTGTACTCCCTTGCGCTGTACACGCAGCTCGTCGCGCAGTATCTCGGCGATGCCGAAGACCTCCGGCGGCTGCAGGGGATCCTCGAGTCCTCCCCCCATTGGATCGAGCGATCGCGCTATCGTCATGCCGTCCTGCGCGATCTCGGGGCAGCCTGGCAGATCCCTCCGGACGCGGCGATTCGCTGCCTGGACCGCGGCATCGATGTCGCCATCTCCGACGGCCATCTGATCGACGCATGCCAGTGCGCGTCCCTACTCGCCGCCAAGCTCCTCTCCCGCGGAACTGCGCTGGATTCCGTTCTGCTCCGATGCGAGGAGCTCCTGCGCCGGTTCGAGGGAATCCAGTGCGAGGCGATCCACTCGGTTCGGCTCACCCACGCTCTCGCGACGGCTTCGCGCAGGGGCGACTCCTTGGCGATGCCCATCGACGAGGAGTCCCTGGTATCGGATCGGCCCGAGTTCTGGTCCCAACGCATCCGCCTCCTGCAGCAGCCCCTCTTCCTGCTCGTCCGTGGCCGTGCGCGAGAAGCCGCGAGGGCCTCCGCCGTCGCCGCCTCCACGCGTTCCGTCATGGATCGGTACCTGTACCCGGATCACGAGCCTCTCGAGGGGTTCGCTTTCGTCTGTTCCCGGTCCGAGGGTCTCTCCCCGTCGCCTGAGGTCCTCGCATCGATCGAGGATCGCCTCGCATCGATCGAGCGCCTGGCGTCCGCCTGTCCCGAAGGATTCGGGCACTGGCCCCGCTTCTTCGCTGCCGAGATCGAGCGCGCGAGAGGACGCATCGCCGAGGCGATTCCCCTCTACGAGCAGTCCGCTCATCTCGCGCGATCCGCCGGGTTCCTCCACCACCAGGCACTCATCTGCGAGCGCGCAGCACGGGCCTGCCTCGAGCACGAGGATCTGCCGGCCGCGCGTTCGATGTTCGAGGAGGCTCGCCGCGCCTATGCGCAATGGGGCTCGGCGCCGGCCGCCCAGCGAATCGAGCGGGAGATGGCGTCCATCGCGGCGACTCCGCCGAGCAGTGGACGAAGGGACGTCGGGGCGAACCTCGATCTCGAAACCGTCCTTCGGGCGCTGCAAGCCATCTCCGAGGAGGTCCGTCTCGATCGGGTGATCCAGAAGGTCTTCGCGATCGCGGTGGAGAGCGCAGGCGCGCAGCGAGCGCTCCTCTTGCTCGATGCGAACGGATCGGGAGATGCGCTGAGCTTGATCGCCGAGCTGGGCCCGGAGAACGAGCCGATCGTCCTTCCCTCCCCGCGAATCCTCGAGGAGGACGATCCACTGCTCGGCATCCGTCTGGTACGGACCGCCCTCCACACGGGTGAGGCCGTCCTTCTCGACGATGCGACGGCTTCCCCCTTTGCCGACGATCCCTATGTGTCGGCGCAGCGCCCGCGCTCGGTCCTGTGCCTTCCGATTTCGCGTCAGCTGCGTTCGATCGGAGTGCTCTACCTCGAGAACAACCTGGTCTCCGGTGCCTTCCGCCCGGAGCGGCTGGAGCTCCTGCGCCTGCTGTCGGGACAGATCGCAGCGTCGTTGGAGAATGCCCGGATGTTCGAGTCGCTGCAGGAGAGCGAGGAGCGCTACCGCGTCCTCGTCGAGAACGCGCTCGACTTCGTCACGGAGATCGATGCCGCGGGCCACTTCCTGTACTTGAATCCGAGCCTCGCCAGCGCCCTCGGATACGAGCGCGGCGAGCTCCTCGGGCGTCACGTCGACGAGGTGATCCACCCCGAGGATCGCCTGCGGCGCGCCACGAGCTTCCCCATCATCGGAAGCTTCCGCGTATCGGGAAGCCGCTTCCGGATGCGGCACAAACAGGGCGAGTGGCGGTGGCTGGAGGGTTCGATCCAGTCGTACCGCGCCGCCTCGGGTGAGATCCGTCTGGTCGCGACCGCGCGCGACATCACGGAGCGCAGACGCCTCGAAGAGGAGCTCCGCGAGTCACAGAAGCTCGAGGCGGTCGCGCGCCTCGCCGGCGGCATCGCTCACGACTTCAACAACCTGCTCACCATCATCATGGGTCATGGATCCCTTCTGCTCGACGAGATCCCTCGCGATCACGCGCTCCATCCATCCGTCGAACAGATCCGCGAGGCCACGGACCGTGCGGCGGCGCTCACTCGACAGCTCCTCGCTTTTGCGCGCCGACAGGTGCTCCAGCCGGCGGTCATCGATCCCGTGCAGACGATTCGAGGGCTCGTTCCGATGCTCCACCCGATCCTGGGCGAGAACATCGAGATCCGCCTGGATCTCCATCCCGAGACTCCGCCCGTGTACATCGATTCGGCTCAGCTCGTCCAGGTCCTCGCCCATCTCGCGCTCAATGCCAGCGACGCGATGGAGGGCGGGGGCGTGCTCACGATCTCGACCGCAGGGGTCGACGTCGATCGGCCCGAGGAAACGGCGCATCCGCTCCCGCCCGGCCGATACGTGACGCTACGCGTCGCGGACACGGGGTCGGGCATCGACTCCGCGACGCGAGAGCATCTCTTCGAGCCGTTCTTCACCACGAAGGAGATCGGCAGCGGAACGGGACTCGGCCTCGCCACGGTCCTGGGGATCGTCCGGCAGTCCCAGGGGGATCTGCGCGTCCGGAGCGAGGACGACCGGGGCACGACGTTCGAGATCCTGTTGCCCTGTGCTCCGCGCGATGATGTCTCGAACGCGTCGGTCTCGCGGACCCCTTCGAGCGATGAGCGCAGAGCACTCACCGTCCTGGTCGCAGAGGACGACCCCGCGGTCCGGCGTCTCGTGCGCTCCGTCCTCGAGTCGGCGGGCTACGCAGTGGTCGAGGCGTTCGACGGACGAAACGCTCTCGAGGTCGCTCGTGCCCACGAAGGAGAGATCTCCATCCTCCTCACGGACGTGGTGATGCCTCGCATGAACGGCCCGGAGCTGTCCACGCGTCTGCGCGACCTACGTCCGGGCATCCGGATCATGTTCATGTCCGGGTACACGGACCGCACCAACGCATCCGAGGAGAGGATCCCCTCGAACGCGATCCTCCTCCAGAAGCCGTTCCGCGCGGCGCAGCTCTTGGCGAGCCTCGACCTGTTGCTCGATCGGGGCTGAGGTCGCGGCAAGCGATCGCTTCAGCTCCTGCGCGCGCCGTCCACGCTCCACACTCCGGAGCCCCGCGACGCGATATACAAGAACGCCCATGCGTAGAGCGCCGCGAGCTCCCCGCCGTTCGCGATGGGCAGCCACCCGCGAGGCAGATGGAACAGGAAGTACGCCACCGCCATCTGGCCGCTGCAAACGAATGCGGCCCAGCTCGCCCGCAGACCGAGGGCAACGAGGATTCCACCCACGAGCTCGACCATGCCGCCGATTCCCATCAGGCTCAGCAATGGTTGAGCCTCTCCCCCGAACGCACCGAAGAGCTTCTGCGCTCCGTGGAATGCGAAGAGCGCTCCGAAGACGATGCGCATGAGCGCGTAGAGCTTGTCCGACCAGCCTCCGAGAATGCGATCCATGGCCTCTTCCTCCCAGGGGCCCGCCCCCTACGTGGGAGAGTAGGCCAAGATCCCATCCTTGCGAAGCTCGCGGCTCAGTGCTCGCGCAAGACGGCGATCAACCCCACCACGGCCGGCAACGCCAGAACCGCGAAGAACGCCACTCCGTACCACAGCACGGTGTATGCATTCGCCTCCATGACCGACTCCTGGTCGAGCCACCGGGCGAGGGCCCACTGCGAGAACACGTCCGGTGGGCGCTACCCCGGAAGGGTACGCCTGCGCTCCCCCGACGCGCCAGGGGCAAGGGTCAGAAGCGGCCGTGCAGCGCCACGCGCAGGCTGCGTCCGGGAAGCAGGACGTCCTCCTTCTTGAACGAGACATGGTTGCGCGCCTTCTCGTCCAACAGATTGCGTGCACCCAGATGGAGCTCCAGGCTCCGGCTTCCCTGCGCGAGGAGCTCCCAGGCCAGCGTGGCCTCCACCAGGGTATGGCCGCCCGTCCTCGTTTCGAACGGTGCGAGTCGCCGCTGCGCCATCGACCGCAGGAAGCCCACCCTCGCCCGGAGCCGCGGACCACTCCAGAACACGCCCGCGCCCCAGCGGACCGGCGGGATGCGCGGGGCGCTCTCTCCATCGATCCGCGCCCGGACGAAGTCGACCTGCGCGTCGAGACCGAGAATCGAGTCGCCGACTTCGATCCAGTCGAAGTGGCCGTGCAGCTCCGCCCCGTGGTACCTGGCACTGTCCTGTGTATAGACGAGCTCCTCGAACTCGCCGCCCGGACCCGCGAAGAAGGTGCCGTCTTCGTCGTAGCTGTTTCCGGTGAGCCGGCCATAGGTGAAGTCCGAGTACCGCGTGAAGAACAGACTCGCCTCGAAGTCGAACCGATCGCCCTCGGCGCGAACGCTCCAGTCGATGCTGCGAGCGGTCTCCTCGTCGAGACGAGGATCACCGATCACGAAGGTCCCATCCGCCTCGTGCGGTCCGCGCGCGAAGAGCTCGAGGGCATCGAGCGCGCGCTGCGTCGTCGATGCCGTCACGCTCGTCGAGATCCGATCCGTCGCCCGCAGCACGACTCCGGCGGATGCACTGACAGGGGTGAAGGAGAGCCGGTGGCGGCGATCGTCGGCCGGAGTGCCCTCGACGCGCGCGGTCTCGACCCGGCCTCCGAGCTCGAGCCGCAGTCGATCCGAGAGGGGGAGCTCCTCGAACAGATACAGGCCAGCAGAGCGCGACTTCGAGGGCGACAAGAGCTCGCTCGCCTCCCCGAGCGCCTCGAGCTCGCGCCGCTGCACGTGCAGCCCGACGGCTCCCCGAAGCCCGAGCATCGGCTCGTGCAGGATCTCTGCGCGTCCCTCCCACTCGTCGTTCTCGAAGCGAGAAGCCACTCCCGACGCCACGACCTCGTCGTGCTCGTAGTCGGTGTAGGCCGCGCGCAGGCGCACGGACTCGATGCCGAGGGTCGACGCCTGCCAGTCCGCCTCGAGCTGATAGCGCAGGCTGTCGAGCTCGATCCGCGGTGGATCGGAGGGATCGCTCGGCGCGGGGATTCCGTACTCGTCCACGAATCGACGAACGGCCGCACCGACGCGGCCGTCCTCCCCGATCCACGCCAGCCCCGTTCCCAGACTCCACCCGTCCGTGTCCGTGAAGTCCTGCTTCCGGCCCGATCCGGGGATCTCGTAGTCCTCGCTGCGCCGACGCGTCGCATCGAGAACCCACCCGATGCGATCCGCGCTGCCCCCGAGACGCGCGGCCAGATCGCGTGCATCGCTGTCCGATGCAGCTCCAACGTAGATCTCACCCGAGACCGGCTCCGGCGCGAGCACGTGCGGAACCCGCCCCGTGATCGCATTCACCACACCCGCAATGGCCCCACCCCCATAGCGGAGCGCGGCCGGCCCGCGTACGACCTCGATGCGCTCGGCGCCGAGCGGGTGCAGGGGCACGCCGTGATCGGCGCTGAGCGTAGAGGCATCGTGGGTGCCGATGCCGTCCTCGAGAATCCTCACCCGGAAGGTGTCCTGACCGCGGACGATGGGTCGACTCGCTCCCGGCGCGAACGAGGACGTCGTGATGCCCGGCTCCGCGGAGAGGGTCTCCCCCAAGGTGGTGCCGAGATGATTCAACAGATGGTCCCGCTCCACGATCGAGACCGGAGCGACGATCTCGTCGCTCGAGCGCTCGAGCGGTGTCGCGGTGACGACGACCTCTTCGATGTGACGTCCCTCGCGGGACGAAGGATGAGGATCGGCCGCCATCGAGACCGACGAAGAGAAGACGAGGACTGCGGCGGGAACGCAGGCCGCGCGATGCAGGCGAACGAAGAGTGCAAGCGTAGACATGGATCATCTCCCGGCACGCGCGCAGAGCAGGCTCCGATCGCGGGCCGCACGGGTTCGACGAGAGCTCGAAAAGAACCGTGGATGCGCCGTTCAGGCGCGGTCGGAGGGAGGGGCGCGCGCGAGGACGATCCCGCAGCACGGCGGCGCCGGGCGATCGGCGCGTGCGGTGTCGAGCAACGCGCACGAGGCCATCGGGACTCGGCTGGGCCGAGGATCCGCGGAATCGACGGCGTACCGAAGCTGCGTGAACCCCGCGCAGAGCGAACACGAAGCGTCGAGGGAGCCCTTCGCATCGCCGGACGAGTCGCTGTGCGGCTGCGAAGCCACCGTCGATGCGCCGGCGGACGGCCCATGCGAATGCAGGTGCGTTCCCGCAGCGCCGGCGAGGAGCGCGACCAGGACGAGCCATCGCAGCGCGCCCCCCGGCACCCAGGAACCTGCCACGGATCGCTTCGTCGCTCTGGATCGCCCGCGAGTCACGATCGCGCAGCCTACCCCAGGCCGGGCGCGTCCGCCAAGAGTGGCGAAAGCGCGCCCGGGCCCGTGACCGGCGGCATCAGAAGCGGTGCGACACCTCGAGACCGAACATCCGCGGCTCGTTCCAGTAGATGGAGTTGAAGCCGAGGCTCACGCTGAGCGGCACCGCATTCGCGATGTAGCGCCGATCGAGAAGATTGCGCCCGAACAGTGCCACCTCGGTGCGCTCGTCCGGAAGCAACAGCGACAGTCGCGCGGACAGCAAGCCGTACTTTCCCTGCTTGATCGTGGGATCGTTCTCGGTGTTCTGGAAGACGCGCCCCTGCGAGAACCACTCCGCGCGCGCCGTGAGCACACCCAGATCCTCGAGGGGAAGCGAGTACGCGGCGGCCAACGTGTACGTCCACGGCGGCGTGTGCTTGAAGTCGAGTCCCGCGCGATCCGGCCACGAACTCGACCTCGAGACCCTGGATCGTCGCCTCGCCGGCGTTCACGATGTCGGACAGGAACCCGCCCTCGGGAGCCCGCCCGAAGATCGTGAGCTGGATGTCCTCGTAGTCGTTGTAGAACCACGCGGCGTTCACCGTGAGGCGCCGGTCGAAGAAGGCGCCCTTCACGCCGACCTCCCACGAGTCGACCTGCTCGGGATCGAACGGCGAGAGCTGGGACGGACCCGCGCTGCTCGCGCGCCCGTTGAAGCCGCCGCTCTTGAAGCCCTCGGCATAGCTCGCATAGACCATCAGGTCGTCGGAGACATCGAAACGAAGCTTCGCCATCGGTGTCCACGCATCGAAGCGCTCGGACTCGCGCGTGTCGATCACCGGCGAGGCGGGGCTCCCGCCGATCGGACGGAACGAGAAGCGGTCGAACTGCTTGCGCTCGTGGGTGCGTCGCAGTCCGAACGTCGCCGTCAAGCGATCGGCCAGGTCGAAGTCGATCTGGCCGTAGGCGGCATAGCTCAGGTTCTCGATCTCGTTCGTCCCGTCCATGCCGAAATCGGGGAACGGGAGCAGGAAGAACGGACTTCCGTAGACGGCCGTACACAGTGCGGCGTTTCCGGTCAGGAACACGCACGGCGTCGGTGTCCCCACCAGGCCCGGCAGGATCGTCTGCACGGTCCCGAGCTCGGCCGTCTCGCGGAACCAGTACAGGCCCGAGACGAAGCGGAGCCGGTTCTCGAAGAGCGAGCCGGTGAGCTGGAGCTCCTGCGAGACTCCGTCCTGGTCACCGGGCCGGTCGACCTCGTGGACGTAGTGGAGGCGCGTCTGATCGGCATCGATCCCCGACCTCGTCTCGATCTGCCTCCAAGCGGTGATCGACTTCAGGACGAAATCGTCGAATCCATAGGTGACCGTCATCGACAAGCCGCCGGTATCGAGCTCGTTCTGGTTCGTGTAGATGTCGGCCTCGAAGCGGTACTCGTTGCCGGGCCGCGTGTTGCGGCAGGTCGTGGCGAAGTCGAAGGCCCCGCCGCTCGCCAAGGACGCCAGCAGCGGCAGCTGCGAGGCGCCGGTGTACACGCACTCGCCGCCCTGCGGCTTCTCGTACTCCCGCGAGATCTCGCCCGCGAGCAGGACCTCGAGCGAGTCCGTCGGATCGATCCGCAGCACGGCCCGTCCCGCGAGGTTCTTGTTGTCGTCCCACTCCGTGCCGGTGAGGCGATTCTTCGTGTACCCATCGCGCGTGGCCGTCGCAGCCGAAAGGCGCAGGGCCATGCGTTCGGCGACCAGCGGAACGTTCACCGAGCCGCGCGTCTCGAAGAGCCGGTAGCTTCCGATCCGCACCGTCGCCGACCCGCCGAGCTCGTAGCTCGGCTTGGCCGTGATGATGTTGATGGCACCGCCGATCGTGTTGCGGCCATAGAGTGTGCCCTGCGGGCCACGGAGCACCTCGATGCGCTCGATGTCCAGGAGGTTGAGCAGGCTTCCCTGCATGCGGGCGAGATAGACGCCATCCACGTAGATGCCCACGGCCGGGTCGTTCGTGAGCACCGGATCGTCCTGACCCACGCCCCGCATGTAGATGCGCGCATCCGTGCTTCCCCGCGACGGGCGATCGAGCTTGAGATTGGGCACGGCGCTGCTGAGATCGTCCGCCCGGGTCATGTTCCGGTCGGCGATGTCCTGCTCGCGGAATGCGCTCACCGAGAGCGGTGCCGACTCGAGCGACTCCTCGAGCTTGCGCGCGGTGATCGTGACTTCCTCGATCTCGCGGGCGATGCGCCGCTCGGCGGCACTGCGCTCCGGCGGGGCCTCCTCCTGCGCGAACACGGCACTCGTCGCGAAGACCGAGCTGCCGACCCAGACGACGGCGCAGACTCCTGCCCGTACCCATGCGAATCGTGCGTACCGCATACCCCCCTCCTTACGGTGGCGCTCGAATTGCGTCCCTTCGGTCAGCCTGAGCGAGTCACGGAGAGATGTCAACCGGATCGAGCCCGGATCCGGGTCGCGCGTCTCGCTCGCTCCCGCTTTACCCGTGGCTCGGCGGACACTAGGATCCCGGCATGCAAACACTCCGACCGT
Organism: uncultured Myxococcales bacterium; assembly: GCA_964582775.1. Classification (GTDB taxonomy): domain Bacteria; phylum Myxococcota_A; class UBA9160; order SZUA-336; family SZUA-336; genus CAZOTO01. Next base: position 39,868 of record CAZOTO010000008.1, read on the forward strand.
TCCTCGCAGGTGTACTGGTTGCTCTCGTGGGTCTGCCCTCTCTCTCCGGGGCCGCCGAGCCATCCGGCGCGAAGCCCTCGGGGTCCATCGAAGACCTCGTCTCCTGCATCCGGAAGAACGTTCCGGAGCCGAGCAGCATCCGCATGGTCGAGATCACCATGCGCGACCGGCTCGGTCAGGAGCGGGTGACGAGCGCGAACATCTACGGGAGGAGATCGTCCGACGGCTCGCGGCGGGTGCTCGCGCGGGTCACGAAGCCGATCGAGATGCGGGGAACGACGTTCCTCGTGATCGAGCGCAACGGCGAGAGCCAGCTCTTCTTCAAGTCGCCCGAGCTCGACGCGCCCAGGCAGATCACGGGGGCCGAATCATCCGAGCGGCTCTTCGGGACGGACTTCTCGTTCGGCGACTTCCAGCGGCTGCACGGCCTGTACCGCCCGGGGGACTCGCAGCGGCTCGAGGATCAGGTCGTGCGGGGGCGGTCCGTGGCGGTGATCGAGACCAAGACCGTCGATGCGGAGGAGTCTCCGTACGATCGCATCGTGACGTACATCGACGAGAAGACGTGCGTCGCGCTGAAGACCGAGCTCTACGAGCCCGGCGATCGGCTGCGGAAGGTGCTCGAGATCGACCCGGATCTCGTCGTGCAGCAGGACTCGGTGTGGATCCCGCAAGAAGCCGTCATGCGCGACCTGCGCACGCAGAGCGAGACCCGCATCTCCGTGCTGAGCGTGGATCTGGGAGTGGGCCTCTCCGAGTCGATGTTCGAGCTGCCCTCGGCGCCGCGTCCCGAGATCCCCGCGGGGCGCTGATCGGACCCGGCCCGAAGGGCTATGCCTCGGAGGGCCCGGGGGCCGGGGCGAGCTTCGCCGCGATCTCGTAGGCCTCGCGGCAGCGCAGGCACATCCCCTGTTCCGGTGTCCAGCGGGGGAACTCGGAGAGAACGCGTGCGCTCACCTGCGGAGCGAGCGATTCCGCCGGCGCCCAGTCGAAGGTGGGGAATCCGCACAACGGACACGAAGCGCCGGGGCCCGGACGATCCGAGTGCTGCAGATCGCGCGGGTCGGCAGCGAGGGCGAGCAGATCCGCGTGACGGGGTGCCGCCTCGCACCAGAGCCGGTCGAACACGCGCGCTCGCTCATCGGCCGGCCAGAACGAGTAGCTCCGCTCGAATCGCTCGCGATGGGCATCGCGCGAGGCAACGGGCGGCTTGCCCTGGGCCTCCCATCGCGCGTCGATGGTGAGCGCCCAGAGGATCCGGTAGCGCTCGCGTGCCAGTCGCTGCTGGGCCGGGCGGAGGCCGGGCAGATCGATCGTCGGCGAGTAGCCGAACGCCGGGTCGAGCATGTCCCGCAGGTGCGAGAGCTCGTGGCGCAGCGTGCCCCGCAGCGTCTCCTCGAGCTCGAACGACTCGGGCCGCACCGCGAGCACTCCCGTGCGCAATCCCGCGTCGTTCACGTAGAGCTCCGCCCCCTCCTCGTCCCTGCCTCGCGGCCTGCGGACGACGAGCGTCGCGAGCTGCTCGCCGAGGACCGGAATCTCCGCGACCACGTCGAGGAGAACCCGCTCGAGTCCCCACTCCCGGAACGAGCGCAGATGCAGCTCGAAGAACGCCGCATTGCGGTCGTCCGGGTCGAGGATCGAGTAGAGCCTCTCGCGCTCGTGGTGGAAGCGGGAGATCTGCTGCGGCGCGACGTGCTGCGGACGCCGGTTCGCGCAGCGGAACACCGCCGCCTCGATGAACTCCTCCTCGTACTGGAGCTTCATCGGCCGAAGGTCACGAAGCCGCCAGCGCTCCGGGCGGAAGGTTCGAGATCCCGCACGAGTCGCACATGCGCTCCGCGGACTCCTCCACCGGACGGAGCGCGAGGTCCACGCTTCCCGGGTTCACGCCGAACCGAGCGCACTCGGCTTCGACGAAGCCGCGGAGCAGCTCCGCCACGCTGCGCAGAAGGGGATCCACCGTCGAGGCCGCGAGCATCCGCGTGAAGGCCGGCGTCCATCTGCCCAGATGCTCGCGCAGGAACTTCCGCTGCGCGTCCCGACACAGCGATAGCTCCTCGTCTGCGAGCCGATGCTCCAGCGCGTAGGCCTCCTTCGCTGCGAGCACGCACAGGAACTCGAGCTCCATGCAGACGTGATCGTGCCGCTCGCCGCTCCCCGTCGCGACCTCGAGCCCGAAGGCCCGATAGAACGCGGCGAGATCGGCCAGGCGATGGGGCTGGAACAGCGGGTCCGCGATCGCCTCGCTGTACTCGGTCTCGTTCGGCGGACAGGTACCTCGGGCCGCGTGCCCGAAGGCCGCGATGTAGGCGTCCGTGAACGAATCGAGCGAGGTCTGCCCGAGAGCGGCCGTCATCGCTCGTACCGACGAGAGGACCGGCTCGCCCAGCGCGGCTCCCGCCGATGCCAGCGATCGCACCGTGTCAGGATCGCGGAGGACACTCCACGATTCGCAGCTCGGGTCCTCGAGGGCGAGCGCCAGCGTGCGGTACAGATAGGAGCGCGCCACACACCGATCGACATCCATGCCGGCGATGGCGCGAACGGAGCTCCCGGCGGCCGCGGACGAGCCCCGGGATTGCTCCGGCTCCGGCGAATAGTTGCCGAACACGGAGCGCTTGGGGCGATTCGATCGGGCCTCCCAGGACCCGCTCGGACCGTCCTGCGGTCGATCAGATCGAGTTGGCATGCTTCTCCGGGCGCAGGAGGAACGGCTCTTCCACCGTTGCCTCGATGATCTTCGTGCCGTCCTTCGCGTAGCCGAGGATCGTGTCGTTGTACATCGCGAACGTCTTGCCACGCACCTCGGTCTCGTAGACCTTCGGGCCCTCCTTGAGCTCGTAGCGCGAGCAGATCCGCTGATCCTTTCCGAAGAGCTGAAGGACCGCAAGGAGCTCCCGGTCTGGATTCGAGTAACGCTCGATGGCTTCGTCCACGCCCGGGCCGAACATCTGACGCAGATACGGTCGCGGGACCCATCGCGGCGGGATGTAGTAACCGTTGGGCTCGGTTCCGAACTGGGGATAGAGCGGCAGGGCGACCTTCGCCACATGGATCAGGTAGTACAGCGGGTTGTACCGGTCTTCCTTCCATCGGCCGTCGGAATCGAGCTCGACCAGTCCCTGCAGACGGATCTGCCCGATGCACCCGGCCATGCAGCGCGTCTGCATCGGCAGTCCGCCGCCGGCCGGGTCACCGCCCTCGACACGCGGATAGCAGGCGATGCACTTCTCGCTGGTTCGCGTGGTGCCGCGGTACATCGTCTTCTTGTAGGGGCATGCCTCCATGCACTTGCGATACCCGCGGCAGCGCTCCTGATCGATCAGGACGATGCCGTCCTCGGGCCGCTTGTAGATCGCGTTTCGCGGGCAAGCCGCGAGGCACGCGGGGTACGAGCAGTGATTGCAGATCCGCGCCAGGTAGAAGAACCATGTCTTGTGCTCGGGAAGGATCTCGCCTCCCTCGAAGTACTGGCCCTTCGCGCCCTTCGTATGGCCTACCGCGTGATCCTCGTAGCGGTTGGGAGCCGACCACTCGCCGTCCGCGGGCAGATAGCCGAGCGCGCGATTCGCTCCCTCGGGGCCGAGGAAGGTCTGCGCCGCCTCGAAGATCGTCTTGCCCTGGAACTGGCCATAGGGCGCGGACACGTCCTGGGGCTGCCCTCCCCACCGCTGACCGCCCGGGTTCGCCTGCTCGAGCAGCTCGAGCGTCTTCACGTCCCAGTGGTGCGGATAGCCGCCGTACGGCTTCGTCTCGACATTGTTCCACCACATGTACTCCTGGCCTCGCGAGAAGGTCCAGGTCGACTTGCACGCCATCGTGCAGGTCTGGCAGCCGATGCAGCGGTTGGTGTTGAAGACGAACGCGAACTGCTGTTCGGGGAACGCCGCATCGTACGGGTATTCCATGTCACGGCCGAGTTGCCAGTTGAATGCTTTGCTCATCGCTCGCTGTCTCGTTGAGGGTTAGAGAGCCGACGGGGATGCGAGATCCGCATCCCCCCACTGCACGGTCTTGCCCCAGCGCGCAAAGATCTCCTCGATCAGATCCCGCACGAAGGCCTCGCCCTGCTTCTCCATCACCATGTTCGGACCCACGTACCGCCGATCGCGGAACAGGGACAGGATCCGCCTCGGTTCGAACCCCATTCGGGCGAACTCCTCGACGAAGCACGCCGCCATCTCTGCGGTCGTGTCCTCGTGCGTGACGAATGCCATCGCGTTCAGCTCGAGGGGATCCTCGACGTCGAATTCATCCTTGGGCATCGCACGCCTCCTCTCGGATGACCGGGCTCAGCCCTGCCCGTCCGCGCGCTCGATCTTCGCCACGAACGCACCCGACAGGTACTTCTGGAACGGACCACCCTCGGCACCCGGCGACATTCCATTGTTCGCGGGCTCCCAGGGACCCACTCCTCCCAGACCCCCATCCTCGGCCTTGCTCACGCGGATCAGGCACTCCTTCGGAACCGTGTTGATCGCGTGATTGTCGGCCTCGCCGCCAAAGATGTACGACATCATCGCCTTCGATTTGTGGAACAGCGTGTCGGTCTGGTGCATGGGCATGTGCCAGTTGCGCGTGACCGACTGCTGGGACCCGAAGCGGAAGTTCGAGATGTAGCCCTCCTCCGTGAGCGACAGGCCGTCCGGACGCGTCTGCTGGGCCTTCACGGTCTTCTCCGTCGCGATGAAGGAGCCGTGCTTCATCATGACCACGTGATAGGGGTACGACGGGTTGAAGGTCACGCGAAGCATGAGCCGGCTCACCTTGTAGAACGGGTCGCTGGGGGTGGCACCCAGATAGGGCCGATCCGCGGGATTCGCATCGACGTACACGTAGTCGCCGTTGGCGATGCCCAGCTCGCGCGCCGCCTCGGGATTCATGTGGAGCTGGTGCTCCCCCACGTTGGGCAGCCGCTTGTCGACGCGATAGGGATCGCCGAAGTTCGAGTTCCAGATCAGGTGCCAGTCCACGTTCGCCCACGAGGAGTGCACGCTGTGGCGCGACTTCGGCGTAAGGCAATAGAACTGGAAGCCCTTCTCCCACAGGAAGTTCTTCGTCTGCTTGGCCTCGGCCCACGACATCTTCACGTTGCGAACCGTGCGCTCGTCCCAGTGCTCGGCATCGAGCGGGATGCCGTAATCGTCGGGGCGGACGAGCGGGTTCGAGCTGATGATGACGTTCGGCAGGTACGGAGTCGCCTCGGGGCCTTCGCGATGGACGATGAAGTTCTCGCCACAGGCGAGCGCCGTGGGGTCGTCCGAGTAGGAGTGCATGCGTCCCGTGTCCGTATAGAACGGATACGCATCATGGATCTGCTCGTAGAACGGCACGCGCGGGTAGCTCCGGAACAGCATGAGCGCTCCACCCGGAGGACCGTACTTGCCCGCCATGATGTCGGAGAGCTGGTAGCCCGCGGTCGTCGTACAGGTGTCGAGCAGCCTCTGGATGTAGACGCCTCTCTTGCTCTTGTGCTCGAAGTAGAAGTGATCGTAGAAGCGCCGATCTCCGGTAACCTCACCCAGCGCCGCCGCGATTCCCGCCAGGATCGAGAGATCGTCCTTCGAGTCGTAGAGCGGCTCGATGCCGCCCTTCCAGATCTGAAGGAACGGGTTCGAGCAGCTCGCCGTGATCTCGAGATCCTGGAACTCCACCCACGAATTCGCGGGCAGACCGAAGTCCGAGTACTCGACGGACGCGGTCATCTGCGTGTCCATCGTCACGATGAGCTCGACGTTCGGATTGACGTTCTTGATCACGCCATAGGCCCACTTGGCGTTGTTGATCAGGTTCACGTTCGTCGTGAAGATCGCCTTCGTCGGCGACGGCATGTGTGTCTTCCCCGTGAAGACCTTGCGGCCATCGCGCGGCGTGTCGACGATGAGCGGCCGGTCGCCGTGGTTCCAGTAGGCCGGCTCCTCGTCCTTCGTGTAGGCGTGGGCATGGACCTCGCGGCCGTGGGCCTTCGCATCGAGGTTCTGCTCGAAGGGATCCTCGGCGACCCAGCCCTTGAAACCGGGACCCGTGAGCTTGCTTCCCTGGAAGAGCGCCGCCTTGTAGTTCCCGGCCCAACCGTGGCTTCCGGTGCCCGGCTTGCCGATGTTCCCCGTCAGCATGAGCGGCAGATAGGACGCGCGATTCGCCTCGGTGGCGTGGAACCAATGATTGATTCCCTCGCCCTGATGGATCGCACACGGCGTGACCGTCGCGATGTCCTTGGCGAGCCTCTCGAGGAGATCCTTCGGCGCGCCGGTGATCTCGGAAACCGAATCGAGATCGTAGTCGGCCAGATGTACGCGGTAGAGGCTCCACGCCGTCGCGACCTCGACCGTCGAGCCGTCCGCGAGCTCGAGCGTCCCGCTCCAATCGAGAGCCGGATCGATGCCACTGCCGACGAGCACGTCGCCGATCATCTCGCGAGTGAGCGCCTTCGGCGCCTTCGCGTTCGCATCCCACACCACGAAGTCGCCGAGCTTCGCGTGCTGCTCGTCCGTGAGACCTTGCACTCGCTTGCTGGGTCCATCCTCGGGGAGCTTGCTCGTGTAGCCCGCGAAGAGATCCTCGGCACGCAGTCGCTGGCCGTTGTCCGTTCGCACCAGCAAGGGGAAGTCCGTGAACTTCTTCACGAACGCCTCGTCGTACCACTGGCGGTCGATCATCAGGCGGGTGACCCCGAGCCATAGCGCCGCATCCGTCGAAGGGCGAACGGGAATCCAGTAATCCGCCTTCGTCGACGGCGCACCATACTCGGGTGCGATCACGACGATCTTTGCGCCGCGCTCCATGCACTCGATGAACCAGTGCGCATCGGCCATCTTGTTCTCGACCAGATTCTTGCCGTTCATGATGACGAGCTTCGAGTTGCGAAGATCGTTGAAGTCCGTCTCGCTGTTCTGAAGCCCGTGCACCCACGGATGCCCCGGTGCCTGATCGCCGTGCCACGTGTAGTTCGACCAGATGCGGCCGCCCTTCGCCTCTGCGGGCTCCACGCCCCGCACGTGAACGTCGAGCAGCGCGAGCGAGTTGCACAGCCGGTACATGCCGTACTTGCCGAGGACTCCGAGCAGGCCCATGCCGCCGCGCATCTTGATCGTGCGCGTACCGGCACCGCCCATGTCCTCGATCATCTCCTGCGGATAGCCCTGCGCCCCGAGCCGCTTCGCGCCCTCGTCGCCGCTGTAGCGGGCGGCGATCTGCTTCGTCGCGCGCGCGATGTACGAGAACGCCTCATCCCAGGACAGCCGCTCGAACTTGTCCGTTCCTCGCGAATCGAACTTGTACTTCGCACGCAGCCTCGGCGTGAGCTCAGGGAAGCCATCGTCCGCCCAGCGCTTCCAGCCGCGGCGCACGATCGGATGCTTCAGCCGGTGCGGCCCGTACAGGATGCGATGGAACGTGTATCCCTTCGCACAATGCCGATTTCCCCAGTTGCCCGACGCGTGGTTTCCGTACAGGTCCGAATAGGTGTGGACGTCGTACTGCTCACCGAGCCGCACGATCACGTCGTTGCGAACGTGCGCGGTCACCCGGCAGTTGTGCGTGTCATTGGGAGCACACACCCAGGAGAACTCGCGATCGTACGCGTACTGGTTGCGATACTGCTGCTCCCACCCGCGGTTCGGATAGTGAGCCAGCGGGTTCGCCACATCCGGAATGGAGGGCTGGGCCTGCAGGAAGCGCAGCGGAACGAACTGCGTGGCGGTGATGCCCGCACCGATCAGGCCGCTGCGCTTGATGAAGGATCGACGGGATAGCGTGTTGTCGTTCATGGTCGGTCGATTCCCCGCTCAACGCCTTCCGGCTGTCTTCGAGTCGTCCAGGGTCAACTGGTACCAGTTGCTGATCATCTTGCGTCCATTGCGATCGCGTTGCTCTCCGTTCCAGATGGCGAAGGCAACGGGGACGGAGCCCCCCAGCACGAACCGCACGTCGTTCGAATCGCGCGAACGAAGGTCGCGTACGAAGAGCACGCTCCAGAAGCCGTCGCGCCACACACCCCTGCCCGCCACGTTCTGCTGCTTCACCGGCTGTGACGTGAAGGAGCCGAAGCCGCGCGCGTTCGCATCCTCGATCGGCGAGGGATGCGGCTGCGACAGGACGTTTCCGGAGTCGGCAGCCGTGTCGAAGCTCGTCGGAATGTACCCATCGCTGTGCATCGAGGCGTAGGCGCTGTCCATGGCGGTGGACTTCCCGTCCGCCTCGGCCTGCCAGCCGGCCTTCCACTGCCAGAGGTTCACGGGGTGCTTCGCATCGCCCATCCCCACGAACCCGTAATCGCCCGTCATGGAGAACTGGAGCGCAGCGGCATCCTGGAAGTCCTGGACTCGAATTGCGGAGTCTTGCGCCAGGTCGTCGCGCCACTGCAGGAGGATGGCGATCCGCTTGCCGTCCGTGACGGCAGAGACCGCCACGGCGTACACCTGATTCGGCTCGGGCCACAGAGGGTTCAGCGGCACGCGCACGGGATCGAGCGAGTTCCACGAGTCGTCCATGGGATCGGTCGGAAGCTTCGCGACCCTCGTCACCCGGATCTCTGCACCCTCTGGCGTCAGCAGATCGTTCACCGCGACGTCCGTCCTCCGCAACGACTTCACGAAGTGCACGAGCGCCCAGCGATCACTCGGCGTCATCACGTCGTCGCCGTACGGTGCCATGGGCGTTCCGGGCATTCCGTTGTGGATTCGCAGGTAGAGATCCTGCCCGGTGGGTCCGCCGCGAAGCAGTCCGGTATTGAAGTCGCGCGGGAACACGGGAATGCCCGTCGTGTCGCGAAGATTGGGGGCCATGATGCCGTCTCCCGCTCCATTCTCTCCGTGGCAGAGTCCACAGCCCATGCGCTGGTAGACCGTGCGACCGTGCGCGATCTCTTCGACCGTTCCCGGTGTCTCGGGCGGAACGGAAACGGGCTGCGCCTGCTTGCCGCTCGCGATCTCTTCCTCGAACCGGTTCACGAGCCTCTCCGATCCGTCGTTCCGGGTCGTGAGCGACTTCACGTACTCGACGACGTCGCGCCGATCGCGCGCAGGGAGATACGCGAAGCTCGGCATGGAGCTCCCCGGAAGACCGCGCGAGACGGACTGGAAGAGATCCTCGTCGGTCGGCAGCGCCTGACCTGGAGTCGACTTGATCTTGAACATCCCCGAGCGGAAGTCGCGCGGCCGAGGGTGGAGCCATACCGCGGCGGGCCCGTTGCCATCGCCGGTGATCCCATGACAGGACGCGCACTGCTGCTCGTACACCGCCCGTCCGTTCGCGAGCCCATCCGCATCGGCGCCTGCACGCACATCGGAGCCGACGACGAGGGCCATGCCCACGCCTCCGAGAAGGATCGACACGAGGCGGCCCTTGGGCCGCCGGCTCGAGGAGACTACGCCAAGGGCGAGCATACGACTGGCCTCCGACTCGATAGCAGCATCCCGTTCCCCACTCGCGCTCCGAGCTCATCGACTTCGACGCGTCTCGACGACGGAGCACACGCGATCCGCATGGATCGATCGGCGAGCGATTTGCCACACGAGCACACCCTTGTCAAAGGAAATCGCACGGAACGCGAAG
>CAZOTO010000009.1:0-48475 GCA_964582775.1 uncultured Myxococcales bacterium
CGCGATCCACGGCAGCGGTACCCACACCGTCGACTGGACCTCGTAGTTGGTTCGCACGGCCGGGCGATCCGCGAGCGTGAACACGAAGGGGCTCACGACGACGCTCGGCGCCCCGGTCCTCCGCGTCCCATACAGGTCGTCGAGGCGCCCGATCGGAGCGGCGACCTCGACGCCCACCTCCTCGAGCGTCTCGCGTGCCGCGGTGGCCAACAGATCGGGATCGGCGGGATCGCGCCGTCCTCCCGGAAACGCCATCTGCCCCGACCACGGGTCGCCTTCCCGCACGGCGCGTTCGATGAAGAAGATCTCGGGGCTCCGGCCGTCCGGCGCATGCAGCAGCACCGACACGGCTGCGTGCAGCGCTCCCGTCCGCGCCTCGTCCGGCGCGACGGTTGCGCGGTGCGCGCGCAGGCGCGAATGGATCTCGTCGAGAGAGACGGGCACGGCCGACAGCCTAGCCGCGGCCCGGCGACGAGGCGACCCGGTGCGACGCCGGGCTATCCTGCGGTGCCGTGAGCTACATCCTGGTGACGAACGACGATGGCGTGGATTCCCCTGCGCTGATGCCGTTGGCGCGCGCCATGGCTCGAATCGCGCCGGTGCGGATCGTCGTGCCCGAAGGAGAGCGCAGCTGGATCGGCAAGGCGATCTCGCGGTGGAGCGAGGTTCGCGTCGAGCGCGTCGAGCGCGACGGCTTCGCGATCGCTCGGGTAGGAGGCCTCCCCGCGGACTGCGTGAACCTCGCCGTGCACTCTCTCTTCGGCGAGACGCCCGTGCTCGTCGTCTCGGGCGTGAACCTGGGGCTGAACACCGCTCTGGGCCTGTTCCTGTCCAGCGGAACGATCGGCGCCGCCATGGAGGCGTGGATCGCAGGCATTCCCGCGCTCGCGTTCTCCGCGGGACTGCAGGGACGCGATCGCGAGTGGAAGGCGCATGCGGCGCATCCGAAGATGCGCGCCACGTGGGATCGCGCGGCCGGGCTTGCAGAATCGGTGACGCGAACCGTGTGGGAGCTCGGCTTGCCCACCGGCGCCGATCTGCTGAGCGTGAACTTCCCGATCGGGGCCGATGCCGGCACCGAGCGGGTCGTGACCGATCTGGCTCCCCTCGGCTACGAGGCGCTGTTCCGCCGACGCGACGACGGTTGCTACGTGCACGAATTCTCGGGCGTGCTTCGCGACGAGGAGGGTCTCGATCCTGGAACGGATGTCGAGGTGGTGCGAAGTGGCCGCGTGTCGATCACGCCGGTGCGGTTGCCCCATACGGTGGCTCTCGACGACCGGATGCGCGCCGCGCTCGAGGCGCGGGGGAGTGCGCCGACGATGCGGTCTCCCCTCGTCGCGAAACGAGCGAACGATCGAGATCGTGATTGACACGGCAGTGCGGTCGCGGGTAAGAACGGAGTCGAGATGCCCCCCGTCTCCCGCCGCCTCGGCTCCCTGGACCGCTGGCTCGACCAAATGGCGTCCCTCGTGCTCGATCGTGCAGACGAGGCACGCCTGCGGACGGCCTTGGCCGCCATCGACGCGACGCGGTGTAGGATCGCCCCGCCGAATCGTCGAGTTCTCCGGCGGACCCTCGCCGCGTTCAAGCTCCTGTATCGCTACTACTTCCGCGTGGAGAGCCACGGGATCGAGCACGTTCCGGAGAAGGGATCCGTCCTGCTCGCCGCGAACCACGGCGGGTTGCTCCCCTTCGACGCGAGCATGCTCATCGTCGATCTGATCGAACGCGGAGATCCACCGCGCCTGGCGCGTGCGATCGTCGATCGCTGGGCGGCCACGGTCCCCTTCGTGAACGAGTTCTACGAGCGGACGGGCCAAGTGTTCGCATCGCGCGCAAGCCTTCGAGCGCTGCTACGTACGGAGCAGGTGGTGCTCCTCTTTCCCGAGGGGATCGACGCCATTCGCAAGCGGGCGGCCGAGCGTTACGTGCTGCGCGAGTTCCGCCCCGCGTTCGTCGAGGAGTCGCTGCGCCACCGCACACCCATCGTTCCGGTCGCGATCCTCGGTCCCGACGATCAATCACCGATCCTGTTCGACGTGAAGCCGCTGGCTCGTTTGCTGGGGCTTCCCGTCTGCCCCATCACGCCGACCTTCCCCTGGCTCGGTCCGGCGGGGCTGCTGCCGTATCCCGTGAAGTACGAGATCCACTACGGGGAGGCGATCCGCTTGCACGAGGAGTTCCCGGCCGACATCGCCGACGATCCGCACGCGATGACGTATCTGGCGGCGCGCGTGCGAAGTCGCATCCAGCGCACGATCGACGAGCGGCTTGCGCGGCGCCGCGGAACGACCTGAGGCGCGACGCCTAGCGGGGAATCTCGGTGTCCGAGGCCCCGGCGGCCGTGGTCGCGATCTCATCCGCCGTCTCCGCCGTCTCCGCCGTCTCCGTGACGACCGGGACGTCCGAATCCGTCGGGTCGTCGGCCGGCGGCGCATGCGGGTCGTCGGAGTCCTCCTCGAGGTCGGGTTCGGCATCGGGCACCGGCTCGACGGCCAACGCGCGCGCGGGTCGGGCGGCCTCGGGAAGGCGCTCTCCCGCGGAGAGGATCTCGAACTGCTCGGGGTGGAGGCTTCCCTGCGGATCGATCACGATGCGCCGGCCGAGCCGTTCCTGCATCTCGAGCAGCGAGTCGATCGATTCCTCGCCGAGGATCTGTGCCACGTTGGGGTGACAGCGCACGTGCAGGATGCTGCCGTGCAGGTACTGCGTGGCCTTCGGCAGCTCGCGCAGGACCTTGTGCGAGATCGTCCGTCCCGATTGCAGGTAGCCCTTGCCCTCGCACGTCGGGCAGGGATCGCACAGCTGCTGCTGCAGGCTCTCCCGCGTGCGTTTGCGCGTCATCTCGACCAGGCCGAGCTCGGAGATCTTGAGGACGTTGACCTTGGCCTTGTCCTCGCGCAGCGCATCGAGCAGCGCGCGGTGGACCTTCTCGCGATTCGCTGCGATCTCCATGTCGATGAGATCGAGGATGATCAGCCCACCGAGATTGCGGAAGCGAAGCTGATGCACGATCTCGCGCACGGCCTCGAGGTTCGTCTTGAGGATCGTCTCCTCGAGGTTGCGGCCCTTGCCTCCGGTGTAGCGGCCCGTGTTGACGTCGACGGAGGTGAGCGCCTCGCCTTGATCGAAGATCAGGTAGCCGCCCGACTTGAGCCAGACCTTGCGGCCGAGCCCCTCCTCGATCGCGGCCTCGATGCGTTGCGCGTCGAAGAGCGTGTCGTCGCCCTCGTAGAAGTGGATCTTCGGCCGCGGTGCGGCCATGAAGCGCTGCACGAAGTCCTGCATCTCGCCGTACGCGCGCGCGTCGTCGACGACGACGTGCTTCGTCTCGTGCGAGACGAAGTCGCGCAGCACCCGCAGATGGAGGGGCGGCTCCTCGTGGATCAGTGCGGGCACCTCGCGGGCCTCGGCGAGTGCCTTCTGGATCTGCTCCCACAGGTTCGCGAGGTACTCGATGTCGGCCTGGATGTCCGCCTCGCTCACCCCGTGGGAGACGGTGCGGACGATGAAGCCGAGGTCGCGCGGCCGGTGCTTCTCGACGATGGAGCGCAGGCGCCGCCGCTCGCGATCGCTCTCGATGCGCCGCGACACGCCGACCCGGGCCACCCACGGCATGAGCACGAGATGTCGGCCCGGGAGCGAGATGCGCGAGGTGATCCGCGCCCCCTTCGTGCCGAGCGGCTCCTTCACCACCTGGACGACGATCTCGCGACCCTCTTCGAGGACGTCCTCGATCTGCTGCGGGCCGCCCCGGCCCCGGCCGCGGCCGTTGCCGCCCTCGTCCTCGAGGTCCACGTCGGACAGGTCGGCGCGATAGTCCGCGACGTAGAGGAAGCCGGCGCGCTCGAGTCCGATGTCCACGAACGCGGCCTGCATTCCCGGCAGGACCCGGGTCACCCTACCCTTGTAGATTCCTCCAACGACGCCGCGCTCCTTGGAGCGCTCGATGTGGAGCTCGGTGATCTGTTCGGCTTCGCGGATCGCCACCCGCGTCTCGCGCGGGCTGACGTTCACGAAGATCTCGTTGCGCATGAGCGACCCTTTCCGGGCGCAGCTCCACGTCCCGGTCCCCGCGGCGGAACCGAAGCGTTCCTCGTGCAGTGACGACCAGGTCGGGTTGGCGTACGGACATGCAGCCCGTTTCGTGCTGCCGTTGCATCTCGATCCCCACGAGACGCCCGCCGCCAGCGATGTCGGTTCGGCGGGTCGTCCTTCGAATCCCTCGATCGAGGAGTCGCGGGGAGGCGAGCGATCCAGCGCGGCTGGGCTCTTTCCGCCGGGCGAGCCTCGACCGCGACACCGTAGTGGACACCTCCGGGGCGGTCAATGCACACAGCACCGGCTCCGGGGGCGCCCGGTGGGGTCGGTGTCGAGCGCGTGGATGCGTGCGAACACGCGTCGAGAGGCAAGACATTTGCGCCGGATTGAGAGACGATACGGATGTAGCTACCGTACCGGCATGTCGAGCGCGGCTGGGGTGGGGGGATCGTTCGATGCCGCAGATCCACGTTCCACTTTCGGGCGAACAGCTCCGCGGGGACGAGCCGTTGCGTGCACTCGTTGAGCGCGATGCGCGCAGGATTGGGTGACGGGCACTCATGAGGCTCACGGGAACCCCGAGTTGGCTGCAGCGAAGGCGGCGTGAAGACACGAGTGCGCCGGCCCCGGAGCCGCGTCGCATCGAGCCCACTGCGCCTGCGCGGATCTGGGCGGTCGGTGGCGGGAAGGGTGGCATCGGCAAGAGCTTCCTCGTCGCCAATCTCGCTACCGTCGCAGCGAGCCTCGGCCGTCGCGTCGTGCTGATCGATGCGGATCTCGGTGGAGCGAACCTGCACACCTGCCTGGGGGTGCGCGGTGGCGAGCGGGTGAACCTGTCCGACTACTTCGAGGATCGGATCCTCGACCTCGAGAAGGCCGCACTCGACACGCCCGTGCCCGGCCTGCGTTTGATCCTCGGTGCGCTCGGACATGCTGGAAAGGCCGAGACGACGCTGGAGCAACGCGAGCGGCTGCTGCGGGCCGTTCGGCAGCTCTCCGCGGACCTCGTGATCATCGACCTCGCCGCGGGAACCGATCGCTCCACCGTCGACTTCTTCCTCGAGGCGGACGAGCATTTCCTGGTCACCACGCCCGAGCCCACGGCGATCGAGAACGCCTACGCCTTCCTGCGGGCGGCGTTCTATCGACGCATGGCGCACGCGATGCAGACCTCGGGTGTCCGTGATCTCGTGCGTACGTCGATGGACACGCGCAACCAGCGCGGCATCCGCACACCGCTCGATCTGCTGCAGGAGATCGAGCGGCACGATCCCGCGGAGGGCGCACGCTTCCGGCAGGCTCTCGGCCGTTTCCGTCCCCACCTCGTGATCAATCAGGTGCGCTCGAGCGAGGAGGTCAAGATGGGCTTCTCGATTCGCAGCGTGTGCCGGAAGTTCTTCGGCGTCGACGTCGACTACGTTGGCTACATCAACTACGACGACAACGCGTGGCGCTCGGTGAAGGAGCGAAAGCCCCTCGTTCTGGCGTATCCGCAGTCGGACGCAGCGCTCTACATCCGGAGGATCGTAAAGAAGCTGCTGGGGGCGTAGCCCGTGCACCCGCTCGCAGACCAGGACTACTACGAGATCCTCGAGGTTCCGAGAAACGGAACCCCAGCGCAGGTGGACCGCGCCTACCGCATTGCGATCGCCACCTATCGCCCCCTGTCGATGGCGACCTACTCGATCTTCTCCGACGAGGAGAGCCGGACGATCCTCGGGAGGATCGAGGAGGCCTACACGGTGCTCTCCGATCGCCGCCGCCGCTGGGAGTACGACCAGCAGCTGGCGCGCTGCACCCGCGGACCCGTTGGGGCACGCGGTGCGGCGGAGCCTCCGGTGCGGCCGCAGGCGGAGGCCGCTTCGCGAACCGCTGCGGAGGCCGTCGTCCGGGGTCCGTGTGTAGCGAACGAGCCGCAGGCGGAGCCGGTCGTCCCGGGGAGGGAATCCCGTGTCGGGGCGGCGGTGGAGGGGTGGTTCGACGCGGAGGAGGGGATCGACGAAGTCCCCGGGTCCGAGGATGGGATGTACGATGGCGGTGTGCTGCGCCGGATCCGCATGAGTCGGGGGATCGACCTCGAACAGGTCGCTGCCACCACGAAGGTGAACCCGCACTATCTCGCGTGCATCGAGGAGGAGCGCTTCGACAGCCTTCCTCCTCCGGTGTATGTTCGCGGCTTCGTCACCGCGTTCGCGAATCTGCTCGGGTTGGACGGCCCTGCCGTGGCTCGCTCCTATGTGGCACGCATGCAGCCCGACGCGAGAAGAGGCGCCTGATGGCCCGCATCACCGATCCTCGACGCGCGCGCCGGATGGCTCGCGTGCTGATCTCCGACATCGCCGCCTACACCGGCGACCAGGTGCGGATCGGCCTCGAGAAAGACGATCTCTTCGACCGGCTGAAGACCGAGATCGATCGCGCACGCGTGTTCTACTCCAGCGAGGTCGATCCCTCCCTTCCGGACCGAGATCGCATCTTCGATCACGCGCTCGTCGACGTGCTCGTCTACGGCCATCGGCGCGTGCCCACGCACATCTGGTGAAGTTCCGGCACGAAGTCCCTTCCGACCTCGCGGGGCTGCGCCTCGACGCCGCCGTCGCGAAGCTCGAGCCGACGCTGTCGCGCGCGCGGGTGCAGCGCCTGATCGAATCGGGGGCGATCACCCTGGACGGCGCGCCGTCGAAGCCCTCGCATCGCCTCGCGTGCGGTGGGTGCATCGAGGGAGAGATTCCCACCGCACAGCCGTCGGAGCTCGCACCCGAATCGATCGAGCTCACCATCGTGTACGAGGACACGGAGCTCGTCGTGATCGACAAGCCCGCCGGACTCGTGGTGCATCCCGCACCGGGACATGCGCGGGGAACCCTCGTGCACGCACTGCTGCACCACTGCCGGGATCTCTCGGGAATCGGCGGTGTGGAGCGGCCGGGAATCGTGCATCGGCTCGACAAGGACACCAGCGGTCTGCTCGTCGTGGCGAAGAGCGATCTTGCCCATCGCCATCTCGCCGAGCGGTTCCGCGCCCACTCGATCGAGCGTGAGTATCTCGCGCTCGTCCGTGCCCGGCCCCGCGCGGAGTCCGGCTCGATCGAGACTCCGATCGGGCGCTCGCGATCGGATCGCAAGCGATTCACCACCCGCGTGCGAGAGGGGCGCCATGCGGTGACGCATTGGCGTGTAGAGGAGCGGCTCGGCGAGTGCACGCTCCTTCGCGTGCGGCTCGAGACGGGGCGCACCCATCAGATCCGCGTTCACCTGTCGTCGATCGGTCTGCCCATCGCGGGCGACCCGGTGTATGGCGGGGGACGAGGAGGCGCGCGAAGGCTCGGCCTCGCGCGGCAGGCGCTGCACGCCGCCGTGCTCGGTTTCGCGCATCCGCGTACGGGTGTGCCGATGCGCTTCGAATCGGAGCTCCCCGAGGATCTCCGTGTGGCGATCGAGGGCTTGCGGCAGTGACCCTCGAGGTCTTCGATCGCTCCGCCCTGCTCGACGCGCTCGGTGTCGAGCACGGGTTCGGTACCGTGCGCTCCGCGCACGCCCGGGTGCCTGGTCTGGTTTGCGCACGGCAGGTCCACGGCGTCGCGCTGCTTCGCGCGCCGGGAGGGGGCGGGCGGGACGAAGCCGATGCCCTGTGGACGCAGGACGAAGGGACCGCGGTCGGTGTGGTGACGGCGGACTGCGTGCCGATCCTGTTGGCACATCGGGGCCACGGCGCCGTGGCCGCCGTGCACGCGGGATGGCGCGGCAGCGCTGCAGGCATCGCGGAACGAAGCATCCGAGCCGTGGCCGGCGCCATCGGCGCCGATCCATCGGAGTTCGTAGCAGCGATCGGCCCACACATCGGAGCGTCGGTCTACGAGGTGGACGAGCGCGTGCGCGAGCTCATCGCCGACGAGTCCGTCTTCTCCCCGTCGATGCGCAAGGGGCACTACCTGCTCGACCTGTTCGAGCTCAACCGGATCCAGCTCGTGCGGGCCGGAGTTCCATCTGCAGCCATCGAACGGGTGGGAGGATGCACGTTCCTCGATCCCGGGCGATACGCGAGCTATCGGCGCGACGGGACGGGTGGCCGCATGCTGCATTGGATCCGCATGCCGGGTTGACACGAAACGCGGTCCGCGTTCCGTGTCGACGTGGGCCGCACCGGTCGGCCCGCCCTCGACTCGCCGCAGGACTCGGCGTCGAAGGCATCGGCGGCATGAGCAAGCAGGAGCTGATCTTCGCCGTCCCCGCGGCCCGGAGCGCGAAGGGGGGAGAGATCTTCGGCGAGGGCGTGATCGAGCGATTGGCCGATGGCTATGGCTTCCTGCGCTCTCCGCATGCCAGCTATCTCCCGGGTCCAGACGATCTCTACGTGTCGCCGTCGCAGATCCGCCGGTTCAATCTGCAGACCGGATCCACGATCGAGGGACAGATCCGGCCCCCGAAGGAGGGAGAGCGGTACTTTGCGCTGCTCAAGGCGAATCGGATCGACTTCGAGTCCCCGGATGCCGTACGGCGCGCGATCCGCTTCGATTCCCTCACGCCGCTCTATCCGAACGAACGCTTCCGCCTGCAGACCACGACGGACAAGCTCACCACGCGCGTCGTCGATCTCATCGCTCCCATCGGCAAGGGGCAGCAGCCTCACGATCATCGGAACGGCGCTCGTCGACACCGGATCGCGTATGGACGAGGTGATATACGAGGAGCTCGAGGGCACGGGCAACAGTGAGATCCATCTGGACCGCAAGCTCGCCGCCGCCGCACCTTCCCCGCGATCGATCTCAATCGCAGCTCCACCCGCCGCGAAGAGCTGCTGCTCGACGAGCGGACCGTCGGGGGCATGTGGGTCCTGCGCAAGGTCCTCGCGCCCCTGAGTCCGGTGGACTCCAGGGAGTTCCTGCTCGACAAGATCCAGCCGACCGGGACCAACGAGGAGTTCCTGGAGAGCATGAACCAGTAGGCCCGGAGGGGTGTGCACCCGCGCTTGTGGCGGGAGGGGTCCTCCGCTACCGTGCCTCCGCCATGAAAGCCGGCATCCACCCCGAATACAAGACCACGCGCGTCCACTGCGCGTGCGGCAACGAGTTCGAGACCCGATCCACGGTCGAGGAGATCCGGGTGGAGATCTGTTCGAGCTGCCATCCGTTCTTCACGGGCAAGCAGAAGATCGTGGACACCGCGGGCAAGGTGGAGCGCTTCCGCCGGCGGTACCAGAAGTCCGAGAAGTCTGCGTAGCTGACTCCCCTCGCTGCCCTTACCGCACCCCCTTTCCCTACCCTCTGCGTCCCGCGAGGCCTTCATCGGGAGGGTCGGGACGAGGGCCCGATGATCTGGCGGAGGGGGAAGGCGGAATGCTCGAGCGGATCGAAGAGGTAGAGCGCCGGTATCGCGAGCTCGAAGAGGAGCTCGCCCAGCCCGGGGCGGCGGCCGATCCCCGAAAGCTGCGGGATCTCGGCCTCGAGCTCTCGGGCTTGCGCGAGATCGTCGAGACCCACCGTCGGCTCGTTCGCGTCCGCTCCCAGATCGAGCAGAACGAGGCGCTCCTCGAGGACGAAGATCGGGAGATCCGCGAGCTCGCCCGGGCGGAGCTCGCCGAGCTCGAGCCGCACGCGGCCCGCCTCGAGGCAGAGGTCGGCCGTCTGCTCCGTCCGCAGGACCCCAACGATGTGAAGAACGTCGTGTTGGAGATCCGCGCCGGGACCGGCGGCGACGAGGCCTCTCTCTTCGCTGCGGATCTCTTCCGCATGTACACGCGCTATGCGGAGTCCGCTGGCTGGCGCATCGAGCCGCTGTCGTCGTCCGAGACCGAAGCGGGCGGCCTCAAGGAGGTCATTGCCGCGGTGAACGGCCGAGGCGCCTTCGGTCGGCTGAAGTACGAGAGCGGCGTCCATCGCGTCCAGCGGGTGCCGGTGACGGAGGCCCAGGGCCGCATCCACACCTCGACCGTGACCGTCGCGGTGCTTCCCGAGGCCGAGGAGGTGGACGTCCACATCGACGAGAAGGATCTGCGGGTCGACCGCTTCCGCAGCTCGGGGCCTGGCGGGCAGAGCGTCAACACGACCGATTCCGCCATCCGCATCACCCATCTTCCGACGGGGCTCGTCGTCTCCTGTCAGGACGAGAAGTCGCAGCACAAGAACAAGGCGCGAGCGCTCACGATCCTTCGCTCGCGGCTCTTCGAGATGGAGCAGGAGCGGCTGGCGGCCGAGCGAGGCGAGACCCGGCGTGGCCAGATCGGCTCCGGGGAGCGCAGCGAGCGGATCCGCACCTACAACTTCCCGCAGAACCGCGTCACGGATCATCGCGTGGGGATCACCCTCCACAAGCTGGACAAGATCCTCGAGGGCGACATCGAAGATCTGCTGGAGCAGGTCGCTGACGGCCTTGCAGGCGAGAGCTCGTGATGGC
The DNA here is from genome assembly GCA_964582775.1 of uncultured Myxococcales bacterium. Classification (GTDB taxonomy): domain Bacteria; phylum Myxococcota_A; class UBA9160; order SZUA-336; family SZUA-336; genus CAZOTO01. The sequence continues at coordinate 10,438 of CAZOTO010000009.1, forward strand.
CGAGACATGGACGCTGGTCCCGCTCATCCGCACGGCCACCGAGTATCTCCAGAGGCACGGCGTCGAAACACCACGGCTCGATGCGGAAGTCCTGCTGGCACGGGTGCTCTCCATGGAGCGGATCGGGCTCTACCTGTCGTATGACCAGCCGGTTTCCGAGTCCGATCTATCGAAATTTCGTGAGTTGATCCGGCGTCGCGCGAAGGAGCGCGTACCGGTCGCCTATCTCACGGAATCTCGTGAGTTCTGGTCTCTCTCCTTTCGGGTGACGCCTTCCGTGCTGATTCCACGGCCGGACACGGAGACCCTGGTGCGGGTGTCGCTCGCGATCGACCCGGCTCCACGGCGCATCCTGGACTGGGGAACGGGTTCGGGCTGCATCGCGGCAGCGCTGGCCCACGAGCTCCCGGAGGCGATGCTGGTCGGAGCGGACATCAGCCCAGGAGCGCTCGACCTCGCCGGCGAGAATGTCGCGTCGTTGGGCTTCGCGGACCGCATCGATCTGGTTCTCTGCGAGAAGCTCTCCGAGATCGAGGGCCGCTTCGACCTGATCGTCTCGAACCCACCGTACATCCCGAGCGCCGATCTCGACGCGCTCGCCCCCGAGCTGCGCTGGGAGCCCAGGCTCGCGCTCGACGGCGGCCGGGATGGTCTCGATGGGATCCGCTGTCTGATCGAGTCCGTTCCCGAGCGCCTCGCACGGCCGGGGTGGTTGCTCCTCGAGGTGGGACAGGGGCAGGCACCGGCGGTAGCGGATCTGCTCGTGCATGCGGGCGCTGCCGAGACGATGACGCACCCCGATCTCGCCGGGATCCCGCGCGTCGTCGGCGCACGGTTCGGGGGCGACCCCGGAAGCGGCCTCCCGGAGGGAGAGGCGCAGTCCGTGCGCCGGGAGGGCTGAGCATGGATCGCTTTCGCATCGAGGGTGGAGTGCCCCTCCATGGGACGGTCCAGGCGAGCGGATCCAAGAACGCGGTCCTCGCTCTCATGGCTGCCTCCCTGCTCACGGACGAGCCGATGGTCCTGTGCAACGCGCCCCGGGTGCGGGACGTCGAGACGATGGTGCGGATCCTGCGCGCCCTTGGGATCCAGGCGGATTGGGAAGGTCCGGGCTGCCTGCGGATCGAGGGGGGCGAGCCCACCGCGATCGAGGCGCCGTACGACCTCGTGCGAACGATGCGCGCCTCGTTCATGGTGCTCGGGCCGCTGCTGGCGCGCTGTGGCCGCGCCCGGGTCTCGCTTCCCGGTGGCTGCGCCATCGGCGCGCGGCCGGTCGACCAGCACCTGAAGGGGATGGAGGCCCTGGGGGCACAGGTCGAGCTCTCCTCCGGATACGTGGACGCCTCGGCCTCGATGCTGCGCGCAGGACACGTCGTCTTCGATCTTCCCTCGGTGAACGGCACCCAGAACGTGCTGATGGCGGCGTGCCTGGCCGAGGGTACGACCGTGATCGAGAACGCCGCGCTCGAGCCCGAGGTGGACGAGCTGGTCCGTGTGCTGCGTGCGATGGGTGCGCGCATCGCGGGAATGGGTACGGAGCGGCTCGAGGTCGAGGGCGTGACGCGGCTAGGCGGCTTGCGTCACGAGCTCACCGGGGACCGGATCGAGGCGGGCACCCTGCTCGTCGCCGGAGGCATCACCCAGGGGGATGTCGAGGTGACCGGAGTCGATCCCGCGAGCCTCGGAGCCGTGCTCGAGAAGCTGCGCGAGGTCGGTCTCGGCATCGCGGTTGGCGACCGCAGCGCGCGGGCGCGATGGATCGGTCCGCTTCGCGGCATTCGCGTGAAGACGGCCCCCTTCCCGGGATTCCCGACGGACATGCAGGCGCAGCTGATGGCGCTCCTCGCCGTCGCCGACGGCCCCAGCACGGTGAGCGAGATGATCTTCGAGAACCGCTTCATGCACGTGCCCGAGCTGTGCCGGATGGGCGCGGACATCGCGGTCGACGGCCGGACCGCCACGATTCGCGGGGTCGAGCACCTGTCGGGAGCGCCGGTGATGGCGACGGATCTTCGCGCGAGCGCGTCCCTCGTCCTCGCAGGGCTCGCGGCCCGCGGCGAGACCCTCGTCCGCCGCGTCTACCACATCGATCGCGGATACGAACGCATCGAGGAGAAGATCTGCGCCCTCGGGGGGCGGATCTGGCGGGAGAAGGAGGGCTAGCGGGTGGCGGGATCGAGGCTGGACCTGCGGTTGCTCGACGCGGAGGACGCGGATTTTGACGCAGCCTTTGCCCAGCTCGAGGGCAGGCGCGGGGCGGACCGCCAGCGCATCGACGAAGTGGTCTCCGCGATTCTCTCCGATGTGCGCGCGCGCGCAGACGCCGCCGTGCTCGATGCGATCGAGCGCTTCGACGGGTACCGGCTGCGCGCGGAGGAGCTCGTCCTGGGCGAAGAGGAGCTCGCCCGGGGGCGCGCCCGCATCGCGCCGGCGGATCGTGCGGCTCTCGAGCTCGCGGCGGAGCGGATCCGCCGGTTCCACGCGCACCGCGTTCCGTCCTCATGGGAGGTCCGTGACGGCGCCGAACGCCTCGGCCAGCGGGTTCGCCCTCTCTCCCGGGTCGGCATCTACGCTCCGGGCGGAAATGCCGTGCTCGCCTCCACCGTCCTCATGCTCGGGATTCCCGCCTCCGTCGCCGGCGTGCCGGATCTCGCGCTGTGCACACCGGGGCGCGAGCTTCACCCGGCGGTGCTCGTGGCCGCGGAGCTCGCGGGGATCCGTCGCATCTACCGGATCGGCGGGGCGCAGGCGGTGGCGGCCCTCGCCTACGGAACCGGGACCGTCCGGCCCGTCGACAAGATCGTGGGGCCGGGCAACGCCTACGTGCAGGAGGCCAAGCGACAGGTGTTCGGCGAGGTCGCGATCGACGCCGAGGCCGGACCGAGCGAGGTCTTCATCGTGGCCGAGGCGGATGCCTCGCCGCGGCTGCTCGCCGCAGATCTCCTCGCCCAGGCCGAGCACGATCGCCGCGCGAGCGCCGTGCTCGCCACGCCGAGTGCCGCCCTCGCGCGGGCCACCCTGGCAGAGGTCGAGGTCCAGCTCGAGGGCCTGCCCTCGGCGCAGACCGCGCGCGCATCGCTTCGCCAGTTCGGGGCCATTTTCGTCACGCGCGATCTCGCTCACGCCTTCGACCTCGCGAATCGCTACGGCGCCGAGCATCTGCAGCTCTACGTCGCCGAGGCCGACCGCTGGCTCGATCGCGTGGAGAACGCGGGGGCGATCTTCCTCGGCCCGTACAGCCCGGTGCCGCTCGGCGACTACGTCGCCGGGCCGAGCCATGTCCTGCCCACCGGAGGAACGGCTCGCTTCTTCTCCGTGGTCGGAGTCGAGGACTTCGTGAAGCGCACGAGCGTGATCGAGTTCTCTGCCGCGGGCTTCGATCGCGTGGCCGAGGCCGCCGCCCATCTCGCCGAGCTCGAGGGCTTGCCCGCGCACGCGCGGGCGGTTCGCGCGCGCTTCCCGCAGCGCGGCGAAAGCTCGCGCGGCGGGAACGGGCGTGCGTCGTCCTAGCCGCGCAGTCCGGACCCGCGCCGCGCGCGGCCCGGCTGGATTCACGTTCTCCGATCCGCTTCCCTATCCTCTCCCCCGCAAGCTCCCCGAGGAGTGATCCCATGGGCCGACAGGCGGCGGTCACGCGCAAGACGCGCGAGACGGACATTCAGGCGACGCTCGATCTCGACGGAAGCGGAAGCGCCCAGATCGCGACGGGCATTCCCTTCTTCGATCACCTGCTCGAGGCCTTCACCCGGCACGGGCTGTTCGATCTGCAGCTGCGCGCGGACGGGGATCTCGCCGTCGATCTGCACCACACCGTCGAGGACGTGGGGATCGTCCTCGGCCAGGTGCTGCGGCAGGCCGTCGGCGACGGCTCCGGCCTCGCGCGCTACGGGTCGTCGCGCGTGCCGATGGCGGATGCCCGCGTCGAGGTGGATCTCGATCTGTCGAATCGACCGTTCCTGGTGTATCGCGTGACGCTGCCTCGCGACTGGGTCGGGACCTTCGACGCCGCGCTCGTCGAGGACTTCCTCTACGCGCTCTGTACGAACGGGGGGATCGATCTCCACGTCTCGCTCTCGTACGGGCACAGCGTGCACCACATCGTCGAGGCCATCTTCAAGGCCCTCGGCCGTGCGCTCTCCCAGGCCACCCGCGAGGATCCGCGCATCCGAGGACCGCTCTCCACCAAGGGCGCGCTGTGACGCAGGCGGTTCCCGAGATCGCGCTCGTCGATTTCGGCATGGGAAATCTGCGAAGCGTCGCCCGCGCCCTCGAGCGCGTCGGGGCCAAGGCGGTCGGCACCTCCGATCCCCACGTGGTTCGGCGGGCGGAGCGCGTCGTGCTCCCGGGCGTGGGGTCGAGTGGCGAGGCGATGCGCGTGCTGCGCGCCCGCGGCATCGACGAGGCGATCGTCGAGCGGATCCGCTCTGGCGGGATCTTCCTCGGGATCTGCCTCGGCCTGCAGCTTCTGCTCGAGCGGACGGAGGAGGGGCCGGCGGAGTGCCTCGGCGTGATTCCCGGCCGCGTGGCCGGCTTCGATCGCGATCTCGGGCTCCCCGTTCCCCACATGGGTTGGAACCTCGTCGAGGTCGCGGGCGCGCATCCGGTGCTGCGCTCGGGCTACTACTACTTCGTTCACGGCTTCCGCGCCCAAGGGGTTCCCGACGCGTACCGGATCGCGACGACGGACTACGCGGGGCCGTTCCCGTCGGCGATCGGCTTCGGCGCGTGCCTGGCCGTGCAGTTCCATCCCGAGAAGAGCCAGGGCCTGGGGCTCGGCTTCTTCGAGAGGTTCGTGTCATGGAAACCGTGATTCGCTGGGCGTCGACCCTCGGCATCGCTCTCTGTCTCGCGGCGTGCGCGGCGAGTCCCGTTCGCACCGAGCGCGCACCCGAGGCGAACCTCGGGTCGGTTCGCCGGGTGGCCGTGGCGCCGTTCGAGGCGCAGCCGATTCCGCAGGTGCAGCCGACCGACGGCGCCGTCGAGGACGACGCCGCGTCGGTCGTGACCGCACGGGTGCTCGAAGCGCTCAGCGAGTCGGATCGCTTCGAGGTGGTGCCACCGGAAGAGGTCGAGCGCTGGCTCGCGGCCCAAGGGCCTACCGTCGCCGGGATCCGCTCGCCCGAAGGGGTGCGCGAGATCGCGCGCGGATTCGGAGTCGATGCGGTGCTCGTCGGGCGCGTGCACCGGTACACGAGCCGTGTCGGGGGCGAGCGCGGATCGAGCCGACCCGCGTCCGTCGGGTTCGACCTCGAGCTTCGTAGCGCCGACGGGGCGCGGCTCTGGACGGGAAGCTACGACGAGACGCAGCGCAGCCTGAACGAGAACCTCTTCGCGATCGGACGGGCGCAGGAGCGCGGCTTTCGCTGGGTGACGGCGGAGGAGCTCGCGCGATACGGAGCGCGAGAGCTCGTCTCCCGGCTCGAGGCGGACGCCGGTCCGTGGAGGTGATCCCCGCGATCGACCTGCGCGGAGGCCGCCTCGTGCGCCTCGAGCAGGGCGACTACGGGCGCGAGACGGTGTATGCCGACGACGCGGCCCGCGTGGTGCGCGGCTTCGTGGAGCAGGGCGCCCGGCGCATCCATGTGGTCGACCTCGACGCCGCGCGCGACGGCGGAGCCGCGAACGACCGCGTCGTGCGCGAGATCCTCCGCGCCGCGGAATCGGCTCGGGTGCAGGTGGGCGGCGGCGTGCGCTCCGTCGAGCGCGCGGCAGAGCTTCTCGGTCTCGGTGCGGCGCGTGTGATCATGGGGACGGCCGCACTCGAGCGGCCCGAGGTGGTGCGTGCCGCCGCCGAGCGCTTCCCGGATCGAGTCGTGCTCGGCCTCGATGCGCGCAACGGCCGGGTCGCCGTGCGCGGCTGGCTCGAGGACTCCGACCTCACGTGCGAGGACGTGCTCGCGCGCTTCGGCGATCTTCCGCTCGCTGCGGTGCTCCACACCGACATCCATCGCGACGGCACGCTCGGCGGGCCGAACCTCGGAGCGACCGTCGCGCTCGCGCGCTCGAGCCGCCTTCCGGTGATCGCTTCGGGGGGCGTGGGCGCGCTCGATGACCTGCTCGCGCTCGCGCGCACGCGCGTGATCGCGGGTGCCGTCGTCGGCAAGGCGCTGTACGCGGGCCGCCTCGATCTCGCCGAAGCCTTGCGCGAGGTCGCCCGATGCTGACGAAGCGCATCATCCCGTGTCTCGACGTGAAGGACGGCCGCGTCGTGAAGGGCATCCAGTTCGTCGACCTGCGCGATGCCGGCGATCCCGTCGAGATCGCGGCGGCCTACGACGCACAGGGCGCGGACGAGCTGTGCTTCCTCGACATCACGGCTTCCCACGAGAACCGCGGGACGATCCTCGACCTGGTGTCGCGGACGGCGGACCGGGTGATGATCCCGTTCTCCGTCGGCGGCGGCGTGCGCAGTGTCGGGGATGTACAGGCCCTGTTGCAGGCAGGAGCGGACAAGGTCTCGATGAACACTGCGGCGGTACAGCGGCCGGAGCTCGTCGCCGAGACCGCCGAGCGGCTCGGCTCGGCGAACCTCATCGTCGCGATCGATGCGCGGCGGCGGGATCCACGCGATCCCGCCCGCGGCTGGGAGGTCTTCACGCACGGCGGTCGCCGCGCGACGGGGATCGACGCCGTGGAGTGGGCCGTGCGTGTCGAGCGCGAGGGCGCAGGGGAGATCCTCCTCACCAGCATGGACCGCGACGGCACGAAGGACGGCTACGATCTCGAGCTCACGCGAGCCGTGTCGGATGCGGTACGCATTCCGGTGATCGCCTCCGGCGGAGCGGGTGAGCTCGAGCACCTCGCGCAGGGACTCGACGATGGGCCAGGCGGCGGCGGTGCGTCCGCCGTGCTCGCCGCGAGCATCTTCCACTTCGGCACGTACACGATCGCTGAGGCCAAGGCCTACCTCGCGCGACGCGGCATCCGCATCCGGCCCATCGGGTAGCGCCCTCGCGATGCTGCGGACCCCGAGGACCGCGCAGGGGACCGGTTGCGATCGCGGGAAGCGCTGTGCTAGCTTCCGCCTTCGCTATCGTGAACGTTAAGTGCTTGAATTACAAGCGATTTCCCAGGGCGGCTCCACAGGCCGTCCGCATGTCCGGGACGCCCGACCGGGCCGGACATCGAGGGAGGGATCCGCAGGATCCGGTCGCTGGAGCAGCCGTGGCGATGACCACGGCGGGTCCGTCGAAGACCACGGGAAGGAGGTGAGAGCTCTGCCGGGGGTCAAACTCAAGGAAAACGAGTCCTTCGAGGGCGCTTTGAAGCGCTTCAAGAAGCAGTGCGAGAAAGCCGGCCTCATGTACGAGCTCCGCAAGCGCGAGCGGTACGAGAAGCCCAGCGTTCGCAAGAAGAAGAAGACGCTGGCGGCGCGCAAGCGCGCTCTCAAGAAGTTCAAGACGGTGGGTTGAGAGAGAAGCCCGGTGCAGCACCCTGCACCGGGCTTCTCGGTTTCGTGGTGGCCAGACCGCGGGGATCGAGGGAGCCGCGGGTCCGGTCGTCGGTGGGCGAGCGAGTCTGGGAGAGTCCGAGGGAGTGGGACGGATTCCGGATCAGATCGTGGCGGAGGTACGGGAACGCGCGGACATCGTCTCCGTCGTGTCTCGTCACGTGACCCTCAGGCCCGCCGGATCCTCTTTCAAGGGGCTGTGCCCCTTCCACGACGAGAAGACGCCGTCGTTCCAGGTGAGCCCCGACAAGCAGATCTACCACTGCTTCGGCTGCGGCGCGGGCGGGGACGTCTTCTCGTTCCTCATGCGCCAAGGGGGGCTCGACTTCCCCGAGGCGGTCCGCGAGCTCGCCCGTGAGCTCGCGATCGAGATCCCCGATGGCGAGGGAGCGTCCGTGAGCGGTCAGGCGCCGCTGTTCCGCGCGAACGAATTGGCGCTCGGGTTCTTCCGCTCCACCCTCCGCTCGACCGAGGGTGAGCCCGCGCGGCGATACCTGGCCCAGCGCGGCGTCGACGAGGAGATCCTCGAGCGGTTCCAGATCGGATTCGCGCCCCCGCGCTGGGATGGATTGATCCAGCACCTCCGCCGCGCGCGCTTCTCGCTTCCGATCGCGGAGCAGGCGGGGCTGGTGGTCCGCCGTCAGACAGGAGAAGGCCACTACGACCGGTTCCGCGGTCGGATCGTGTTTCCGATCGCCGACCCGAGTGGCCACGTCCTCGGATTCGGCGGACGCTCCATCGGCGATGAGGAGCCGAAGTACCTGAACTCGGCGGAGAGCCTGATCTACCGCAAGAGCCGCGTGCTCTTCGGGCTTCCCCTTGCCCTCGAGGCCGCGCGGCGGGCGGGCCGGATCGTCGTCGTGGAGGGCTACTTCGACGCCGTGGCCCTCCACCGTGCAGGACTGCGCGAGGTCGTCGCTCCATGCGGAACGGCGCTGAGCGCGGAGCACGCCAAGCGCCTGCACCGCTATGCGAGCGACGTCGTCCTGCTCTTCGACGGCGACACGGCGGGGCAACGCGCCGCGGAGCGCGTGCTTCCGGTTCTGTTGGCCGAGGGGCTGCGGGTTCGTGCCGCGGTCCTTCCCGGCGGAGACGATCCGGACGAGCTGCTGCAGCGCAAGGGCGCCGGCGCGCTGCGGGCCGTGATCGATTCGGCGACCCCTCTCCTCGACATGCTGATCGAGCAGGCCCTCCTTCCCGTCGGGCGCGACCCTGCTCGGGCCGCCGATGCGGTCCGGCGGATCCGCCCCTTCCTGCGAGCGATCGCCGATCCGATCGAGCGCGAGACCTACAAACGAAATCTCGCGAGTCAGCTCGGCCTGCCGGCCTCCGTGCTGGAGGATGGCGAGCCCGCTTCTCCCGGCACGGGTTCGGCTCGTTCGCGTCCGCAGCCATCGGAGGAGGGCAGGCTCGACCCCGCGTCGCGCGAGCTCATCGGGGCGCTCGCCAGCTTCCCCGAGGATCTCCTCCCCCTGGTCGAGGATCTTCCCCTCGATTGCGTGCCGGAGGGCCGGGAGCGGGATCTCCTTGCGCACCTGATCGCGGCTGCGCGCCGTTACGGCTCGCGTGCGGTGGCTTGTCTCGTTTCGCCCGCCGCCTCCGATCTCTCGGAGGCGGACAGGAACGCCCTCTCCGGCCTCGCTGCGAGCCACCCCGCGCGCAACCTCGCTGCCGCCGAGAGGGCGGTCCGCGATTGCGTGGCGCGGCTGCGGCGTCTCGAGATCGAGCGGCGCCTGCGCGAGGTGTCGAACCGGCTCGAATCATGCACGGATCCCGAGCTGGAATTCGAGTTGCTCGAACAACAGCAGCGGTACATGACCCAGAGGCGGGAGCTCTGCAGCCCTCCCCTGCTGCAGTGACGTTTTCGATCCTTTTCAGGAAGGAGCTTTCCCATGTCCCCCACCCCCCGAACCCGAACCCGAAGCCCGAAGACGACGAATTCCGACACGAAGCCGAATGGCACCCATTCCCCGGGAGGCGCGACCGCGTCGGGGCGCCGCGGCGTGCCGTTGGCCGCGCGGGGGGGGGTCGGGGGAGAGAGGGGAAACGGCGCTTCCCCACTCACCCTTCGCCAGCTCCTGCGCAAGGGCAAGGATTGCGGAGAGGTCGAGGGGGCCGAGCTGCTTCGCGTCCTGCCTCCCGAGATCGCGCAGTCGCCGCAGCGCCTCGACGAGGTCGTCGGCTTGTTCAGCCGCCATGGCGTCGCGCTGAGGTCCTGGCAGGCGCCGACGGTCCTTCGCCGCTCCGAACCTCGCCGGCGAGCTGAGGACGAGTACGAGTCGTTCCGCTCGAATGATCCCGTTCGCGTGTACCTACGCGAGATGGGTTCGGTCTCGCTGCTCACGAGGGAGGGCGAGGTGGAGATCGCCCAACGGATCGAGGCGGCCGAGGATGCTGCGCTCGCGGCCGTGCTGAACTCGCCCATCGCCGTGCGCAGGCTCCTCGAGATCGGCGACGAGATTCGCAAGGGCAAACGCGAGGTGAGGGATCTGTTCCCCGCCCTGCAGGAGGGAGAGACCGAGGACGTCACCGATGATCGCAAGAAGCGCCTCCTTGCGACGCTTACCCAGGTGCGGCGGGCCCAGACCGAAGTCACCAAGCGCATGCGCGTGCTCAGCAACCCGCGCACGAGTGCGCAGGTGCGGGCGCGCGTGCAGCAGGAGATCGACGACATCCGCGCGAAGTGTGGCGAGCGCGTGCGCGAGGCGGGCGTGCTGCGCGACTTCATCCACGATCTCGCGAGCGAGGTCGATCGTTTCGTCGAGTCGATCGAAGCAGAGCGCTCCGTCGTGGAACGACTGCTCGCTGCGTTTCGGCTGGTGGATCCGGCGGAGTTCGTGGATCTCGCGGCGCAGGCGCGGCGGCGCTCCCTGCCCGGAAAGAAGGCCTTGCACCGTCTCGGCGGGAATCTCGAGGCGATCGAGTGTGCGGAGAAGGAGCTCGAGGCCGTGCAGCGCCGCATCGAGAAGCTCGAGGCGGATGCGCGCATCCGGTACGAGGACGCACTCACGAATCGCGAAGAGATCCGCGCATCGCGCGAGCGCATGCGCCAGGCGAAATGCGAACTCATCGAGGCGAACCTGAGGCTGGTCGTGTCGATCGCGAAGAAGTACACGAATCGAGGCCTGCAGTTCCTCGATTTGATCCAGGAGGGGAACATCGGCCTGATGAAGGCCGTCGACAAGTTCGAGTGGCGTCGGGGCTACAAGTTCTCGACGTATGCGACGTGGTGGATCCGCCAGGCGATCACGCGTGCGATCGCGGACCAGGCGCGCACGATTCGCATCCCCGTCCACATGATCGAGACGATGAACAAGCTCGTTCGTGCCCAGCGCTACCTCGTGCAGAAGCTCGGCCGCGAGCCGATGCCCGAGGAGCTCGCCGAGGAGCTCGACATGGGCCTCGACAAGGTCCAGATGGTTCTGAAGATCGCCAAGGAGCCGATCTCTCTCGAGACGCCGATCGGAGAGGACGAGGACAGCCATCTCGGCGACTTCATCGAGGATCGGAAGAACCTCTCCGTGAGCGACGAGGTCGTGCAGCGAAGCCTCGCAGACCAGACGCGGCGCGTGCTGGCGACGCTCACGCCGCGCGAGGAGAAGGTGCTGAAGATGCGCTTCGGGATCGGCGAGCGGTCGAATCACACCCTCGAGGAGGTCGGACAGGACTTCGCGGTGACGCGCGAGCGGATCCGCCAGATCGAGGCGAAGGCGCTGCGCAAGCTGCGGCACCCCAGCCGCGCTCGCGTGCTGCGCGCCTTCGCGGACTGAGCCCGAGCCATCCCGGCGGGGGGCGAGGAGAGGCCGCACCTGCGGGCGCCGGTCGGGGGCGCAGCCTCCACACCGGCGGGAACCCGAAGTTGCTACGCGGGGGGGCCCGTCCTATGCTGCGAGCCCGCGTCGGGGCGTAGCGCAGCCTGGTAGCGCGCTTGCTTCGGGAGCAAGAGGTCGCCGGTTCGAATCCGGCCGCCCCGACCAAAGCGTTTCCCCCGTAGACGCCCGTCGCCCGCGCTGCGAGGCTTCTCCCGCGTGCCCACCGACTACCCACAGGCCCACGCAGCCCCCATCGCCTCGAGCCTCCGCGCGGGCGTCGTGTCGCTCGCCGTGGGCAGCGCCATCCTCGCGCTGAAGCTCCTCGCCTGGCTGCTCACCGGCTCCACCGCGCTGCTGGCGGACGCCGCCGAGTCCGTAGTGAACGTGCTGGCGGCGGCGATCCTCACCTACTCGCTCGCGGTGTCTGCGCGCCCTCCCGATGCGAACCACCCGTACGGGCACGGGAAGGCCGAGGCTCTCTCGGCCATGGTCGAGGGAGCGCTCGTGATGGTTGCCGGCCTCGCCATCGTGGCCGAGGCGGCGCGTCGCATCTACCTGGGGCCCGAGCTTCACAACCTGGGGCAGGGGATTTCCGTCTCCGTCCTCGCCGGGCTCGCCAACCTCGCGCTGGGCGGATACCTGCTCGCACAGGGGCGCCGTCATCGATCCGAGGCGCTCCATGCCGATGGGGTCCATGTCCTCACCGACACCGTGACCACGGCCGCGGGCATCGGCGCCCTGCTCATCGTCGGGTGGACCGGCTGGGCGCTTCTCGATCCCCTGGTCGGCCTCGCGGTCGCCGCAAACGTGCTCTGGGCGGGCTGGCGCGTGGTCCGCCGCTCGCTCACGGGGCTTCTCGACGAGGCGGACTTCGATCTCCTCGTACAGATCGGTGAGCACATCGAGCGTCACCGCATTCCTGAGTGGTGCGAGATTCACCAGCTGCGCGCATGGGCTGCGGGCAGCACCCAGCACGTGGATCTGCACCTCGTGGTTCCGCGGTATCTGTCCCTCGAGGCAGCGCATGGTGTGGCGGACCGGCTCGAGCGGATCATCCTCGGCGCGATCCACGAGGACGGCGACGCGGTGATCCACATCGATCCCTGCCGCCCCGTGCACTGTCCGCGCTGCACGGTGGAATCGTGCCCCGTGCGCTCGGCCCCGCTCGACGAGCCGGTCTCCTTCGACGTTCGCTCGCTCACGCGATCGGGGATCGTCTAGCCGGAATCCTTTTCGCGTTTTCCGCAGGTGGAGTAGCCTCGATCCATGTCAGCGAACCCGACCCCCACGAGCCACGCCGCGGAGCGCTCGATTCGGCCGAGCGGCATCCGGATCCAGCCCGACATCCCTCTGTGTCAGACGGATCTCCCCCTCGATTGGTACCAGGAGGAGTTCCGGCCCTACGCCGAGGAGTATCTCGCACTTCCGGATCGGCGCCCCGAGACCGTGCTGCCGTGGATGGATGGGTACATCCATCCCGCCCTCGATGCGCTCAGCCCCGGGCTCGTGCTGCTCGCCCACTACTACATGGGCGGCGAGATCGTGAAGCTCGTCGAGCGCTACGGTGGAAAGATCGCCGACTCCTATCAGCTCGCCCGCGAGGCGGTTCTCCATCCGGAGAAGAAGATCTTCGTCGAGTCCGCGGTGCACTTCATGGCCGAGTCGATCGCGCTTCTCGCCCGCCCGGATCAGCAGGTGTGGATCACGAATCCCAAGGCCGGCTGCACCATGGAGATGATGGCCAAGGAGTTCATGATCCTCCCGGCGTACGAGAAGCTTCGCGCGCGCTACGGCGACGATCTGCTCGTCGTCGCGTACATGAACACCTCTGGTCGCGTGAAGGCGATCGCGGGCAGGAGCGGCGGTGCGGTGTGTACGAGCTCGAACGCAGGCCCCATCCTGCGCTGGGCGCGGGCGCAGCAGCGCAAGATCTTCTTCGTTCCCGATCAGCACCTCGGCCGCAATGTGGCAGCGGCCGTCGGGATCGATCCATCGCGGATCGCGCTCCTCGGTGCGGGACACGAGGGATCGGAGATCGATGCGTCCCTGTTCGCAGAGATCGATCGCGCGGAGCTCGTGCTCTGGGGTGGATTCTGCGGCGTGCACACGATCTTCGAGCCCGCGCACGTGGACCACTGGCACGGGCGCGGCTATCGCGTAGCGGTGCATCCGGAGTGTCCGCGCGAGGTGGTCGCGCGGGCGGACGCATCGGGCTCGACGAGCTTCCTGTGGCAGCATGTGATCGAGGCGCCATCGGGCAGCCGCTTCGCCGTCGGCACCGAGGGCCACTTCGTGCGCAACCTGCGGGAGCAGGCGGCATTGCGGGGAATCGAGGTCGTTCACCTCGCCGACATCCCCGGCCTGCCGCAGGCGGGCTGCGGCTGCGCGACCATGTCGCGCAACGATCCGCCGCACCTCGTCGCACTGCTCGATCTGCTGCGGCAGGGCAAGGCGCCGGATCTCAACCGCGTCCTCGCCGGTGACGTGATCGACGAGATCAGTGGTCATCGGGAGCGTCTCGACGAGGCAGGTCGCGCTGCGGTGACGGCGGATGCACGGCGTGCGCTCGAGCGGATGATCGAGATCACCGAGTCCGCACAGCGCTGAGGCGATCCCGCCGTGAAGCGCGAACGCAGGTGCGCGGTATTGTTCGACCTCGACGGAACGCTCACGGATCCGCGCGTGGGGATTACCCGCTCCATCCGATATGCGCTGCATGTGCTCGGCATCGACTCCCCGCCGGACCCCGAGCTCGAATCGATGATCGGTCCTCCGCTTCTCGATTCGTTCCGCGATCGCTTCGGACTGGGTGAAGCGCGCGCGCGTCGCGCCGTCGATCTCTACCGCGAGTACTTTGCGGAGTCCGGCCTCTACGAGAACGAGGTGCATCCGGGGATTCCCGGTCTCCTCACCGAGCTTCGCGAGCGGGAGATCACGCTCGTGCTCGCCACCTCGAAGCCCGAGATCTATGCCCGCCGCATCCTCGAGCACTTCGGCCTCGCGCCCTCGTTCCACGCGATGGTCGGCAGCTTCCTCGATGGCCGGCGCACGGACAAGACCGAGGTGATCGGCGCCGCGCTCGCGCAGATCGGCGCGCGCACCTCGGAGGATGCGCTCGTGATGGTGGGCGATCGCGTGCACGACGTCGTCGGCGCGCGTGCGAACGGCATCGACGTCGTCGCGGTCGGCTACGGCTTCGGAAGCGACGAGGAGCTCGCGCGGGCATGCCCGACCCGGCGCGCCGCGACGGTACCCGAGCTACGGCTCCAGCTCTTCGAGCTTCTTCTCTAGCTCGTCGAGGCGCTGCTGCACGTCTTTCATCGTCGGCGGCTCGTGGAAGCTACGCAGCTCCGCGGGAACCTCCTCGGGCGGCAACGCAAACCAGAAGCCGTCCCACGTGAACGCCATGTACCAGCGATCCTTCACCCAGCGGTACCAGTACTCGGTGCGCGAGTGGTAGTAGAGCGCTTCATCGAAGTCGGGTGCGCTCGACAGGTTCTCGATCCCCGTGGGGACGAGGGCGGGTGGGTTCTCGCTCTCGTACCGGGGCGGCGCCCAGACGCGCTCCTCGGGGGCCTTGGCCGGCACGAACCCGATGCAGCCGCAGAGCGGGAGCGCGAGCAGCACGCTAGTCCACGGGCGCAGACGCATCGATGTCCTCCTGTGCGAATCCGCGAGGGATCTCGCCGAGGGAGATCTTGGCAGCGCTTGCTCGTATCGCAAACTGCGCCGCGGGGATCGGCATCGACGGGCGCGCACGCGCGTGAAGGTACGCCGCCAGTAAGACGTCGCCCGCGCCCACGGGAAAACGCCGCTCGACCCGGGGGGCGCCGAGATCGGTGCGACCCGATCGTGTGTAGATCCGGCATCCGCGTTCGCCGCGCGTGACGAGGACCTCGTTCAAGGGGTGATCCCGGAGGAGCGTAGATCCATCTGCGGTGCCGATCGCTGCCTCGAGCTCCTCTTCGCTCGCCTTCACGACCTGCACCCGTTCCAGATACTCCGCCAGGCGGGGGCACGGCCCCAGTCTCGTATGGCCCCCGCTCGTGCGCCGCACGAGCCCCTGGATGTCGATTCCGATCCGCCCGCGCAGCGCTGGGAGGACCTCGGGTCGCACGTCCTCGGGATGCAGCGGCCCGACCTGGATCGCGTCGGCGGTGCACCAGGACGACGGGACGTCGCCACCGGCGATGGGATCCGAGACGCACAGCAGATCGTGTCGATCGTGCGGGCCGCGATAGTCGTTCGCGCACTGCGTGGTCCGGCGACTCTCGAGTGCGTGGATCTCGACTCCGGCTGCGCGAAGGGGCGCGAGGAGCGAACGCTCGTCCGCCGCCGAAACGCGCGTGACCACCCGTGTGCATGCGCCGAGCTGCGCGAAGGCGAGACCCGCGTAGTGCACGACACCGCCCGGCCGCGAGGTCCCGCTGCGGGGCCGTTCCCCCTGGGCATCGACATCCCGACTGATCGATCCCACGACGAGCGCGGTGACTCGCACGGGGCTGCGTGCGCGAGGATCATCCCCGCCACCGCAGGCCGCAGCAGTCCGTGGATCCCCTCGCGAGTCCGGCTCCGAAGCGCTCATCTCTTCGCGGGGAACGATCGCATCTGCGCGGGGGAATCGCCCTTCGCCGCGGCCGGAAAACATGCGCAGGCGAGCTCCTGCTGCGTCGATCTGCACATGGATTGCCGGTGCTGCCATTCGTGGATCGCGTAAGTTCGCGAACCGTGCGCGCTTTTTCCGGAGCCCGGCGTTGACGCATTCACGCGGCGGCTGGCATGATGCGCCCAGAGTCGCCCCGTCGAACAGACGTACCCGCGGCCAAGGCGAGTCGTCCGGCCGGACGCGAGAGGGAAGGGGAGCGAGACGATGTCGGGGCGCGAGATCGCGATCGAGTTCACGGAGATCTGGAGGACGCTCCCGATCCACCAGATCAACAAGATGCTCGCGCGCAACGTCCCGTTGGATCTGCTCGAGTTCTTCTCGTCCTACGCGCAGGAGTTCATCGAAGACCTCGAAGAGGGTGCGGAAGGCACCATCGACGAGGCCACGCTCCGCCGACGTGCGCCCAACCTGCTCGTGATCGGATATCTGATCCGGCTGCTCGAGGAGCGGATCGACGACGCAGATTGAGCGTTTGCGGCTCCCAAGGGACGCCGGTACCCTCGCCTCGGGCGACTTCGAGGAATCCCGTGCACGGTAGAGTCCACATGACGAAGGCGGGCCACGAGCGGCTCGTCGCGGAGCTGAAGAGGCTCAAGACCGTCGAACGGCCCGCGGTGGTGGAGGAGATCCGCCGCGCCCGCGAGCACGGGGATCTCTCCGAGAATGCCGAGTACGACGCGGCCAAGGAGAAGCAAGCGCTCATCGAGGCGCGCATCCGCGTGATCGAGGATCGACTCGCCCGCGCCGAGGTCGTCGAGCTGGGGAACACCGCACCGGATCGCGTGCGTTTCGGCGTGACGGTGCAGATCGAGGATCTCGACTCGGGCGAGGAGCTCTCCTTCACGATCGTCGGAGAGGACGAGTCCGATGTGAGCGTCGGTCTGATCTCGGTCACGAGTCCCGTGGCCCGTGCCCTGATCGGCAAGGCGATCGAGGATACGGCCGTCGTGACCACGCCCGCGGGAACCCGCCAGCTCGAGATCCGCGCCATCACGATCCTCGAGCGCTAGGGGCCGCTCCCGTAGCCGTTTCCCGCTAGACTCCCCCGCATGTCGGACTTCGCGCAGCCACGGTCGTCGGAAGAGCACGTGGAGCTACTCATCGTCGGGAGTGGCCCGGCGGGCTATACCGCAGCCATCTACGCCGCGCGGGCCGAGCTTGCTCCCGTCGTCCTGGCCGGGACCGCGTTCGGCGGCCAGCTCATGCTCACCACCGACGTGGAGAACTATCCCGGCTTCCCCCAGGGCGTGTCGGGACCCGATCTCATGGAGCTCATGCAGAAGCAGGCGGAGCGATTCGGCGCACGCGTGCTGCTCGAGGACGCTACGCAGGTCGACCTCTCGAGCCGGCCGTTCCGGGTGCGAAGCGACGGCCACTCGTTCTCGGCGGAGGCGCTGATCGTCGCCACGGGGGCCTCCGCTCGCTGGCTCGGACTTCCGAGCGAGAAGGCGTTCATGAATCGTGGTGTCTCGGCGTGCGCCACCTGCGACGGTGCACTCTATCGGGGCAAGCCGATCGCCGTCGTCGGCGGTGGAGACACCGCGCTCGAAGAGGCGCTCTTCCTCACCCGGTTCGGATCCGTCGTCCACCTGATCCATCGCCGCAACGAGCTGCGCGCGAGCCGGATCATGCAGGAGCGCGCCTTTCGCCACGAGAAGATCCGCTTCGTGTGGAACAGCGTCGTGGACGAGATCCTCGGCGACGGCTCCGGGGTCACCGGTGTGCGCGTGCGAAGGGTGGATGTGGACGAGCTCTCCGAGCTCGACGTACAGGCGCTGTTCGTGGCGATCGGCCACCAGCCGAACTCCGATCTGTTCCGTCCCGCGCTCGAGATGGATGCGGCCGGCTACATTCGCACGGCGGCCGGCTCCACGAGGACCAACGTCGAGGGGGTGTTCGCCTGTGGCGACGTCATGGACCCCAGCTACCGCCAGGCCGTGACCGCCGCGGGCTCGGGATGCATGGCCGCGCTCGATGCGGAGCGCTGGCTGGCCTCCCAGGAATAGCGTCGGCCACCTCGTCCCGCGGCGGAACCTCGTGCGGATCCGGCGGGCATGGGGCGGATTCGCCCTCACGGGTTCGTTGCGGTGCGGCAGGCGGTCGATAGACTCGACGCACGATGGCACTGGATCGGTCCATCCTCGAGAGGCTGATCGAAGCCTCCCCCGACATCGTCGTCGCCACCGACGCCGAGGGCACGATCGCCTATTACAACGACGGTGCACACGAGAACCTCGGCTACTCGCGCGCCGAGATCATCGATCGCTACGTCGCGATGCTCTATCCGTCCATCGACGAGGCGCGCCGCGTGATGCAGGCGATGCGGAGCTCGGCGCATGGCGGGCGGGGCCGCGCGGTGAACCTTCCGACGACGCTGGTCGCCAAGGACGGCCGGGAGATCCCCGTCGCCATCTCCGGCGTGATCCTCTACGACGGGAACGGACGGGAGCAGGGCACGATCGGCTTCGCCAAGGACGTGAGTGGAGTGAAGAAGATCGAGCGCCTTGCCACGCTCGGCGAGATCGCGATCGGCCTCTCCCACGAGATCAACAACCCGCTCACCGTGATCGAGAGCCAGGCGGCGCTGATCGACGCCTACCTGCAGGCGCAGGGCGCGGAGTCCCAGCGCTGCCGGATCGAATGCATCCGCACGGAGATCCGGCGCATCGAGGCCAACCTCGATCGGCTGCGCCAGATGTCCGACCGTGCGGAGTATACGAGCAGCCGCTATCTCGGCGAAGCGCGCATGATCGATCTGTCCGTTTCCTCCTGCGCATGCGAGGCGGAGCGGGGGCTTGCCGGCCATCGAATGCTCGTCGTGGACGACGACGACGCGGTGCGGAAGTCGGTCGTGGAGATCCTGTCGTCCGCCGGCGCCGAGGTCGATCAGGCGAGCAACGGGCGCGAGGCACTCGAAAGGCTTCGCTCGAGGGACTTCGAGCTCGTGCTCTCGGACGTGGTGATGCCGGAGATGGATGGCTACGACCTGCTGCTCGAGATCCGCAAGATGCGCCCGAATACGCACGTCGTGCTGATGACGGCCTTCTATTACGACAAGGACCACGTCATCAAGCGAAGCCGGCTGGAAGGAATCGAGGGCGTCCTGTTCAAGAAGCCGATCGATCCCGGAAAGCTCAAGCAGTCGCTGGCAGCGCTGCTCACGCCTTCTGCGCCAGCGCCTTCCTCACGTTGAAGATCTTCCCGTCCGCGTTCTTTGCGAGCCAGGCGCTCTCCCATTCCTGGAGGACGGTGAGCTCCTCGCCCTCCTCGAACTCGACCTCTTCGATTTCCTCTCCGAGGTTGGCCTGGTGCTGGAGAGTGACGCTCTCCTTCATGCGGATCGTGTCTGCCACGGGTCCGTCTCCTCTCGATCGACCGCGGGGAACCGCTTCATAGCACAGCCCTCGGGACTGTGCCGATCCGCCCGATCGAGCGGGGTCCCCGCGAGGGCGATCGGTGTGATCGAGCGCGGTTTCGCGCGGCGCCATAGCTGCGCCTGCGCCTCCCGGAGGGTGGCGCCCGTCGTCGCGACGTCGTCGAGGAGCAGCACTCGTCGTCCTCGGAGCGCGTCGCTCCGGACCCGGAAGCTGTCTCGCACGTTTCCCTGCCGTTCGCGAAGCGTTCGTCCCGTCTGGGGTGCAACCGCACGGGTCCGGGTGAGGATGCGATCCCAGACCGGAAGCCCCAGGCGGCGGCCGAGGGCGCGCGCCAGGGCGAACGCGGGGTCGGACTGCTGGTCGCGGATGCGGCGCCAGTGGCGGGGGATGGCGACGATGCCGTCGGCGGCGAGCTCCCGCGCCCGTTGCGCAAGTGGCTCGACGAGCACCCGCAGGGCATCGCGACGGCCCTGGAACTTCCAGCGCTGCACGAGGATGCGCGCGGTTCGCTCGTAGGCGAAGACCGTGGGAATCCCGTGCACCGCTCGAAGGGGAGCGAGGTCCGCGCGGCAACCGGGGCAGAGCGCGTCGTCGCCCGCGCGCCGGGGCCGATCGCAGGCGGGGCAGACGCTCGGGATCAGGAGCTCGAGCAGCATGGACAGCGGATGAGCCGGCGCCCGGTCATCTCGGGCGGAACCTCGAGTCCGAGCAGGCGGCACAGCGTCGGCGCCACGTCCGCCAGACCGCCGTCCTCGAGCGTCCCCTTGTCGGGCCGCGTCGAGATCCACCAGACCGGAACGGGATTCGTGGTGTGCGCGGTGTGGGGTCCGCCCGTCTCGGGATCGATCATCTGCTCGACGTTGCCGTGATCGGCAGTGACGAGCATCGTGCCGTTTCGCGCGAGAACGGCGCGGCAGAGCCGATCGAGACAGCCATCGACGGCCTCGACCGCTTCGATGGCCGCGGGCAACACACCCGTGTGTCCCACCATGTCGGGATTCGCGTAGTTCACCAACACGAAGTCGTACGACTCGCGCGCGAGCGCATCGAGCAGGCGATCGGTGACCTCGAGCGCGCTCATCTGCGGCTTCTGATCGTAGGTGGCCACGTCCTTGGGCGAGGGCACGAGGATGCGATCCTCGCCGTCGAAGGGCTCCTCGCGGCCACAGCTGAAGAAGTACGTGACGTGCGCGTACTTCTCGGTCTCCGCGATGCGCAGCTGCCGCATGCCGGCCCGAGAAACGAGCTCGCCGAGGCTGTTGCGGATCTCGTGCGGACCGAACAGGACGGGAAGATCGAACGTCTCGTCGTACACCGTGAACGTGGTGAGGTTCGCGAGCTCGACGGACGGAAGCTCGAGGATCTCCTGGCCGAGCTTCCCGGGAGCGGTACGTCCGAGCGCGTTTCCGATCTCGCGCACGCGATCCGCGCGGAAGTTGAAGAAGAGGGCTGCGTCGCCGCCTGCGAGCGAGGGAGTGCCGCGGATCACGCTCGGCTCGATGAACTCGTCGCCCTCGCCGCGCGCGTAGCCCTTCTCGACCGCCTCGACGGCGCTCGACACCTCGTGTCCCTCGCCGAGGACGATCGCGCGGTAGGCGCGTGCGACCCGCTCCCAGCGCTTGTCGCGGTCCATCGCCCAGTAGCGACCCGAGAGCGTCGCGATGCATCCGCCGACGGAGGCGAGGCGTCGCTCGAGCGGCGCGATCCAGCGCAGCGCGCTCTGCGGCGGCGTGTCGCGGCCGTCCGTGAATGCGTGGAGGATGGGGCGGAGCCCGCGTGCGGCGGCGGTGTCGATCACGCGCTCGAGATGTCCGAGCGAGGAGTGCACGCCTCCGTCGGAGACCAGACCGAACAGGTGCAGCGCCCCGCCCGCGCGAGCGGCGGCCTCGAAGAGTGCACGTGCCGCGGGGTTCTCCCCGAGCGCGCCGGCGTCGAGGGCCTTCTGGATGCGCACGATGTCCTGGTCGATCACGCGACCGGCGCCCATCGTCATGTGTCCGACCTCAGAGTTTCCCATCTGTCCGACGGGGAGGCCCACGGCGGCGCCCGAGGTCTCGAGCTTCGCGTGCGGGTAGCGGGCGAGCGATGCGAAGAAAGGCGCACGTGCGAGCGCCGTTGCGTCGCCGGCGTCGCCCACGCCGATCCCGAAGCCATCCAACACCACCAGGACCACCGGTCCCTTCTCGCTCATCCCACTGCTCCCACCGCATGAAGAGGGGTCACGCTCTCGGCCTCGCCCCACAGCCGCTCGAGCCGGTAGTACTCCCGCGCCTCTCCCTGGAAGAGATGCACGACCACGTCGCCCAGGTCCACGAGCACCCACTGCGCCCGCTCCTCGCCCTCGACACCGAGCGGGCGCTGCCCGAACCCGCGCGCCGTCTCCTGCACGTGGTCGGCCAACGTGCGGACGTGTCGCGCGGAGGTACCCGTTGCGATCACGAAGTACTCGGTGAACGAGCACAGATCGCGAACGTCCAGGACGAGGATGCCCTCGCCCTTCTTGTCCGTGAGCGCATTCGCGAGTGCCAAGGCCTTCCCTCTTCCTGTCACGCGTACATCCTCATGTGTTCGTGCCGGTACAGGCGATGCTCCTCGATGTATTCGATCACCGAGTCCGGAACCAGGTATCGGACGGAGCGACCGTGAGCGATCTGGAGGCGCACGTCCGTGGACGAGATGTCGAGCTCGCACAGCGGAATCGAACGAAGCTCGCGACCCGAGCCGTGGACGAGCCCGCGCTCTCCCCGTCGATAAGCCGTCGCGAGCGCGGCGGGCAGGGCGTCGAGCGGATCCCCCGGGAATCCCGGCCGCGGCGCGACCGCCAGGCTGGCGAGCTCGAGGATCCGCTGCGGCTCGCGCCAGCGATCGAGCGTCGCCAGTGCGTCCACCCCCAGCAGGAACCACGGCTCCCTGCCACCGAAGCGGCCGCGCAGCTCGCGCAGCGTGTCCACCGTGTAGCTCGGACCGGGGCGGAGGATCTCGAGGTCGGCCACCTCGAAGCGCGGATTCGCCGCGGCGGCGAGGCGGGTCATCTCGAGCCGGTGCGCAGCGGGGGCACTTCCCTCCGGCTTGAGCGGTGGGTCTCCCGCCGGGACGAGCAGAACCCGCTCCAAGCCGAGCGCGTCTGCCGCGACCTCGGCGAGGCGCAGATGTGCGTGGTGGATCGGGTCGAACGTCCCGCCCAGGACGCCCACGCTCACGCGCACGAAGCCTTCAAGGGCGGGCCGCCTGGGCGAAGCGGAACGAGCTCACGGGGGGATCGGACTCCTCGATCATCCATTCGACGATCAGGGTAGCAGCGCCGGGAATCCAGCCCCAGAAGCGCGAGGGCCGATCCCGGGAACGCCCTACACCAAGGTGAGATCGTCCCGGTGGATGACCTCGTCGCCGTTGGAGTAGCCGAGCAGATCCGCGATCCGCGCGGTGCGTTGGCCCATGATCCGCTCGATCTCGGTGGCGTCGTAGGAGATGAGCCCCCGGGCGACTTCCTCGCCGTCGGGCCCCACGCAGCGCACCAGGTCTCCGATGCCGAAGCGCCCCTCGATCCCCACCACGCCGATCGGAAGCAGCGAGCCGCCCCGCTGCAGGATCGCCCGCACCGCGCCCTCGTCCAGGCGCAGCGTTCCGCGCACGGTGTTCGAGAAGGCGATCCAGTGCTTGCGCGCCTTGAGCCGCTGCACGGCGGGCCACACGAGGGTTCCGATGTCCTCCGCGGCGACGATCCTCTGCAGCACGTCGCGCCGGGCACCGCGGGCGATGATCGACGGCACGCCGAAGCGGCTCGCCATGCGCGCCGCTTCGAGCTTCGAGCGCATGCCTCCCGTCGCGAGCTTCGTGCCTGCACCGCTCGCCAGGCGCAGGATCTTCGGCGTGACCTCCTCCACGTCGGGGATGCGACGCGCGCCGGGCTCCTCGGGGTGGCGATCGTGCAGGCCGTCGGTGTCCGTGAGCATCACGAAGAGATCCGCACGGCACACGTTCACCACCAGAGCACCGAGCCGATCGTTGTCGCCGAAGCGAAGCTCCTCCGTCGCCACGGAGTCGTTCTCGTTGATGATCGGGACCACGCCATCGGCGAGCAGGGCCGTCATCGTGTGCCGCGCATTGAGGAAGCGCTCGCGGTCCGCGAGACCTCCGTGCGTGAGGAGGATCTGCCCGACGAGGCGGCCGTGGCGCGCGAAGGCGCGCTCGTAGCGGCGGCACAGATCGATCTGCCCGATGGCGGCGGCCGCCTGCTTCTCGGGAATGGAGCGAGGCCGCTCGTTGCGCTCCAGGCGGCGCAGCCCGAGCCCGACCGCCCCCGACGACACCAGCACCACCTGGATGCGCCGGTCCATGAGTGCCGAGATCTCCCGCGCCAGATCGGCGAAGCGCCGCGCGTGGACACCGCCGCGCGGCGGAGCGAGCAGGGACGTGCCCACCTTCACCACCATGCGCCGCGTTCGCCCGAGATCCTGCCGCTTCATTGCCGCCCCACCCTCGTTGCGAGCTCGCGCAGCAGCTCGGGAATCCCTTCGCCGGTCCACGACGAGATCCAGCGCGGCTCGATGCCCTTCTCGCGCAGACCTTCCTCGACGAGCGCGCGCTCCCCGGGATCGGAGACCAGATCCGCCTTCGTGATGCACACGATCTCGGGCCGCTCGGCGAGCTCGATCGCATAGGCTGCGAGCTCTGCACGGATCGCGGCGTAATCGTCCGCGGGACTGCGATCGGGCGTCGCCCCCGAGAGCAATGGCTCGGGATCGAGCAGGTGCAGCAGCAGCCGGGTTCGCTCCACGTGGCGAAGGAAGCGATCGCCGAGGCCCGCTCCCTCGTGCGCGCCGGGAATCAGCCCCGGAATGTCTGCGATGACGAAGCGCGTTCCGTCCGCTTCGACCATACCCAGATGCGGCTGCAGCGTGGTGAACGGATAGCTCGCGATGCGTGGGCGCGCGGCGGACACCCGGGAGATGAACGTCGACTTGCCCGCGTTCGGGAAGCCGAGCAATCCGACGTCGGCGAGCACCTTGAGCTCGAGCCGGAGCCAGCGCTCCTCGCCCTCCGTTCCGGGCTCCGAGAAGAAGGGCGCTTGGTTCGTGGAGGTCGCGAAGCAGGCGTTTCCCCGGCCGCCGGTGCCGCCGCGTGCGGCGATCCACTCCTCGCCGTCACGGAGCAGCTCGTGCAGCAGCTCCCCGCTCTCGTCGTCGCGGATCACCGTGCCGAGGGGAAGCTCCACGATCTCGTCCGCGCCGCAACGCCCGTCCTTGCGGGCGCCGCTTCCGTGCTTGCCGTTCTTCGCGCGCCGGTGCTTGCGATGGTGGGCGTCGAGCAGCGTCGACAGGTGACGGCTCGCGCGGAAGACGACCGAGCCGCCGTCTCCCCCATTGCCGCCGTCGGGACCCCCGCGCGGGACGTACTTCTCGCGCCGGAACGAGGTGCAGCCCCGCCCGCCGTCACCGCCACGCACGTGGGTGCGGCACTCGTCGATGAAGTCGGCCGATGCCATGGCTGTGCTCGTTCGTGGAGAGAGCGCCTTAATGCGCGAAAGGCACGCCATCGGGCGTGCCCTCCGTACTGCACCGCTTCGCCGGGCCGCTCAGGCGTCGACTGCGACGTACTTGCGTCCCTGACTCTCGAAGAAGCGAACCGTGCCGTCCCGGAGCGCGAACAGAGTGTAATCGCGACCGAGCCCGACGCCGCGACCCGGGTGGACGCAGGTGCCGAGCTGACGGACGATGATGTTTCCTGCGCGAGCCTCCTGCCCGCCGAACACCTTCACGCCGCGCCGCTGACCCTGGCTGTCTCGCCCGTTCCGGGTGCTTCCCTGACCCTTCTTGTGTGCCATCGCTAGACCTCGATCGCCTCGATGCGGATCCGCGTGTAGTGCTGGCGGTGTCCCTTGGTGAGCCGATAGCGCTTGCGCCGCTTGTGCTTGAAGATCTTGATCTTCGGGCCCTTCGACTCACTCTCGATCGTCGCGACGACCTTCGCGCCCGCGACCCGCGGCCGTCCCACGACGAGCTGATCTCCGCCGACGAGGAGGACCTCGTCGAGCACGATCCGCTCGCCCGCCGAGCCCGAGAGGAGCTCGACATCGAGCACGTCTCCGGGCTGGACCCGGACCTGTTTCCCGCCTGTTCTCACTACCGCATACATGGGGCGCGCAGTGTACGCCAAAACGTCCGAAGGTCAACGGGTTGGCGCTGCCTCCCGGTGCGGGGGAGCGGCCGCTCCAGGGCGCGATGTGCGGGGTGTACGGATGGGGGAGGAGTCCCCGCCGCCCTCGCGCCGGGGATCCACCGGTGCTCCGGCGCGGAGCGTCTATAGTCTGGCGCAGCATGCGATGGAGAGCGGCGGGATGGACCGTAGCGGCGCGCCGGCGCCGTGTCCGCGGAGGGGGCGATCCACGATGAGCCGACGGTGTGGTTTCCTCTGGTCCCTGGCACTGCTGTCGATCCTGGCTGTCGCCGCAACGGCGCGAGCCCAGGGGGATGTCCATGTGGGGGAGCTGCGCTTCGCCCGGCACCCCCAGTTCGATCGCGTAGTGGTGGAGCTCGACGGTCCGGCCCGGGTGGAGCGGCTCGACGGCCCCGACGCCGGCGAGCTCGTCCTCTTCCTGGAAGCGCGCCTCGCGGAGTCCATTCGGCTCGCCGACACCAAGCTCCCTCGGTTCGGAACGATTCGGCTGCAGTCCGTGTCGGGCGGAGTGGAGCTCCGCATCGAGGCGCGACCGCGCACGCTGCGCCTCTTCCGCTTGTCGAATCCCGAGCGGATCGTGATCGACGCCGCCGATCCCGACGGGCCAACGCTCGGCGTCGGATCCGCCGTACGGACGATTCCGCTCCGCTCGGCAGGGGGAGCGGAGCCCGTCTCGGATGCATCTCCGGCCGCGACGCTCGCGCCCGCGCCGAGGCTCGAGGAGCCCGACACCCCGGACCCTCTCCGCGGGGAGGCCGATTCGGGCGAAGCGGGTGAGGGCTCCGAGCCGTACGCCGCGCTCGACGAGCGAGGCGCCGGATCCTCTACCGAGCCCGCCGGGGCCTCCGTCCCTGCGGATCCCTTCGAAGCGGGAGCCGAAGCCGAAGCCGGATCCGGGCCGGAACCCTCCCCTGCGGTGGCGAGCGCTCCGGAGCCGGCTCCGCGCGAGGTGGCTGCACCGGATTCCGCCCGTGGATCCGCCGCCCCCACGGCTCGGCCGGCTCGCTCCGCCGAAGGCCGGATTCCGGGGCGCCCCTGGGTCTTCCCCCTCGGAGCGCTCGCCGGTCTCGTGGTCTTCGCCGGGGTCGTGCTCTGGCTGCGCCGGCGCCATGCCGAGGCATCCGAGACCGGAGCCAGCGAAGGGCTCGCCCTGGCGGAGCAGCTCTCGCGGAGCGAGGTGCGAGGCGACGACGCGGAGTTCATCACGCCGGAGGAGATCGACTCGGACGGCTCGCGGCTCGGCCTCCTCGAGAAGCGGCTCGACGACGAGGTCCGCGCGCGGATGCGGCTCGAGGAGCGCCTGATCCACGTCTCGGAGGAGCTCAAGGTGATCCGCGATCGGATGCGGCGCTCCGAGCTGCGCGATCGTCCCCCCGCCTGATGGATCGCGGGCGCCGCACGGCGGATCTCCAGGTCGGCGGGAAGGCCGCCGTCGCGGCGAGGCCGCGCGCACGATCCCGGAGCATTGGACATTCGCCGCGGCCCGGACCACCCTCCGGGCGCGGCGCACGAGCCCGGCGTACGGCAGGCGCGAGCACAGCGGACGCGAGATAGGAACGCGACGTCGATGTACACCGAGTTCTTCGGACTGACGGAGAAGCCCTTCGCGCTGGCACCGGATCCCCGGTACCTGTTCCTCGCCGAGCCCCATCGCGAAGCGCTCGCCCATCTGCTCTATGGCATCGAGCAGGGCGAGGGCTTCATCGAGGTGATCGGCCAGGTCGGCACGGGAAAGACGACCCTGTGCCGCACGCTGTTCGGGCGCATCGGCGACAGCGCCGAGATCGCATTCGTATTCAATCCGAGCCCGAGCGAGATCGAGCTGCTCGCCTCCATCTGCCGGGAGCTCGGACTGCCCACCGTCGCCCGCAGCCGGACCGATCTCATCGACGAGCTCAACCGCTTCCTGCTCGCGAAGAATGCGCAGGGCCGCAAGGTGCTGCTCGTGATCGACGAGGCGCAGAATCTCGATCCCGGCGTGCTCGAGCAGGTGAGGCTGTTGTCGAATCTGGAGACCGAGCGCGAGAAGCTCCTGCAGATCGTGTTGATCGGACAGCCCGAGCTCGAGGAGAGCCTCGCCCGGCCGGAGCTGCGCCAGCTGCGGCAGCGCATCACCGTGCGCTGGCGGCTGCGCACGTTCCGCCGCGGCGAGGTCGCCGAGTACCTGAATCATCGCTTGCAGGTCGCTGGACTTGCCGAGCCGGCGATCTTCACGCGCGGAGCCGTGCGCGTGATCCACCGGGCGTCGCGCGGCACCCCGCGGCTCATCAACGCCATCGCCGATCGATCGCTTCTCGCGGCCTACACGAAGGGGTGTCGGAAGGTGACGGCGAGGATCGCGAAGGCGGCGGCCGCGGAGCTGCCCGCGGCCGCGCCCACCGACGCCTGGACGTCGATGACCGGCCTTCGCGTGAGCGCGGCGCTCGCACTCGTCGTCCTCGGGATCGCGATCGGATTCGTCGCGAGCGCCCTCGTTCCCTCGGGGGCTCGGGAGCAGACGAAGAAGGCGGGCGCCCCGACCCCGGCACCCGTCGCGTCGGCGCGGCCGGATGCGAGCGCGCCGGTCTCCGTCTCGCCACTCTCCCTCGAGGCCGCGCTCCTCGCCGTCGATGCCGCGGAGTCGGCGGCCGGTGCCACGGGGGCCGTGCTGCGTGCGTGGGGATACGCCGAGCCCGTGCCCGCGCGGATCGAGCCGGGCGGGCTTCTCGCCACCGTTCGCGGTCTTGCACCGCTCGAAGTGCTGCGCACGCGCAGGCTCTCCCGCGAAGCCCTGCGCCGGCTCGATCTGCCCGCGATCCTCGAGGTCGAGGCTTCCGACGCAGGAGTGCGCTACGTCGGCCTGCTGTCGTGGCGTGCGAGCGAGGAGGTGCGCGTGCGCGTAGGCGATGCGCTCGTCGATACCGACGCGAGCGCGCTCGATCGCCTGTGGACGGGTCGCGCGATCCTGCTGTGGAGGAATCACGAGGCGCTGCCCGAGCTCTCGCCGGGCATGTCCGGCGAGCCGGTGTACATGCTTCGGGCGCATCTCGAAGAGCTGGGATATCTGCCGTTCGTCGATGCGCGCACGGCGAGTGCCGAGGAGTACGACGACCTCACGGTTTCGGCCGTGCGGGGACTCCAGGAAGCGTTCGCCCTCGAGCCGACGGGCGCCGTCGGAGCGAGCACGCGCATCGCACTCTATCGCGCTCTCGAATACGAGGCGCCGAGGCTCGGGGTGCCCGACGACGGTGTCGCCGCCGTGGAGGGAGCCCCGTGAGCACGATCCTCGATGCGCTGCGCAAGCTGCAGCGCGAACGCGATGTGGCGAAGCGTCCGGATCTCGATCTGCGAGGGAGCGTCGTTGCGCCCGCACCCGAACCTCCGGCGCGGCATCGGCCGCTGCACGGGCTGCTGCTGATCGGTGTCACCGCCGGGATGGCGACCGGTGCCCTGCTCCTCTACGCGTATGGTTGGCCGCGCCGAGCCGGTGACGTCGACGCGGAGGCGCGAGCGAAGGCCGAGGCTCGCACGGCGCCGGACGCGCCGCGCGCGCCCGGGTCGCCGCCGGAGATGGAGGCATCGCCGCAAGGCATGGATGCGGGGGACGCCGTGCCCGGGCCGCGCGCTCCCTTCGCGCATGTGGTGCCGTCCGAGGAGACGGAGCGGGAGGACGAGGCCGTGCCGCGCCCCACGCCGTCCGAGCTGCGGAGGGCCCGACGCCAGGCGTCGGCGGGCGCGTCCGTTCCGGAGCCCACCGCCGACCGGGCGCCGGCGCCGCCTTGGGGCGGCGAGCCCTTCACCGGAGAGCCGGGCGCACCGGCCCGCGAAGACGCGATCCCCGTCGAGCGTCCCCGCGCTCCATCGGTGCCGGCGGCCGAGCCGCGTCCGACCGTCGTCGGCCCGCCGCCGCCGCCACCGATCCGTGTCGGACACATTCGCTGGCATCCGGATCCCGAACGCCGCGAGGTCTCGCTCGAGCTCGAGGACGTGCGCATTCCCAACGCCCACGAGGGCGACATCGTCTCGGGCGTGCTCGTGCGCCGCATCGATCCCGACTCCGTCGAGATCCAGATCGGCTCCGCGCGAAGGCGCGTTCCGCTCGCGCCGTGACGGCTTCCTCGGAGAGGATTGCGGTCGGTAGCGAGATCGAGCTTCGCATCGATGCCCTCGTCGCCGGCGGCGAGGGCATCGGTCGCCACCAGGGTTTCGCCGTGTTCGTGCCGCGCACGGCCCCCGGTGATCGTGTCCTTGCGCGCATCGTCCAGGGGAAGAAGCGCTGGGCACGAGCAGAGCGGGTGGAGGTCCTCGAGCCGGGGCGCGCGCGTCGCGAGGCACCGTGTCCGTACTATGGCGCGTGTGGGGGGTGCAGCTGGCTCCACGTCGACGAGCGCGCGCAGAGCGAGGCGCGCCTCGAGATCACCCGCAGCGCGCTCGAGCGGCTGGGGGGCTTTGCTGCGCTGCCCGCGCTCGAATCCATCGAATCGCCGGTCTCGCTCGGCTATCGCGCGCGCGCGCGCGTCGCCCACGACGAAGGCCGGGTGGGCTTTCGCGCCCGCGGATCGCACGAGGTCGTCGACATCGAGCGGTGTCTCGTGCTCGACGAGCGGACCCAGGCCGCGCTCGCGTTCCTTCGCGCCCATCCTCGGCGCGGTGCGGGCGAGGTCGAGATCCGCGGCTTCGCCGACTCCATCGTCGCCGGTGGCCACTCCTATCACGTCTCTCCCGGCGTGTTCGTGCAAGCCAACGGCGCCCTGTGGGATCGCTGGCTCGACGCCGTGCTCGAGGCGTGCGGCTCGGGAGGATCCGCGGTCGAGCTCTACGCGGGCATGGGCTTCTACACGGCCGCGCTCGAGCGAAATTTCGCGAGCGTGGTCGCAGTGGAACGCGGAAGGGGCGCGCGCGATGCGCGGCGCAACACGAACGCGCGCGTGATCGATGCATCGGTCGACGATTGGGCGCCGCGGCACCTGGGCGCTCTCTCACCGGATCTCGTCCTGCTCAACCCTCCGCGCACCGGATGCACCGCCGAGGTGATCGAGGCGATTCGCGCGTGCAGCGCCACGCGCGTCGTGTACGTGTCGTGCGAGCCCGCAACGCTCGCGCGCGATCTCGCGCGGCTCGGCGACGACGCATCGATCGAGCGGATCCTCGTGATGGATGCTCTTCCGCAGACCCATCACGTCGAGGTGATCGCCGTCATCGCGCGGAATCCACGTGACGGTTGTTGACATCGCTCGCGCTCGAAACATAGAATCGCGCGAGCTCGGTGGGAGGTGAAGTCGCGGGCGCCCTGCCATCCCAGGAAGTGAGCGTCGGTTCGAGAGCCCGCGGGTCGGAGAGGAAAGCTCGAATGGGGCCCTGCAGCGTCGGTTGCAGGGCCCCATCTCGTTTCAGCGATCGCCGTCGAAGCGCCGCCGACGATCCTCCTCGTCGCGCTGGATGGCACGCAGCCGCCGTCGCATGCGGAAGCGATGCCAGCGGTAGCGCAGGTGGTTCGTTCCGATCACGCCCCGCAGGTGATCGCGCAGCAGGATCGCGGCGACGATCACGCCTCCCAGGTGTCCGGCGTGGCTCACGTTTCCACGCGGGTCCATGGCGATCTGCATCAGGAACAGGAACGGGATGAACCAGATCGCCTTGATCGGGATCGGCGGGAAGAGGAGCATGATCGTTCGGTCCGGCCACAGCAGGCTGAATGCCGTGAGCACGCCATAGACCGCGCCGGATGCCCCGAGCGTGAGCGAGAACCAGTGGCCGGTGAGCGCATTCCACCCGAGGATGATCACCCCCGCACCCACGCCGCACAGCAGATAGAAGCGCAGGAAGCGCCGCGGGCCCCAGACGCTCTCCAGCATCCCTCCGAACATCCACAGCGCGAACATGTTGAAGAACACGTGCATCAGGTCCAGGTGGAGCCACATGTACGTGAACGGCTGCCAGATCATCCCCTGCTGAAAGACGCCCACGACGCTCACCGCACCCAGGCGTTCGATGGGGATCCCCGAGCGATTCAGGAGGATCTGCAGGAAGAAGATCATGCCGTTGGCGATCAGGAGGTTCTTCACCATCGGGGGCAGACCCGGGCCGCCCATGCCTCCCGCGGACGAGAATCGGTACTGGCGGTACTGGTAGCGGTCGCTCACGATGGCCTCCCTTCCGCCAAGCCTACGGGATCTCCCTCGCGCGCGCTGGATTCGAGGGCCCGACCGTACGGGCGATCCGCTGCGCGTGATGCAGGGCCACGATCGTCTTCGCGTCGACGATCTCGCCGCGGGCGATCATCTCGAGCGCGCGATCGAGCTCCACGACCCGGCTCTCGATCACCTCGTGCGCATCGTGCGCCTGCCGGCCCGCCTCGAGCGAGAAGGCGCAGAACAGGTGGATGCGCTCGTCCGTGAAGCCCGGCGTGGTGAGGATCTCGCCCGTGCGCACCAGCCGGCCCACGCGATAGCCCGTCTCCTCCTCGAGCTCGCGCG
Source organism: uncultured Myxococcales bacterium (assembly GCA_964582775.1). Classification (GTDB taxonomy): domain Bacteria; phylum Myxococcota_A; class UBA9160; order SZUA-336; family SZUA-336; genus CAZOTO01. The sequence goes on from CAZOTO010000009.1 coordinate 42,375, forward strand.
CCGCACAGGCCGCCGGATCCTCGCCCGCGTCGAGCTTCCCCGCAGGGACCTCCCAGATCGTGCCGCCCGCGGCGTATCGATACTGGCGCAGCAGGACGATGCGCCGATCGTCGAGGAACGGAACCACGGCTGCCGCACCCGGATGGACGAGCACGGCGAGCGCGGCGCGGCGTCCCGTGGGGAGCTCGACCTCGTCGAGCCCGAACTCGCCCACGCTTCCGCTCCACAGCACTTGGCGGGCGATTCTCGCCCGATCGTCGCATGTCATGACGCGCGCAGGGTAGCGAACACGCCCATTCGATCCCGATCCGAGGTTCCGGTGATATTCTTCGCCGCCATGCCGTGGAAGGAGCAGATGACGGCGATCGCCATCCCCGGAGAAGCGATCGTGCTGGAGGGCGTGTGGCAGCAGGGGAGCGCACCGGGAGCGGTCGTCGCGCCGCCGCACCCCGAGTACGGCGGTAGCCTCGATAACCCCGTCGTGAGCGAGATCGCGCACGCGCTGTATCGCGCAGGTCACGCGTCGATCCGCTTCCACTGGCGTGGGGTCGGCGCGAGCCAGGGCATCGTCACCGGCGAGGTCGGCTTCGCCGAGCGCGATTATCGCGCGGCGCTCGAGCACATGGAGGCGACCCTGCCCGGCGGGGTGATCGCTGCGGGCTACTCGTTCGGAGCCGTGGCGGCGCTGCGGCTGGCGCTGCGCGATCGGCGGATCCTCCGGCTCGTCCTCGTCGCGCCGCCGGCGGCCATGCTCGAGGACCTCGCGCTCGGCGATCTCGCGATCCCCGTGCGGGTGATCGTCGGCCAGCGCGATGCCTTCGCGCCGCTCTCCGCGCTCGAGGCGGTGCTCGGCGATGTTCCGGATGTGCGCATCGACGTGATCCCTGGGGCGGATCACTTCTTCGCGCTGCGCGGCGTGGCCGAGATCGGCGTTCTGGTGCGCGAAGCGCTCGCGTAGCGGCACGGCGGATCCCGGAGCGCGCGCTGCGCCCCCCTCCCGGACGGACGCGCCGTTGCTTCGAGCGAAGCGCCACCGAATGAGACGGAGGCTACACCCGCTGGCCGCCGCGGCAGAGCGGTCCCGCGCCGAGCCCGCAGCCGGAGACGATGTGCGGCATGCGGTCGAGGGCACGCGGATTGCTCACCCGCGCGAGTGGTCCCGGGGGGGTCTCATGGGTGCAGAGGTATTGGTCCTGTCGGACTTCGTTCGCTCGGGTGTCGTTGCGCGCTCGAACGGAATCTCGTGGGTGCGGGATCGGGAAGCGGCGGCGGAGCATCTTCGGTCGGGCACTGCGAGTGCGATCTGCGTCGACCGTGTGAACGTGGATCTCGTGCTCGCGGACGTGCGATGGCTGCGGCGCATGCGCTGCCGGGTTCCCGTGATGGCGGTCGTCGATCTCGGGGGGCTCGCGCACGTGGAGGATCTGATCCAGGCAGGTGTCGAGGAGGTGATGCTGCGCGGTCCTTCGATCGTCGAGATGATCGGCGCGCGCTTCGAGCACATCGTGCGAAGGCGCAGCCATCGCCACGAGCCGCGAGGTGTGGACGGAATCGTGGTGTGCAGTCCCGCGATGCGCGCCTGTCTCGAAGGGGTCGCCAAGGCGCAGCGCAGCCGGGCGAACGTGCTCCTGCTCGGAGAGACGGGAACGGGGAAAGAGGTGCTCGCGCGAGCGATCCACGAGGGAGGAGCCCACGCGAACGGGCCCTTCGTCGCCCTCAACTGTGGGGCCTTTCCCGAGGCGCTCCTGGAGAGCGAGCTGTTCGGCTGCGAGCGCGGCGCCTTCACGGGCGCCACGCGGTCGCGTCCCGGCCACTTCGTGAGTGCGAATGGAGGAACGCTCTTCCTCGACGAGATCGCCGAGACATCGCTCGACTTCCAGGTGAAGCTGCTCCGCGCGCTCCAGGAGGGGGTCGTGCGGCCGCTCGGCTCGACGAACGAGATTCGCGTCGAGGTGCGAATCCTCGCCGCCACGAACCGCGATCTCGAGCACGAGGTCGAGGCGGGCATGTTCCGCCGGGACCTGTACTACCGGCTGAACGTCCTCTCCATCGCGATCCCTCCGCTTCGCGCGCGTACCGATGACATCGTTCCGCTCGTTCGCCACTTCCTGGAGGCGAGCCGGGGCGCGGCCGGCCTCTGCGACGTCTCCCCCGAAGCTGCGCATCTGCTCGAGGCGTACGATTGGCCGGGAAACGTCCGCGAGCTCGAGAACGAGGTGGCCCGCATTTTGGCCCATGCGCTCGACGAGCCCGAAGTCACAGCGAGCATGCTCTCGCCCCATGTACGCGGGCAGAAATCCGGGCTTCCGCGTGGAGGCGGTTCGGAGACCCTCGGGGAGACGATGGCCAGGCTCGAAGCCTGGGTGCTGCGCCGCGCGCTCGAGCGCCACGAGGGAAGGAGGATCGCCACGGCGCGCAGCCTGGGCATCACCCGCGAGTGCCTCTACAAGAAGATGCGTCGCCATGGGATGCAGTGATCGCGCCGGCCGAGGGTCAGTGCCGGCCGGCCGGTGTTCGCGCGGTGCCCGGGGTGGAAAACGTCACACGATCGTGTGTTGACACCCTCAGCGTGTACGGGGGAGGATGGCCGTGCCTCTGCGATCCGCATGGGCGGTTTGCGGAGTCCCTGCCATAGGAGACCCCCCATGAACCTCGATCGGTTGGCCATACCCTTGGCGCTCGCTGGCGCCGTGCTGCTCTTCTCCCTTCCGGCATCTCGTGCATCCTCCGACGGTCCCCGGGCAAGCCTGCCCGCCGTGGCGGAGATCGCGGCGCTCACCACGACGTACGCGTGGGCCGTCGACGGCAAGGACATCGACGAGATGATGTCCATCTTCTCGGAGAACGCCGTCTACGATCTCTCGGCCTACGGGTATCCGAGCGTGGTCGGGAAAGATGCGATCCGGAGCTTCTTCCTCTATGCGGTGTTTCCATCCGAGCAGTGCTCCTTCAGCAGCATCTCCAACGTCCGGGCGAAGGTGACCGGAAACCGCGCGACGGGTGCGGACTACTTCGTGCACTTCGGATACAACAACCCGAGGTTCGGCCCCGAGACCCGGAATCACGTCGAGGGCCAGCACTTCTACGAGTTCGTGAAGGAGAAGGGGCGGTGGAAGATCTCGTGGATGCAGGGCCGTCCCACCTTCGATAAGGTCGAGCCCTACGATCCCGCCGGCATGCGCCACTGTCCGTGAGCCCGATGATCCCCCTGCGCGGCCGCGAGCGTGTGTCGTGCGGCCGCGCAAGGGGGTAGACCGGCCATGAGGGTCCATCGGTTGGAGCGGGAGCAGCTCATCCCGGCTCCGATCGAACGCGTCGTGGAGTTCTTCGCCGACGCTGCGAACCTGGACGCGATCACCCCGCCGTGGCTTCGCTTCCGCATCGAGACGCCCCTTCCCATCGCGATGGGCGATGACGTGCGCATCGACTACGAGCTGCGCCTGGTGGGCATCCCCATGCGCTGGCGCACGCGCATCGTCGAGTGGAGGCCTCCGTACGGATTCGTCGATCGCCAGGAACACGGCCCCTACGCGCTCTGGGAGCACACCCATCGCTTCCTGCCGTGCAGCGCCGGCGTCCTCATGGGGGACGTGGTCCGCTACGCCCTGCCGTTCGGGCCGATCGGACATGCGGCCCATCGCCTCGCCGTTCGCGCCGCGCTGGCGGCGATCTTCGACTTCCGGTTCGATCGCATCCGCGAGCGCTTCGGGTCGGCGTAGGGGGGGGGCCGAATCCTGGGTCCAGAACGGGCTGCGCGATTTCGCAGAGGGCGTGGCTTTTCCTCGTGGACCCCGCGCCCGGCGTAACCGGGAGCGATCTCGCCGGTTCCAGGGTGTGGCACGACAGATGCGCGGCCCCGATCGGGCCGGGAAGCGCAAAGGAGGAATCCCCATGCCGAAATCGGCAGTACTGGTTCTGGCCGTGGTGCTCGCGGGTGCGGGTTTCGTGGGCCGGGCCGCAGCGGATGACGTGAAGGTGGACGAGCGGCTCGACGAGCGGGGCGATCGGATCAACGAACGGCTCGACCAGCGAGGCGAGCGAATCGACGAGCGCATGGACGCGCAGGGCGAGCGCATCAACGAGCGGCTGGACGAGAAGGCCGAGCGCGCCGCGGAGAGGGGCCACGAGAAGGCCGCGGAGCATCTCGATGCCCAGGGCGATCGGATCGAGGATCGCAAGGATCGCCGTGGCGACCGCATCGAGGACCGGCTGGACCAGCGCGGCGACCGCATCGACGACCGGCTCGACGATCGCGGTGATCGCCGCGAGGAGCGGCGGGAGGATCGCGCGGAGCGCCGGGAAGAGCGCCGGGAAGGGCGTGAGGAGCGCGGCGAGGGACGGATGGAACGCCGCGAAGAGCGCCGCGAGGAGCGCGCGGAGCGCCGCGAAGGGCGGGGCGACGACCGCGAGCGCAACCGCGATTCGCGCATGGAGCGTCGGCGAGACCGGACGCACGCGCCGGGAACCGGCGGTGGCATGGGCGGTGGCGGACGCGGTGGCATGGGTGGCGGAGGCGGACGCCGCGGTCGATAGACTCGCGCGGGGCCGGGCGACCGGCCCCGCAACGTCTCGCCCGTTCACGGGATTTCTCCCGGTGGATGGAATACATTGCGCGTCGCTTCCCGCCTTCGAGGACGAACGCGCATGGCCGGTGATACCGCCGCTCCGGGCATCGACTTCATCCGCGCCGCAGTCGCGCAGGATCTCGAGACGGGCCGCTTCGGCGGCCGCGTCGTCACCCGCTTTCCGCCCGAACCCAACGGCCACCTGCACATCGGCCACGCGAAGTCGATCTGCCTGAACTTCGGCGTGGCGTCCGAGCATCCGGGCGGGCGCTGCCACCTTCGCTTCGACGACACGAATCCCGCGAGGGAGAGCCTGGAGCACGCCGAGGCCATCGAGCGCGACGTGCGCTGGCTCGGCTTCGACTGGGGCAAGCATCGATACTTCGCCTCGGACTCCTTCGAGCAGATCTACGAGTGCGCCGTGCGGCTCGTCGAGCGCGGCAAGGCGTATGTTTGCGATCTCGATCCCGAAGAGATCCGCGCCTGGCGCGGCACGCTCACCGAGCCCGGCCGCGAGAGCCCGTACCGCCACCGCGGCGTCGAGGAGAACCTCGACCTGCTCCGCCGCATGCGCGCGGGCGAGTTCCCCGACGGCTCACGCGTGCTGCGCGCGAAGATCGACATGGCGTCGGGAAACCTCAATCTGCGCGATCCCGTGCTCTACCGCATCCAGCGCACACCGCACTACCGGATGGGGACCGAGTGGTGCATCTACCCGATGTACGACTTCGCTCACCCGCTCGGTGATTCGTTCGAGGGCATCACGCACTCCCTGTGCACGCTCGAGTTCGAGAACCACCGCCCGCTCTACGACTGGCTGCTCGACGCGCTCGATCTCTACCACCCGCAGCAGATCGAGTTCGCGCGCTTGAACCTCACCCACACCGTGATGAGCAAGCGAAAGCTGCTCGCGCTCGTCGAAGGTGGCTACGTGCGCGGTTGGGACGATCCGCGCCTTCCCACGATCGCGGGGCTTCGCCGCCGCGGCTACACGCCCGAGGCGATCCGCGACTTTTGCGAGCGGATCGGCATCGCCAAGCGCGACGGCGTGGTCGAGATGGCGCTCCTCGAGCACTGCATCCGCGAGGATCTCAATGCGCACGCGCCGCGCGTGATGGCGGTGCTGCGCCCGCTGCGGGTCGTGATCGAGACCTATCCCGAGGGCCAGGTCGAGCAGATGGACGCGGTCAACAACCCCGAGGATCCGTCCGCGGGCACGCGCAAGGTTCCGTTCTCGCGCGTGGTCTACATCGAGCGCGACGACTTCCGCGAGGATCCCCCCAAGCAGTTCTTCCGCATGGCGCCCGGGCGCGAGGTGCGCCTGCGCTATGCGTACCTGGTGACGTGCAAGGAAGTGGTGAAGGACCCGGCGACCGGCGAGATCGTCGAGATCCGCTGCACGCACGATCCCGCGACACGCGGCGGTGACGCTCCCGACGGCCGCAAGGTGAAGAGCACGATCCACTGGGTGTCGGCCGCGCACGCGATCGATGCCGAGGTGCGGCTCTACGAGCATCTGTTCGCGCAGGAGGATCC
>CAZOTO010000010.1:0-48401 GCA_964582775.1 uncultured Myxococcales bacterium
TCCCGTCGAGGTGAGCGCCGTGGCGACGACGGGGATGCCGCGATCGGCGAGCGCATCGAGGAGCGACGAGGCCGCCTGGACCTCGCCCAGGCTCGCCGCGTGCACCCACACGGTACCGGGCGGCATGGGAGGAAGAGGAGCGAAGCGCTCGAGCAACGCCGCGCGGCGCACCGGCGAGCGCACGGCCCACAGGAACGCGAACGGAAGGGCGACGAGCACCACGGGGACCAGGATCAGGTTGTACAGCCACAGCATGGCGCGACGATCCTACTCACGCCGCGCCACGCGCAGCACGAGCTCGGCCGTTCGCTCCGCCGCGCCCGGCGGTCCCAGCCGCTCGGTCGCCCGCGCCAGATCCTCGCGCATCTTCTGACGGATCGAAGGATCGCGCAGGATCCGCGAAACGAGACCCGCCAGCGCCACCGGGCGCGCGAGCTGCTGGATGCGCTCCGGAACGATCCCCTCGTCGGCGATCAGGTTCACCATGCAGCTCGAAGGAACGCGTGCGACGCGGCGCACGAGCTCGAAGCTCGCCGGACTCAGCCGGTGGCTCACGACCGTGGGTACACCGAGAAGTGCCGCCTCGACCGTCACGGTTCCGGGCGCAGCGAGGAGACACGTCGAGACCGACATCGCCTCGTGGGTGCGCCCGACGACGACCTCGATCGGAGCCGGCACCACCGGCGGATGCGCCGCGAGCGTGGGCGCCACGAGCAGACGCACCTGCAGCTCGGGCCAGGAGCGAAGGAGCAGCCGGGCCGTTTCGACGAAGAGCTCGAGATTGTGCGCGATCTCGTTGCGACGGCTTCCCGGCAGGAGCCCGAGCACCGGACGTCCAAGATCGAGGTGGAGATCCAAGGCAATCCCCCACGGATCGAGGCGGGCGCGCAGGGCCGCCATCCGGTCGACGAGGGGATGCCCCACGAACGTGGCTTCGATGCCCGCATCGCGCAGGAGCGGCTCCTCGAACGGGAAGATCACCGCGACGTGATCGACGCGCTCGGCGAGCACGCGCACACGACCGGGCCTCCACGCCCAGACCTGCGGCGCCACGTAGTAGAGCACGGGGATGCCGAGCCGCTTCGCCACCGCCGCCAATCGCAGATTGAGATCGGGCGAGTCGACGAATACCGCCACATCGGGACGGCGCTCCCGCAACGCCCGACGCAGAGCGGCGTAGGCGCGGAGCACGCGAGGTGCGCTGCCGAGCACCTCGAACAGACCCGCGACGGCGAGCTCCGCTTGGTCCACGATCGAATCGAGCCCCTGCGCCACCAGGTTCGCGCCACCCAGGCCGAACGCCTCGAGATCGGGGATCTTGCGCCGCAGCGCCTCGAGCAGCGCCGCTGCGTGCATGTCACCCGATGCATCCGCCGTGCACACGAACAGCTTCACGGCGCGTCCTCCATCGGCTCGATGCTCTCTTCGATGCGCAACGCGAGATCGAGCGCGCGATAGCCATCGTCGCCGGTCACCAACGGCGGTGTGCGCATGCGCACGGACTCCGCAAAGGCGCGATCCTGCGCGAGAAGTGCGTCGGCGGGATCGAGCGCGATCTTCTCGGCGCGGATCCTCGGCATCTCGCCCGCCTCGGGCCTCCCCTCGCGACGCACGACGGTGATCTCGTTCGCACCGAAGTCGATGGAGATGTAGGCATCCGACTGGAACACGCGCACCTTGCGCAGTCGATCGAGCGACACGCGGCTCGCGGTGAGGTTGAGGATGCAGCCGTTGGCGAAGCGGACGCGCGCGTTGGCGATGTCCTGCGAAGCCGACAGGACGGGCACTCCCACCGCCTCCACCCGCTCTACCTCGGAACCCGCCAAGCTCGCCGCGATGTCGAGATCGTGGATCATGAGGTCGAGCACGACGCTCACGTCGTTCGCACGACCGGGGAACGGACCGATGCGGTGGACTTCGATGAAGCGCGGCCGGCGCAGCACCGGGCCGATCGCGCGAAACGCCTGGCTGAACCGCTCGATGTGTCCGACCTGCAGGATGCGTCCGCAACGCGTCGCAGCATCGATGAGCGCGCGCGCTTCGGCGCGCGTCGTGGCGATCGGCTTCTCGACGAGCACGTCCACGCCTGCTTCGAGGAGCGCGAGCGCCACGCTCGCATGCAGCGTGGTCGGCACGGCCACGCAGGCGGCATCGGCGACACGCGGAACATCGGCCACATCTTCGATCACCGTCGTACCGACGCGCCGTGCCACCTCGCGCGCCCGTTCGGTGTTCGCGTCGCACACGCCCGCGAAGCGGATGGCGCCCTCGCGCTCGAGCTCGGCGAGCTTCTCCGCGTGCAGGTTTCCCATGTGGCCGACGCCGACGACGGCGATGCGCGGAGCCCCGGCACGGGGATCCGTCGCCATGGCGCTCACGAGCCCACGCTCCGCATGCCGATCACGGACACTCCGCTTCGGTCCGCCTCGGCGAGAGCGATCTCGCGCTCGAGCACGATCGTGCGGTTCGCTTCGAGACCGAGTGCGCGCAAGCCGATCTCGGCCGCGAGCCGGATCGTGCCGAGCCCGATCGCCGGCACGTCGAAACGAAGATCCTGCCCCGGCTTCGCGACCTTCACCGCGACCGCACCCGGCCCACCGAGCTCACCCGCCCGCCGCAGCATCGCATCCGTCCCCTCGATGGCCTCGATCGCCAGCACGACGCCGTCGCGTACGGCTACCGCCTGCCCCACGTCGTGCACACCGACGTCGCGCGCCACGCGCATGGCGAGGACGAGATCGGACTCGATGCGCGCATCGACCGCCGCTCCCGCGAGCAACCCTTCGGCGGTGAGCCGGTCGCCGAGATACGCCGTGGAGTCCACCACGGCCATACCCTCGGACTCGATCTCGTCCGCCACCGCACGCAGCAACGCATCGTCGCCGCGATGCGCGAGTCGGCCGAGCACCGTCATCGCCCGCGCGTCGAGCCGCAGTGCCGCCGGGTCGCGCATCAGCACCCGCTTCGAGACCGCTCCCGCCAAGATCACCTCGGTTGCCCCGGCCGAGCGGAAGAAGGCGATCAACCGACCGAGCTCACCCGCGGCGAACCACTCGAACGGCCCCGTGGCCAGGGCTTGGATCGCGGGATCTGTGTTGCGTTCGATCGCGGCCACGGCGACGGAAAGGCCGCGCCGTGCGGCCGCCCGCGCTACCTCGAAGGGAAGCGGCCCGCTGCCCGCAATCAGTCCGAGGACCCCCCGCTGGCCCATGGCCGATGCGCCTCCCTATCGCATGCGCGCGAAGCCGCGCTGCGATTTCTCGAGGAACGAAGCGATGTGCTCCACGTCCGCCGAGCCGGAGAACTCCGCACGCAGGCGCTCGAGGATCTCCTTCGGCGCGGCCTTCGACTTGAACACGACGCGAAACGCACGCTCGAGCGCATCGATGCGCTCGGCCGCAAAGCCGCGCCGCTCGAGGTTCACGCGATTGAGACGCAGCACGCGCGCCGGGTAGCCCTGCACCACCGCGAACGGGCATACGTCCTGGATCACGCCGGAGAGCCCCGCCACCATGGCAGACTCGCCGATGCGCAGGAACTGCTGCACGCCGGTACCGCCCATGATCACGGCGTGGTCCTCGACGGTGACGTGCCCCGCCAACATCACGTGGTTCGACACAACGACGTGGTTTCCGACGTGGCAGTCGTGAGCGACGTGCGAGCCGACCATGAGCAGGTTGTCGTTGCCCACCGAGGTGAGACTGCCGCCCGACTCCGTCCCCGGGTGCAACGTGACGTGCTCGCGAATCGTATTGCGTGCTCCGATCACCAGCCTCGTCGGCTCTCCGCGATACTTGAGGTCCTGCGGGGGGTCTCCGACGGAAGCGAACGAGAACACGACGGTACCGGGACCGATCTCGGTGTGTCCGCCCACGTTCACGTGATTGCGCAGCACGACGCTCGCACCGAGCTTCACGTGCGGCCCCACCGTGCAGAACGGCCCGATCTCGACGCTCGAATCGATCTCGGCTCGCGGATCGACGACCGCGCTCGGATGGATGCGGCTCATTCGCTCCTACCCCAATCCACGATCGCAGCCATGATCTCGGCCTCGGCGACCTCCTCGCCCGCGACACGCGCCACCGTGGAGTGACGGACGATCGAGCCACGGATCTTCGTCACGGTCGCTCGCAGCTCGATCACGTCCCCTGGAATCACCGGCTTGCGAAACCGCGCGTTGTCGATCCCCGCCAGCGCAAAGCTCTTCCCGCGGTGCTGCGGATGGTGGAGGACGACCCACAGCCCTGCCGTCTGCGCCATCGCCTCGAGGAGGTAGACGCCCGGGAAGACCGGATTCCCCGGGAAATGCCCCTGCAGCACGGGCTCGCCCCCGCTCACGAGCTTCTCCGCGACGATCTCCTTGTCGCTCACCTCGAGCACCCGATCCACGAGCAGGATCGGATGGCGATGGGGCAGCAGCTTCAGGATCTCCTCGTGGCCGATCACGGCTTTCGGCATGCGATCTCCTCGCCCCACCGTCCGGGCGGTGCGGCCGCGGGTGACATCGAACGACGGCTAGTCGTTGAGCTTCTGGATCACCAGATCGGTGATGTCCAAGCCGCCCTCGAAATATAGGACCCCCGGGCTCGACTGATCGAGCACGAGATGGAAGCCCTTGTCCTTGCCGATCTGCTGGATCACTTCGTTCAGCCGCTTCGCGAGCGGTGACACCAACCGCCGCTGCTCGATCTGGATCTCCTCCTGGGCCTCCTGCACCTGTCGCTCGAGATCGCGCTGGCGCTTCACGAGGTCGAGGCGGCGCTCCTCGAGCACCTCCTTCGCCAGCACGAACTTCTGGCTCTCGAGCTCCTCACCGAGTCGCTGCAGATCCTGCTGCTTGGGCTCAAGCTCGCCCTGCTTCTTCTGGGCCAGCTCCGAGAGCGTCTTCTCGGCGACCTGCCCCTCCTTCGAGGACAGGATCGCCTTCTGCTGGTCGACGAAGCCGACCTTGAAGTCCGCCGAGACCGCCACGCCCGGCATTGCGAGCCCCAGAACCACGATCCGCACCATCCACGAGCGCGACACACGCATCCACATGAGAGAGAACCTCCTGATGAGTACTACCTTCGTAACCATGGATTTGCCCGAGCAGGGAACCTCCCTGCGGATTGGCCGATGCGCGTCTAGTACTGCGCGCCGCCCAGCGAGAACTCGAACACCGCCGCATCCTCGTCCTCGATCCGATCCAACGGGAAGCCGAGGACGACGAGGATCGGGCCGAACGGAGAGAACCATTGCACGCCTGCACCCGTGCTCAGGCGGAAGTCCGCCGGATTCATCGATTCGTTCTCTGCGAACGCGTTTCCGGTGTCGAAGAACACGAGCCCGGTGAGCCCCATTTCCTCTGCGATGGGGAACTGCAGCTCCAGATTCAACAGGAACATCTTGTTGCCGCCGATCACCTCGGCGAGATCGAGATCCTCGAAGTCGTCCGGATCCGTATCGCGAAGCGAATTGCATGACCCGGACGTACACGCCCCCGTGGCGGGGTCGAAGCCCACCGGATAGAAGGCGCGATCGGCCGGGTTGGAGAACCCGCTCTGCGCGACGAGCTCGGTTCGGCGGGGGCCGACGGAGCGCTGCTTGAAGCCGCGCAGCTGCAAGCCTCCCACGCCGCCCAGGAAGTAGCGCTCCGTGAGGGTGAGCTCGAGGTCGTCGTCGATGTTCGAGAGCGCAGCGAAATCGGGCGAGAGCGCGAGGAACGACGCACAGCTCGTCGGATCCGCGAGGCTCCCGCCGCAGTCGGGAAGGTCGAAGTCGCTCACATCGTTGAAGGGCAGCACCCAGCCGATGCGCGTGTTCACGACGAACGTCGATTCGAAGCCGAGCCAGCGCTTCACCGGCAGGAAGTGGGTCGTGTATGCCTCCAGACGCACGAAGCGGTTGAGGCCACCGAGACCCGCCCATTCGATCGACGCTCCCGAGATCTGGCCCGTCTTGGGGAAGCGGAAATCGTCCCGGGTATCGCGCCGCAGGGAGAACGACAGCAACGACGTGTCGGTATCGCCGTTGAAGTCCTCGCGTTGGAGCAGCGACGAAGCGCGAAGCGTCTCGAATCCGGTGACCTCGCGGATGCTGAAGCCGTACCCCGTACCGACGAAGGTGTCTCCCTGGTCGAGGGGATAGGTCAGGTTCATCGACAGTCCGGAGATCTCCTCGTCGAAGTCGAGGAACTCCCGGCTCACCATCGAGACCGATCCGCCGAGCGCCGCGCTCGTACCGAAGGCGTAGGGCTCGAGGTAGCGCAGGTGGAAGCTCTGGCTGCGTCCACCGAGATCCGCGCTGGCACTGATCGCACGGCCCTGCCCGAACAGATTGTCCTGGCTGATCGACGCGCTCAGCAGGAAGCCGTCCGTCGACCCGACACCCGCCCCGAAGCTGAAGCTGCCCGTGGGCCGCTCCACCACGTCGACACCGAGTGTCACACGCCCCGGTGCATCCGTGCGTTCGGCCTCGATGTTCACCTCTTCGAAGAAACCGAGACGGCGCACCCGCGCCTTGCTCGATCGCACGGCATCCCCCGAGTAGAGCTCTCCCTCGGAGATACCGAGCTCGCGGCGGATCACCTCGTCGCGCGTGCGAGTGTTTCCGCGCACGTCGATGCGATCGACGAAGAACAGCCCGCCCTTCTCGACCTCGAACGCGGTCGCGACCTCGAGCTTCTCCTCGTCCACCGCCGTGCGAGGGACGACGCGCGCATCGAAGAAGCCGCGATCCGCGTAGTATGCGCGCAGGCGCTCGACGTCGTCGGTGAGGCGTGTTCGGTTGAAGACCTCGCCCTGTCGGGTCTGCACGAGCGAGACCAGCGCCTCGCGATCCGTGCTCTCGTCCCCGAGCACTTCGACCGCACCCGAGCGAAACTGCGGTCCCTCTTCGATCTTCACCGTGACGAACAGGCCGTCCTTGCGAATGTCGACCTCGGGATCGCCGACCTCGACCCGGATGAAGCCCTCGTCCATGTAGCGGCGGGTCACCCGATCGAGATCCTGGTAGAAGATCGGCTCGGCGTACAGCCCGGAGTGATCCCAGAGCCGGGTGACGAACGACAGCCAGCCCCACGGCTTCGTCTCCATCACCTTGAGCAGATCCCCGTCGTCGAGCGCCTCGTTGCCCTCGAACTCGACCCGGCGCAAGCGGATCTTCTCGCCTTCCTCGACGCGATAGACGACCTCCGCGGTCCCCTCTCCAATCTCGCGGATCTCATGGCTCACCTTCACGAGGTAGTAGCCCTTGGTCTCGTAGACGGCCTTCACCCGCTGCTGGTTCTCGAGAATGAGCGGATGATCGATCGCAGAGCCGACGGTGAGGGTGAGCTTGCTCTTGATGTCCTCTGCCTTGACGTTCTCGTTCCCGCTGATCGTCACCCGCTTCACGATCGGGTACTCGACCACGCGAAAGACGAGGGCCACTCCGGCCTCGACCGGACGCTGCTCGACCTGCACGTCGCTGAAGAAGCCCAATCCGAATACGCGCCGCACGTCGCCGGCAATCGCGGCCGTGGAGAGGGGCCCACCCGGCTGGGAGTTGATCGCGGCGCGGATCGCATCCGCATCGATCCGGCGGTTTCCCTCGACGAGCACTTCGCGAACCACGAGGGGCCCGCTCGGGGGCGGTGCATCCGCCGCTGCGCCATCGTCCGGTGTCGCGGGCTGCGATCCGCCCTCCGGGGACGCGGGGAGCACGGACGAGGCATCCTCCTCGGGATTCGCGAGGAGGACCGCATCGGCGGCAGGCTCGCAGATCCACGCCTCCACCCGCTCGGCCAGCTCCGCGAATGCGGCGCGCAGGGCCTCGTCGCCTTCGGCGCTCGCCACGAACCGCAGAGGCCCCACGGGCCGCAGCTTCCCGCGCGGCAGCCCGAGGACCAGCTCCGCCGATAGCCCGTGCCGGCCGGCGAGCGGCGCGATGCGCACGCGCAGCAGCGGGTCTCCCTGCAGATCCGCCGCAGGCTCGCTCGCTCGCGGCGGGGCGCGCAGCAGATCCGCCGCTCGGACCGAGTGCGACACGACCTGCGTCCCCGACCGCACGGCGAGCTCGTCGACGAGCACCCCGAGCCAGCGCTCGGCCTCGTCGGCACCGGAGCGGCCCGGCGCGGCCTGCCACTCGAGCTCGACGGCGACCGGCAGGACCGTCCGGGAACCCTCGCACGCGGACGCTGCAGCCGGCGCAGGCGCCGCACCGACGAGCGCCCCGAGCAGGGCTGCCGCGCAAAGGGGAAGAACCGAAGCTCTCCCTCGCCCGTTACCGCTTCCCTTCGAGCTCACCGGCAGCATTCCGTCCCCCGTGCAAGGCTTGGCATACTACCCGTGAACGCTCCCACCGGGCAATTTCTCCGCGAGAATCCCCTCGTGACCACCGGACCGGGCGGTCTCAACGAAGCCGCCCCTCCGCCAGGTAGCACTGCTTGGCGAGTCGGCGCGCGAGGTGCTCGTTGTGGGTGACGAGGACGAGCGCGGTCCCCGCGCGCGCATTCAGCTCGAGGAAGAGATCCTCCACCTCGCCCGCGGTGTGCGGATCGAGGTTTCCGGTCGGTTCGTCCGCCAGGACGAACGGGGGCTCGAGCACCAGCGCACGGGCGATCGCGCAGCGCTGCTGCTCCCCGCCGGAGAGCTTGCCCGGCTGGTGCCGCAGCCGATGGGCGAGCCCCACGGACGTGAGCATCGCCTCGGCACGGTCGCAGGCGTCCGCACGAGGATGCCCCGCCAGCAGGCAAGGCAACATCACGTTCTCGAGCGCGGTGAACTCGGGCAGCAGATGGTGGAGCTGGAACACGAAGCCGAGCTTCGTGTTGCGGAAGCGCGCGAGCTCCGCGGACGCCATGCCGTAGATGTCGGTTCCGTCGTAGAGCACCTGCCCCTGGGTCGGACGCTCGAGCCCGCCCAGGATGTGGAGCAACGTGGACTTGCCCGCGCCGGACACACCGAGAATCCCGATGGACTCGCCACGGCCGATCTGCAGGTCGATGCCGTTCAGGATCTCGAGCGTCTGACCGCCGAGCTCGAAGCGCTTCACCACACCGCGTGCGACGAGCTCACTCATACCGGAGCGCCTCCGCGGGATCGAGCTTCGCGGCCTGCCACGACGGCAGCAGCGTCGCCCCGATCGAGAGGACGAGCGCGATCACGGAGATCCCCACGAGCTGCAACGGGTCGATCGCATAGGGGAGGCTCTGGAGCTGATAGACGTTGGCGGGGAGCAGATCGAGGCCGAGCGAGCGCTCCACCACGAACTGGATGCGCTCGAGGTTCCACGTGATCACGAGACCCGTCGCCAGCCCGGCCGCGAGCCCGACCACGCCGATCAGCACTCCGCCGATCGCGAACACCCGCAGCACCCCCTCGTCGTCGCAGCCCATGGCCTTCAGGATCGCGATGTCGCGCGACTTCTCCATGATCATCATGATGAGCGTCGCAGTGATGATGAAACCCGCGACGACCATGATGAACGAAAGCAGCACGAACATCATCACGCGCTCGGTCTTGAGCGCCTGGAAGAACGCGGGATAGAAGTCCTTCCAGTCGCGCGCGTAGTACAGGCCGCCGAGCTCCGCCTCCACCCGCTGTCCCACCGCGATCGACGCGTAGGGATCGTTCGTGCGCACCTCGACACCGCTCGCCACGTCGTCGGCGCGCAGGAAGGCCTGCACCGCCGGCAGGGTGGCGTAGACGAGGCGCTCGTCGAACTGGAAGAACTCCGCATCGAACAGGCCCGCCACGCGGAAGCGCTCCATCCGCGGTGCGGGACCGAGCGGCGTCGGCGCACCGCCGAGGGGAGAGATCAGGATCACCGGGTCGCCCACGCTCAGGAAGAATCGCTCCGCGAGCTCGCGACCCAGGATGAGACCGGGATGACGGCGCGCATCCTCTGCCTCCGGCTCCGGCGGCAGATCGTCCAGCGATCCAGCAACGATCTCGTCGACGAGCTGCGTTGCCTCGCCCGCCGTCTCGGGATCGATTCCCTTGAGCGTAACGGGTTGGATCCGCCCATCGTCGGCGCGCAGGATCGCATCGGCGGCGAGGAACGGCGTCGCCCCCAGAACTCCCGGCACCCGTAGCACGCGCTCGCGGACGGCGCGGTACTCCTCGTAGTCGCCCATGCGCGAGTGCACGGCGAAGTGCGCCTGCGAGCCGATGATCTTCTCCTCCCACATGCGCGAGAAGCCGTTCATCACCGACAGTACGACCGTGATCACGGCCACACCGAGAGCGACGCCCGCGACACAGATCACGCTGATGATGGAGATGAATGCCTGCCGCCGACGCGCCATCAGGTAGCGCAGCGACAGGAACCACTCGACGGGACGGACCCGCGCATGGGCAACGAGACCCGCCAACACGAACGGCCACGAGCCGAGCGCCGAGACCTGCACGACGATCACCGCGAGCTGCGCCGCTCGCTGCCCCACCCCGTACAGCGGATCGAGCACCAACCCAGCGACGAAGAGCACGCCGCAGCCGAGGAGCACGGCACCGGCGGCGCGCGCCAGCAGGCGATGCGCACACCGCCAGCAGATCAATCCGTAGAAGATGCCGGACCACAGCGCCTGCGCGGCGGGCAGGACCCATGGGGGCTCGAGATCGAGCGCCGAAGCCACGCCGAAGGCGACGGCGATCGCGGCGGCGGCCGCGGGGAGCGCCACCGATGGGGCCGCCGCGAAGCGGAGGAACTTGCCGAGCACGAGTGCCGCCGAGCCGGAGAAGAAGACGAACATCGCGGCGAAGCCGAGCGCGATGAGCGCCACGATCGTGGCGGACAGGAAGCCGAGCGCGGGCTGGACCCACTCAGTCATCGCGCGGCCGTAGATGGGGGAACACCTTCACCTCGCGCAGATGCGATGCGCCCGTGAGCACCATCGCGAGCCGGCCGATGCCGAGCCCCATTCCGCCCGTCGGCGGCATGCCGTGTTCGAGCGCGAGCAGGAAGTCCTCGTCGACCGGGTGTGCTTCCTCGTCGCCGTGCCGGCGCATCTCCGCCTGGGATTCGAAGCGCGCACGCTGGTCGTCGGGATCGTTGAGCTCGGAGAATGCGTTCGCGATCTCCATGCCGCCGATGAATGCCTCGAAGCGCTCCACCAAGTGTGGCCGCTCGGCGCTGCGCTTGGCGAGCGGCGAGAGCGCGACCGGATAGTCGAGCACGAAGGTGGGCGAGACGAGGCTCGGCTCGACGGTGCGCGAGAAGAGCTCATCCACCAGCGCGGCCCAGCTCTTCGCGCCGGCGGCGTCCACGTCGAAAAGATTCGCCGCCTCGACCGCGCGGCGCAGGTCCGCAAGCTCGGTGTGACGATCGATGTCGATGCCCGACGCCTCGCGCACGAGATCCGCCATGGAGCGCCGCGGCCACGGCGGCGTGAGGTCGATGGAATGGCCGTCGCGCTCCACCACCGTCGTGCCGAGCACGCGCAGCGCCGCCTGCGAGACGAGCGTCTCCACCAGATCCATCATGTCCGCATAGTCCGCGTAGGCCTGGTAGACCTCGAGCATCGAGAACTCGGGGTTGTGCTTCTTCGAGATGCCCTCGTTGCGGAAATCGCGCCCGATCTCGTACACGCGATCGAGCCCGCCGATCACGAGCCGCTTCAGGTACAGCTCGAACGAGACGCGCAGGAACAGCTTCTGGTCGTAGGCGTTGTGGACGGTGGTGAAGGGACGCGCATTCGCGCCGCCGTAGATCGGCTGCAGCACGGGCGTCTCGACCTCGAGGAAGCCCCGCTCGTCCAGGATGTCGCGCAGCGCCTTCACCATGCGGCTGCGGGTAACGACGATGCGCCGCGTCTCGGGATTCACCAGGAAGTCGAGGTAGCGCTGGCGGTAGCGCAGCTCGACATCCTGCAGTCCGTGGAACTTCTCCGGAAGCGGTCGCATCGCCTTGGCGAGGAAGCCGATCTCGACGGCATCCACGGTGAGCTCATGGGTCTTCGTGCGCACGAGCGCGCCGCGTGCCCACAGGAAGTCCCCGACCTCGTAGAGCTTGAACGTCTCGTAGTGCTCGGCGCCGATCGCATCGCGCTTCACCCAGATCTGCAGCCGCTCGCCATCGCCTTGCACGACGACGAAGGCCGCCTTTCCGAACGAGCGCAGACCGACGATGCGGCCGGCGACGCAAACCTGCACGTTCGAGGCTCCGAGCACGGCGGCCTCCGCCTCGCCCCATCGCGCGACCACGTCGCGAACGGGATCGAGCGGACGCGGCACGCGCGCCGGAAACGGATCGATCCCACGCTCGTGGAGCTGCTCGGCGCGTCGCCTGCGCGCCTCGAGGATCTCCTCCTCCGTCGCCACGCTACTCCTCCACCTCTCCCAAGAGATAGGCGCGAATCAGCGGATCGATCGCACCATCGAGCACCGCCTGCGCATTGCCGATCTCGACCCCCGTGCGGTGATCCTTCACCCGCTGCGAGGGATGCAACGTATAGGAGCGGATCTGACTGCCGAAGTCGATCTTCTTCTTCTCGCCGGCGAGCTTCTCCTGCTCCGCCTCGTGCTGCTCGCGCGCGAGCTCGTAGAGCCGCGCGCGCAGCACCTTCATCGCCTGCGCCTTGTTCTTGTGCTGGCTGCGCTCGTTCTGGCACTGCACGACGATGCCGGAGGGCATGTGGGTGATGCGGACCGCGGAGTCGGTGCGGTTCACGTGCTGACCACCGGCGCCGCCCGCGCGATAGGTGTCGATGCGCAGATCCTTCTCCTCGATGTCGACCTCGATGTCCTCGCCGATGTCCGGGACCATCGAGAAGGAGGCGAAGCTCGTCTGCCGGCGGCTCTGCGCATCGAACGGCGAGATGCGCACCAAGCGATGGATGCCGATCTCGCTGCGCAGATGGCCGTACGCGTACTCGCCCTGCACGGTGAGGGTGACGCCGCGGATCCCGGCCTCCTCGCCGGCCTGGATGTCGAGGATCTCGGTCTTGTAGCCGTGCACCTCGGCCCAGCGCAGGTACATGCGGAGCAGCATCTCCGCCCAGTCGCAGGAGTCCGTGCCGCCCGCGCCGGCGTTGATGGAGACGATCGCGTCCGAGGCATCGTGCTCGCCGGAGAGCATGCGCCGAAGCTCCACGTCGTCGAGCTTGCTGCGCAGGGTCTCCACCGACTGCGCGGCCTCGTCGAGGGACGCCGCGTCGCCCTCCTCGGCACCGAGCTCGAGCAGAACCTCGGCGTCCGAGATCAGCTTCTCGACCTCTTCGTGCGCGCAGATCTCGCGCTCGAGCGTGCGCTTCTCGCGCAACAGCTTCTCCGCCCGCTCGCGATCCCCCCACAGCGAGGGGTCGGCCGTCGCCTCGGTGAGCTCGGCCAGGCGATAGCGCTTGCCAGCAAGGTCAAAGATGCCTCCGCAACTCCGCGGCGCGCTCGCCCAGAGCCGAAACCTCCTCGCCGATCTCCCTCGCCCTAGTGTTCGTCTCCTCGGACAAGACGTCGTCCTCCGATCGCGATCAACCCAACCCAGCTCGCCCACACGACCCAATCGCCCATCCATGTGTAGAGCGTTCGACCCCGACGCGGCGCCGGGACCTCGACGGGCAGCGCCCAGCTCTCGAAGATCGGCGTCTCGCGCAACACGGTCCCGTACGAATCGACGACTCCACTCACACCCGTGTTGGCGGCGCGAATCATCGGAACTCCGTGCTCCGCCGACCGCATGGCGGCCACCGCCAGAAACTGATGCGGCGCGCTCGTCCTCCCGTACCACGCATCGTTGGTGACGTTGATCAGCAGCCGCGCACCGTCGCGTACCGCTCGACGCACCAGGCTCGGGTAGATGACTTCATAACAAATGAGCACCGCAGGGGCATGGCCGGCCTCGAGCGCTCCCAGTCCTTCGAGCACGCGTGGGCGCTCCCCGGGAACGAAGGCGCCCTCGACCATTCCCGCCGCCAAGCCGCGGAACAGACGGAACAGATCCTGGAGAGGCACGTACTCGCCAAAGGGCACGAGGTGCGTCTTGTCGTAGCGATCCACGATCCCCGCCGCGGGCGTGAGCGCGAAGGCGCTGTTGTGGAACCAGGGCTCGCCTTCGGGACCGAGGTCGAGGCCGAGGCCACCGACCACGAGCGAGGCCTGCGCGGCGCGCGCGACGTCGAGCAGCGCGTCTCGCACCGCGCGATCGCGCTCGACCAGGAACGGCACGGCAGCCTCGGGCCAGACGAGGAGATCGACTCCGGTCGCAGCCACCATGCGCGATAGCTCGAGATGGGACTCGAAGTGCTCGCGCGCGCGATCAGGGTCCCACTTCACGGACTGCGGGATGTTCGCCTGCACGATCCCGGCGCGAAGGGGACGACCGGAGACCGGCTCCTCGGGGCGCAGCGCGCGAAGTCCGAGGCTCGACACGACGACCGCCGCGAGCAGCAACGACGCCGCCCGCCTGCGTCCGCGACCGACCAGGACGCCGAAGAGCGCGAGCGCGAACGACAGCGCCCAGACCCCGCCGAGCGACGCCAGCTCGAGAAGCGGACCGCTGCGATGCACGGCGTAACCGAGGTACGCCCAGGGGAAGCCGCCGAAGAGGTCGAAGCTTCGCAGGTGCTCCGCGACCACCCAGGCGGCCGGCAGCACCCCGGCGCAGAGGCGACCGGCGGCGGGCTCCAGCCACGAGGCGAGCGCGGCGGCGAGACCGGTGTGCGCCGCCACGGCAAAGCTCACCAGCACCACCGCGAGCACCGCGAGCGGTGGCGCCATGCCCCCGTGTTCGTGCACCACGACGAACAGCCAGAAGAGCACGATGGAGTAGCCCGCCGTCGCCGCGGCCGTCGTCCACAGGAAGGCCCCCTTCGGCCCGAGATCGCGCACGAGCCACGCCAGCGGCGCCAGCACGAACCAGCCCGCCACCGCACCGAGATCGAAGCGCAGATCGCCCGCCCGGAAGGGGAACGCCGCTGCGAGCAGCAGGGCGAACGCGACGGCGGCGACCCCGCGACCTAGCAACAGCGCTCGATCTCCCACCGCATCAGGTCCTCGAGCGCGCGCATGCGGCGGGTCTCGTCCGCACGGTGATGGTCCATGCCCGCCAGGTGCAGGATGCCGTGGATGGCAAGATCGCGTAGCTCGCGACCGAGATCGCGGCCGCGCTCGTGCGCTTGTCGCTCCGCGGTCTCCACCGAGATCACGACATCGCCGAGACAATCGCTCGCGAGACCCGCGAACGGCCCCTCGTCCACGGGAAACGCCAGGACGTCGGTCGGTCGCGGCGCACGGCCGAATCGCCCCGCGAGCTCGGCGATCCGCGCATCCGAGACGAGCGTGATCGAAAGCTCCCGTTCGTCGAGGCCCAGGACGAGGAGCGAGACGCGACCCACGCATCGCAGCGCGTTGCGATCGATGCTACGCCCGAGCGCCGATCCGTTCACGAACACCGCCATCGCCCCTCCGCGCGCGTCCGTGCGCGCGACGAGAGGCGACGGTAGGGGCTCGGAATCGCCGGAACAAGATGCTTGCCGTGGGGCGGGGGATCGCGAGGGCGTCAGCTCTTGTTCGTGAGCCCCAGGCGCTTGAGATCGCCGTCCTCTCGGCGCTCCTTGCCTCGCTCGCGCGGTCGGCCCTCGCCCGCCTCCAGGACACCTTCCGCTTCGATCGCCTCTGCGAGCGGCCGCCCGAGCGCATCCGTCGGATCGGGATAGTCGACGCGCTCGTGACGGATCGCACACAGGGTATCGATGAAGCTCTTCGCGATCGCATTCAGATCGCGAAGCGTGAGGCTGCACTCGTCGAGCTGGCCGTCCCGAAAGTAGTTGTTGATGATGCGCTGCACGAGCTGCCTCACGCGCGGCGGCGAGTTGTCGACGAGCGTGCGCGAGGCCGCCTCGACGGAGTCGGCGAGCATCAGGATGCCCGCCTCCCGGGTCTGCGGCCGCGGCCCCGGATAGCGGTAGTCGTGCTCGGGCACGAGATCGCCCTTGTCCGGGTCCGCCATCTCCTTCGCCTTCTCGTAGAAGAAGCGAATGATGCTGGTCCCATGATGCTGGCGGATCCCCTGCATGATCGGCGGTGCAAGCTTGTGCTGCAGCCCGAGCTCGACACCGTCCTTCACGTGCGCCTGGATGATCCGCGCGGACATGGAGGGCGCGAGCTTCTCGTGGCGGTTTCCGCCGCCGAGTGCAGCGGCATTCTCCACGAAGAACTGCGGGCGGCGCATCTTGCCGATGTCGTGGTAGTAGCCGGCGACCTTGGCCAGGAGCGCATTCGCGCCGATGGCCTCGGCGGCCTTCTCGGCCAGGTGTCCCACCATCATGCTGTGGTGATAGGTGCCCGGCGCGCGGATCTCGAGCTCGCGCAGCAGAGGCTGCTCGCGATTGGCGAGCTCGAGCAGCTTCACGTCCGTCGTATACGAGAACACGGACTCGACGATCGGCGCCAAACCGGACACGAGCACGCCGGAGACCGCGCCCGACACCAGACCCAGGCCCGCCGAGATCAGCACGAGCGTCGGCTGGAACTGGCCGTCCAACAATCGCAACGCGATCAGCACGAGCACGTTCGCCATCGCCACGCGCATCCCTGCGCGCAGCAGCGTTCCCCTCTGCGTGACGCGCGCCGCACCCACGGCGGCCACGAGCGATCCCGCCAACGTGTAGAACGCGAACTCCACCTCGCCCCGCACCTGGAGGCCCGCCACGAGCGAGATGAGGATCGCGAACAGCGCAGCCGTCTCGGCATTGTGCACCAGACGGACGAGCATCGTCGCCGAAGCCAGGGGAAGTCCGTAGTAGAGGATCCCGTGCGACTGCTCGACGAAGGGAGCGATCGTGGGATGATCCGCCAATGCGTCGCACACGAACAACCCGAATCCGGTGCCGAGCGCCGTGACCACCAGCGTGGAGAGCAGGAACCACACGTCCTTCGGCTCGCGAGGGAAACGCGGAAGGCTGTGGACACCGAAGCGCCAGAGGACACCGAGCAGCAGCAGCACGAGCACGGCCACGCCCACGAACACCTCGACACGACTGCGCCCCTGCTGCTGCGCGAAGATGCCCTCGAGGATGAAGACGTGGCGTTTCGTGATCGGATCGCCGTCGCGCACGATGATCTCGCCCTTGCGCAGCGTGATCGTCGCTTCCTTCACATTGGCCTCGGCCGCCTGGCGACGCGCATCGGTGGCGCGCAGGTTGAAGCTCAGGTTCGGTCGCACGAGCGCCTGGGCGAGCGACACCAATGCGCGTCGATCCACCGGCGGCGCATCGGCGAGCACCTGCTCTGCCGTTCGCTCCACCTGCTCGCGGGCGGAATCGAGGCCGAGAACCCCCTGGGTGGAGGTGAGCTTCGACTCCTCCCCGGAACCGAGCTTGCGCACGAGGATCCCCGCCTTCTTCTCGGCGTGACGCTGGAACTCCACCGGATCCGCGACGGTCATCCGCATGAGCACCGGCCGCAGGACCCGCTCGAGCCGTTGCTCGTCCTCGAGCGAGAAGCCCGATCCCACCAGATAGGACAGGACCTCTTCGGGGAGGGCGATCTCTCCTCCCAACCCCTCGCGAAATGCCTTGATCAACCCCTCACGCAAGTCCTTCTGCGGGGAGTCCGTCGAGCCCTCGATCGCCGGAGGCTCCAGCGGAACCGCTCGTGCCGCCACAAAGGCCGCGCGAATCTGCTGCACGAACGCATCGGCACGCCGCTCGTCGAAATCGTAGACCGCGGGAGCGCTCTCGATCGCCTCGCGTCGAAGCGCATCCGTCGCCTCCGGATCCCGGAGCGAGACCGAAGCGGGTGCCTTGTAGTCGCGGTTCGAGATCGTTCCCGCCTGCGGGATGCGTGACACGCCCAGGCTCGAGAACGGCAGCAGATCGAGCGTGAGCAACGCGGAGATCAACAGGCTCGCCACCACCGCACCAGCCAGCAGCTCCGATCGCCGTCCGCTCGTCATGCCGTACTTGCCCGGCTTCCCGCTGAACCGGGAATCGGTCTTCGCTGCGGGCTTCGCTGCGGGCTTGGACACGAGGGATCCTCCCCGAAATCGAGCTGCGATCCGCCTACTCCGAGGCGTCGCAGCGCTCGTAGGCCTTGATGATCTCCTGCACCAACGGGTGGCGGACCACGTCCTTCTCGGAGAACTGCACGAACGAGATGCCCGGAATATCGGCGAGAACCCGCCGCGCTTCCACGAGACCGGAGATCACTCCGCGCGGTAGATCCGTCTGCGTCGCATCGCCGTTGATCACCGCCTTGGAATCGAAGCCCAAGCGCGTGAGAAACATTCGCATCTGCTCCGACGTGGTGTTCTGCGCCTCGTCGAGGATGATGAACGCATCGTTCAAGGTGCGCCCGCGCATGTAGGCAAGTGGAGCGATCTCGATGATGCCGCGCTCCATGCGGCGTGCGACCTCTTCGCCGTCCATCATCTCGTGGAGCGCATCCATGAGCGGCCGGAGGTACGGATCCACCTTCTCGAACAGCGTTCCGGGCAGGAAGCCGAGCTTCTCACCGGCCTCGACGGCGGGACGCGTGAGGATGATGCGTCCGACCTCGCGCCGCAGAAGCGCCGACACCGCGGTGGCCATCGCCAGGTACGTCTTGCCCGTTCCTGCGGGGCCGAGCCCGAAGGTGAGCGAAGACGCGCGAATCGTGTCGATGTATCGCCGCTGGTTCTCGCTGCGGGGCAGGATGCGCTTGTTGCGCCCCACTGCGATCGCATGACCGTCGATCAGGGAGCGCGCCGCCGCGCTCGCACCGTTGCGCTCGAGGCGAACCATCTGGCGCACCTCGGCCTCGTTCACGGGAACGCCCGCGGAGACCATCTCGTAGAGATCCCGCAGGGCGCGTAGCGCCACCTTCCTCTCCAGACGCCCGCCGCTCACCTTCACCCGATTGCCACGGGCGTGGATGCGGACGCCGATCTCCGACTCGAGCGCCCGCAGGTGACGATCGCCTTCCCCATAGAGAACCTGCGCGAGCGCGTTGTCCTCGAGAATCAGCGAGTCGTCTTCGGCCAATCCATCCGTCTCTCTCGGCCACTCGTTCCGGGACTCGCCCCTGCGGACCTGCGGGAGCCGTCACTCCAGGACGTAGCGAAGCCGGTATCCGTGCTCCAACCGCGCGTAACTGTACCGGTCCAGCGGAACCGCCGCCAAGAGCCGCTCGTGGCGGGAACGCAGCGCATCGAGCGACTCCGGATAGCCACCCTCGGCCCAGCGATGGATCTCGAGCACCGCACGAACGCGATCGGTGGCGATCTCGCGGCGGATCTCCTCGAGACCGGCGGGAGGGATCGGCCAGCTACGGTTGCGATCGCCTTGCGGCGCGGGTGCGAACATCAACACCACGGCGAGTAGGGCACTCGCACCGAGCACCGCGTAGCCCATCCGGTCGCGCCGGGCGCGATCCGCAGAGAGTGCCGTCGATGCGGTGATCTCCGTCGCCCGCTCGGCCACACGCAGTGCTCCGGCCTCGACGAGAGCCACGAGGCCACGGCCTCCCTGGAAGGTGCCCAGGCGGGACAGATCGATGACACGACGAGCCGGCAGCCGGCCATCGCAGAGATGGAACAGACGCTCGAGCGACGCCGCCGCGAGCCCCGACGGACCCTCCGCCGCAGCCCGGCACCGGGCAAACCCCTCGATGTCGACCACGCGTTGCACGACGACGGAGAGATCCGGCAGGACGAGCTGCACGCGCGTCCACTCGTCGCGCATCCGCAAGGCGTCGAGGAGCACGGACTCCGCTCCCACGCGCTCATCGCCCAGGCTCTCCTGCACGGGCTCGGCGCGGAACTGGAATCGGCCGTCGTCCCAGAGGAAGAGCTCGAAGATCGTCTCCCGCGTGGCGAGCTGCGCGATCTCGCGAAGATCGACGTCCGCCGTCGCTCCCCGTCGCATCAGGACCGCGGCCAGCGGTTCGAGCGTCTCCACCTGCTCTCGCCAGGCGTCAGCGAGCTCGGTCTCCGAGACGACTCCCGCGCGCAGCAGGAAGCTCGCCAGTGCGCCATCGGGCCTGGTTTCCGCGGGGCGCGCACGCACCACCGCCCCCTCGACGAAGGAGATCTCGAGTGTGCGAGCGCCTCTGGATACCTCGAGCGTCCCCGTCTTGCGTTGCTGCGAGATCAGCTGGAAGACGTCGGCCACGCCGAAATCGGAGAGAACGCCCTGCAGGCTCATCCTGCGCTCCTCCACGGCGCGATGCGCCGCACCGACTCCACCATGGATGCGAGGTACGAGGGAACCAGCAAGAGGGCGCCGAGCCCCACGGGGAGCACCATCCCGAAGCGACCCACCTCCCAAGGAGGCGGAACCAGCCACGCTGCAACGACGAGCCCCGCACCGAGTCCCCACAGAGCCGTGCGAACCGCACCGCGGATCGGTCTCCCATCCTGGAACGGGCTCACCCCCGGCAGCAAGAGGCCAGCGACCGCCGTGGCCATGTCGGAGCGGATCTGACGGCGGCGATCGAGGGCGAGCTCGCGCTGCCGCACCCGCACGTCGATCTGACTCGCGCGCGTGAACAGATGCACGCATCGCAGGCAGCTCTCGCCTTCCGCTCCCGGCGAGCAGTCCTCGCAGACATGCCTTCCGCAGCGCACGCACCGACGCAACCCGGATCTGCGAAACAGCACCGCGAGAGCCGTCCCGAGACCGGGAGCGATCCACATCCAAGCAGGAAGGCTCGCGCCCACGGCTCGCTCGCGCAGGGCACCGGCCAGCGCACGCGCCTCGCGGCTCGGCGCAAAAGCCTCGCGCGCGTAGGCCTCGAGAGGGATGGGCCATCGAATCAGGTGACCGTGCAGATTGCGGTCATCGACGGCGGAGCGCTCGCTCACGAGCTTCGGATCGAGCTCCCTCGCCGCCGTGAAGAGCTCGGATTGCTCCGAGAGGCGGATCGCCCGCCCATAGGCCTGGGAGAGATTGAACAGCACGGCTGCCGACTCGCCGCGCCGCCGAACCTCCTCGAACGCTGCCATCGCCTGGAGCACGTCTCCGCGCGCAAGATGCACGGCCCCGAGCTGGCTCAGCGCATGCGCACGGAGCGCGGGGGAGCCGTTCGATGGGATCTGCGTGACCAGCGATTCCACGGCCTCCAGGTCACCGATCTGCAGATGGTGGATCGACGCGGCCGACCGGGAAAGGAGGTCTTCCGGACGGCGATCGAGCGCGTGACGCAGGACATCGATGTCCCCCGGCAATGGCTGGGACCGGTCGATGCGCCATGCGGCCCGGAGCGGAACCTCGCGGGAAGCGATCAACGCTGCGCGGGAGACCGCCTCCAAGCCGGGACCCACGAAGACCCCGATCCAGATCAGCGCGGCTGCCAGCACGGCGCCCTCGAGGCGCGGGAGCCGACTGGCCGCGATGACCCCTACGAGGCCCAGCCAGAGGAGTGGACCGATCCCGACCAGCGCGAGAACCGAGAGGATTCCGAGCACGACGAGCACGCCCGGCCACTTCGGAGGGTTCTTCCCGCACATCCAGTGCCCGATCGCGTGACCGTGCAGCGGAAGGCTTCGCGCGAATCCAGCCCCTACGAGGACCAGTGCCACGAGCACGGAAGCACTCGCCCCCGCGACGAAGAGGACGACCCCGATCCATGCGATCGCCGACAGCTCCGCTTTCAGAGAGAGCAACGCACGTCCGAGATCCGACGGCCTTCGGGTCCGGAGCGCGATCTCGAAGAGGGTTCCCGGGCTCTGCTCATCCAGATCCCTGGCACGCGCGAGGGCACCCGCACCAACGGTACCGGCCGCATCGTCGAGCGCAGCCCATGCCAGGAACGGCAGCCGTACGAGTCCGCGCGCGCGCAGATCCGACGCAGTGCGCTCGAGGGTCTCCAGCGAGGGAGCTCGCCCTTCGGCGGCCCAGGTCTCCGGCTCGGGAAGCGGGCCGGCCGGAACCTCGAGTGGATCGGCTCGAACGACATCTTCGGCCACCGCTTCGCGGGACAGGAAGGAGCCGATCGAGATCGCCCCCGCGACCGCGAGGGCCACGGCACGCCGTCGCGTACGCACGTTTTCCCCTCCGGATCCCGCCTGGGATCCCCATCCCTCCTTCGGATGTGCAACGAGGCTGCTGAAGGCGCACGAGGAGCGGGAACCGACGCTATGCGCGACGAACGAACGCCCTCCTCACGAGGCGCAGGGCAATCCGTTGCAGAGCACGGATCTCCGGGCTGCCCAGAACGAGGAGGCCGACGGCGAACACGGCCGCTCCCCCCAGGACGTGGGACACGAGGGACAGCACCGACACCAAGGACGACTGCAACGGCACGGGCGCCACGAGATCGAGCACCCCCAGGGCGATCCCCATACCCGCAGAGGCGAGACCGATCCTTCCCCAGCCCAGCCAGTCCGCCACGCGCAGGACCCGGCCGTAGCGGATCCGCACGGCCGCCATCACGTAGAGAGCGTTCGCAACCGCCGCGAGGCTGCTCGCCAGCGCGAGACCCGCGAATCCGAAGTCGGCGACGAACCACCGGTGCTGCAGGGCGATCACGGACCCGGGCAGGCCGCCCGCGGGAATCGGTCCCACGAGAAGGAGCGACGCCAGGACATTGGTGAAGAGACCGACCACGGCGCCGCGCGCCCCGGTCGCCGTGTCCTCATGCGCGACGCACAGGTTCACATAGACCCTCGCGAGCGCGATCGGCACCAATCCGAGCGCAGACCACAGGAGCGCCTCCGCACACCCCCGGATCGCCTCCGGCCCGAACACGGATTCGTTCACCGAGAACAGGACGGCGAAGATGGGTTCACGCAGCACGATGAGCCCTACCGTCGCCGGGACGCACAGCGCCAGGTTCAGGCCCACCACGGACCGGAAGCTGCTCCGCAGCCCGGCGCCGTCCGCGTCGCCCGCCAGGCGGGAGAACGACGGCAGGCTCGCCATCCCGATCGCGAATACGAACACGCCGAGCGGAAACTCGAGGAGGCGGCTCGCATAGTACAGATAGGACACCGCCCCGTCGCCGAACGAGGAGCCGATGACCCGCGAGATCACCAGATTGAGCTGGTAGACGGAGGCACCCAGAGCTGCGGGCACCATCAGGGCGCCCAGGCGCCGGATCCCGGGATGGGACGGCGCGCGCGTGAAGCACGGCGCGAGGCCATGACGACGCAGCGGGCCGATCTGCAGGAGGACCTGGAGCAGCCCCGCCGCGATCACGGCCCACCCCAGCGCGAGCACGGGGGGCTCGAAGACCCGGGCCGCAACCAGCGCTCCCCCGATCAGGCAGAGGTTCAAGAGGATGGGAGCGGCGGCCGGCGCGAAGAAGTGGCCGGATGCATTGAGCGCCCCCATCGCCACCGAGACCAGGACCAGGAATCCGATGTAGGGGAAGCACAGGCGGAGCAGCATCACCGTGAGCTCGTGCTTTCCCGGCTCGACCGCGAATCCAGGAGCGAAGAGCCGCACCAGTGGATCCGCTCCCGCGATTCCAAGAGCAACCAGGGCGATCCCCACCAGGGCGCCGATCGTCCAGGTCGCCCGGAACAGCCGCCGCGCGGATTCGGGGGATTCCCGCATCGCGCGCGTGAAGATCGGCACGAACGAGACCGTGAGCGCCCCCTCCCCCACGAGCCTCCGGAACAAGTTCGGGATCATGAAGGCGATGAAGAAGGCGTCGGTCACCCCGACGGCGAAGACGTTCGCGATCACGATGTCGCGGGCAAGGCCCATCACACGGCTGGCGAGCGTCGCGGCCGCCACGACCGAGGCGCCTCTGGCGACTCCCGATGAAGAGCGCGAAGGAGCCGCTTCCGTTGACACGGCTTCGGGGTCGGGGTATCTACCGGGCCGCTCGGAGGATCTCATGGCTCAGCACGAATCTGCGAAGAAGCGCCACCGTCAGTCGTTGAAGCGGGCGGCTCGGAACCGCCACTGGCGCTCGACCATCCGGCGAGCCGTGCGTCGCGCCCGCGCAGCGGCCTCGCAGGGGGCAGAGAATGCCGTCGAGCTGGTGCACACCGCCGAGCGGCTGCTTCGCAAGGGCGCCTCGAAGGGCGTCCTGCACAAGAAGACCGCGTCCCGATCGGTCTCCCGGCTGCAGAAGGCCACCCGCCGAAGCCACTGAGCCACTCGCTCGCTAGCGGCATACGGCGAGCACCAGGCGCTCGATCGCCAGCTTCGGCGACAGGGGCAGACTCCCCTTGAGAGCCTCGTCCGTGCGTCGAACCGCGTCGAGGCAGGTGCGAAGTCGCCGCATGTCGAACCGGCGCGCCTGCTCGGCGAGCTTGCGTGCCGCGAATGGATGCACGGCGAGCTTCTGCTGGATCGTGGGGCCATCGAGCGGCTGGCACTCGCGCGCGCGGATCAGGCGGCGGAAGTGATTGGCGAGCGTGCCGAGCATGGCGAGTGGCGCCTCGCCCTGCTGCAGGAGCTTCGCCACGCAGCGCAGCGCCGCTTCGAGCCTGCGCTCACCGATCGCGTCGGTGAGCTCGTAGAGCGCACGCGAGCGCAGCTCGCCCGTGAGCTCTGCGACGTCCTCGGCCGTGGCCTCTCGCCGCTCTCCGACATAGAGGGACAGCTTCTCGAGCTCGAGCCCGAGACGATCGAGATCCGCCCCCACGAGGTCGAACAGGGCCGCCGCCATGCCGCGTCGCGGCTCGAGGCCGAGCGTGCGTGCGCGATCCTCGATCCAGTCGCGCACGTCGTCGGAACGACTCGGTGCAGAGCAGTCCACCACCTCGCCGATCTTCTCGACCTGCTTCACCCATGCGCGACGACGATCGGGCTTCGCGGGAAGATCGAGGACCAGGCAGGTCGTGGGCATCGGATCCTCGAGATAGGACAGCAGCGGTTCGTCGAGGAACGAGGCCGCCCGCCGGTCCTCGAGCCCGCGAACGAGGACGAGCCGGCCGGGCGCCATCACCGGGTGAGTGCGACACGCTGCGATCACGCGACCGGCCTCGGCTCCCGGGGAGCCGAAGTCGAAGCGATCCTCGTTGAAGTCCCTCGGTCCGGTGCCGACCAAGCGATCACGTAGCTTCGCGATCGCGGCGTCCCGGAGCGCGGCCTCGGGACCAGCGAGCAGGACGATCGGTGGTACCGCACTCGCGCTCGCGGACGAGCTCGCGCGCGCGCCCTTTCCCCTAGAAGCCCTGGAAGAGCTCATCGTGGATCCGCTCCGCGATGGTTGCGGAGAGCCTTCGCAGCGCCTGCTCCCGGTTGCTGGTGTACGCCTGGATGTCGGCACTCGACGCGAACACCTCGCTCACGCGCCAACCGTCGCGCCGCCACAGGATCTTGTCGTCGGACGAGCGCCGCACGCGCGCATCGATCGAGACCTCGATGCGATCTTCGAGGGAGATCGCCCCGGGCGAGTAGGCGCTCGCGAAGATGCGCACCTCCCGCACGAGACCATCGAGGACGAGATCCGCCGCGGCGCGATCCCCGCCGAACACGGGGACGAGCGCCGCGCGCCGCACGAACTCCTCGGACAACGCATCCACCAGGAGCTGCTCGAAGCCCGGCTGGTTGCTCCGGTTCTCGAACGTCCGCAGCTCGATGCGTTCGACGCCCGGGCCGAACGTCCCACGGGGATCGACGAGCCGGTAGCCGCATCCACTGCACAGGGTGAAGACGGACAGGGCCACGAGAGCGGCCAATCCTCGCCCATGGGCGCCGATCCCTGTCCGCACCGTCGACTCGCTGCTCACCGCACCTCGGATCCTCACGGGCGCGGAGTATACGCCAAGGAGTCCCGTGGATCTCTAGGCGCTGGCGCTTCGCTCGCGATGCAACGCGGCGCGGCGTTCGAGCTCCTCGAGCAGGAAATCGCGCTGGGCGCGGATCTTCTCCGGGATGCGCTGCTCGAACATGTGCCGGGCCTCGTCCACCATCGGTGCGAGCGCCTGCGCGGCATTGCCCTGCGCGACCGCCTTCGCGAACGCGTCCTCGTTGTAGAGCACGATGTCTGCGATCGCGATCCGGGCGAGCCGCTCCGCCGCCGCGATCTCCGGATCCGACGACAAGGGGGGCCGGCGGCGACTCGCTGGGGATGCCGGGGGCGTCACCGAGGTGGCCGGCGCCGCCTCCACCGCGGGAGCCGCTGCACGGGGTTCCGCCCCAGACTTCGCGGGCGGCGGCGTGGGGGTGGCCGGGGGCGGCACCGCAGCACCGATCGGCTGCGAAGATCCGACCGTCGGGAACACGGGGCTACGCATCGCGGATCCGGATGCTGCCGTCGGAGCCGCAGCAGGGGGTTCGGGTCTCACACCGACCTCGAGCCGCTCGAGCAACGACCCGAGCCCCTCGGGAAGGTCTCCGGGCTCGAGGATCTCGTTCGCATCGAATTCGGGCGCCCCTACGGGCTCGTCCATCGGCGCGACGCGGATCATCGCCACTTCCTGGGTATCCGCAGAGCGACGAATGATCTCTGCAACCGCCAGGGCACCCAATCCGGGCAGATGCCCGCCGAGGATCACCAGGTCTGGAAGCTTGCGGAAGATCCGCAGCAACGCCTCGCCCCCGTCGTGCACGACATCGGTATCGATCCGCCACGTGCCGAGGAACTCGCGGATCCGCTTGGCCACCTCCGCATCGGCCTCCGCCACGATCGCCCGCGCGACGGGCGTGGGCGTGGGCGGTGCGGCAGGAGCCCTCGACTCCACGGGGCTCGCCGCCACCGTTGCCTCTGCGGGCGGCGCAGCCTCCGCGGCGCGAGCCGGCGGAGCCACCCGGAAAACGAGCTGACAGCGCGTGCAGCGGATGCGAGCCCCCTGCGGACCGATCTTCTCGCGGGCAATCCGGTAACGAGTCCGACACTCGGGGCAGCAGGTGATCACGCGCTCCTCCCTCGGCGCACGTACGTGCGACTGCTCGGGGTATCGGCCCGTGGATACGAGCCCTTTACGCGCGAATCCCCAGCACCTTCCTCAAATTGGCGAGGAAGTCGCGTACCTGCGACCCTGTCGCCCACGCATCCCCGGACCGCGCGACGCACGCGACCCCACCGCCGGGGTCGGCTTCGTCGTCTGCGATCAGGACGATCCGAATCCGTGGCGTCATCGCACGAATCCGCTCCGCCAGCCGCCGCCATCCGAGTCCCTTGCGGGCATCGAGCGGATCCTCGATGCGGCTCGAGATGACCAGCACCGGGAAGACACCGCGCACCACGTACTGCTTGAGGCGATCCAACGCGGCGCCGGCATCCTGGAAGATGTGGACATGCGTGGGCGTCGCCGCGAGCCCGTTCTTGATCGCCTCGAGGAGCGCAAGCTCCGGGTCCACGCAGATCACCACCCCGCTCGTCTCGTCCGTCTCTGCAGCAGCCGCGACGTTCGCGCGCCCGGGATCCTCCGACGCCATCGGAAGGCGATCCACCGACGCCAAGAGCTCCTGGATCGGCTCGAGGTCGGATTCCACCCCGAGCTCGGGATCCTCCGGGTCGTCGTCGTCCAAGATCTCGGCGACCTCGGGCTCGGCGTCCCACGCGGCCTCGGAGTCCTCGATGCCATCGTCCTTGCGCGACGAGATCCCCTCGCCGAAGGCGCCCTCCTCGAGGCCGAGAGCGCTGGCTTCGTCCTCGAGACGTGCGCCCTCGAGGGCAAGGAACTCCGGCGAGAGCGCCGTAGGCAGGATGATGCCCTCGGGTCCCCTCCATGCCTCGGTCGGATCCTCGTCTGCCTCGAAGGTGAACTCCCCCTCCACCCACTCGAAGATCCGCAGGATCGCTGCGACGGCGGCATCCCAAAGCGCCGCCGCCGCCATGTCCGATCCGGGTTCGCTCTCGAAACCGAGCTGCTTCAGCAGCTCGTGCGCGTTCAGGGCGCCGTCCTCGCTCGCCACGCGGACGATGCCGCCATCGCGCAGGCCGAGCCACGCCACGCCCGCCTCCGAGCAGATTTCGAGCGTGCCGGTCTTGCGCGAGAGCGCGACCACCTGAAGCAGCTCGGGAAGAGCGAGATCCGAAAGGCTTCCTGCGAGACTCATCGATTCCTGCGGTGTTCCGGGCGATCCGCGCCACTGCGTTCCGGTGGGAGGATCGGAACGCACGACGGCCTACCTTACGCCGGATCCACCGCGATCTCTTCGCCGGGATCCGCCTCGAGCCAACGCACCTCGATCGAGACCTCCCGCGCGCGCGCAGCACCGATCACACGCGACAGAACCGCCAGGAACGACTTCTCCCGCCCCGGGTCGAGTGCGAGGACGACCTGGAGTCGCGCTTCCGCGTCGTCACTTGCCGCCACTCCGTACACGAGGCCTCGAACCAGGTCTTCGATGCCGTGCTCGAGATCCACCGCACCCGGACACGCCACCGCCGCCACGCCCGCCCGCAGTCCGAGCAGCCTCTGCGCGGCCTCCTGCGCGACGCGGCGCAGGACACGATCGCGAAGCTCGCGTGCGGGCCCTGCACCGATCAGGACCACGCGCAGGGCCTCGAGGGGCGGCGACGAGGGCACCAGCACGGCCTCTCCAACGTCCCCTCGTGCGAAATCCTCTGCCAGCAGCCGGGAGATCCGGCCACACAGGCGCCAATCGACCCAGCCCGCCTCCCCTCGCAGGGGACGCTCGTCGGCGGGTACGAGCAAGGCAACCGTGTCCACCGCCACGTCCGTGACATGTCCCGGGAACGGGCAGACCTCGAGCCGTCTCACGTCGCGAGCCTCGCGCGCTCCCTCACGAGCGCATCCAGGACGCCATTCACGAACGCCGGCGACTCCTCTGCAGAGAAGCGGCGCGCAATCTCCACGGCCTCGTCGATCACCACCTCGGCGGGCGTGGCTTCCTCGCACAGCAGCTCCCAGGCGCCGATGCGCAGCACGTTGCGATCCACGGCCGCAAGACGGTGCACCTTCCACCGTGTGCTCACCGCCGCGATGCGCGCGTCGATCGCTTCCAGGTTCTTCGCGACACCGCGTACGATCTCCTGCGCTCGCTCGCGTGCGCGCGCCGGAAGATCGAACTCCTTCAAGACCTCTTCGTACGCAGCCTCGACGCTCCCGGGAGTGATGCCGCTCGCGACATCTGCGGCATAGAGCACCTGCAGAGCGGCTTCGCGGGCCATGCGGCGGGGACCGGGCGCACCCATCTCAGTCGCCCACCTCCACGGCATGGAGCAGGCTCGCCATCTCGATCACGACGTCGGCCGCTTCGGCCCCCTTGTTCGAGCCTCGCTCGCCCGGCTTCGCTGCGCGTACGAGCGCCTGCTCGAGCGTATCCACGGTGAGGACGCAGAACGCGACGGGGATCGACTCGACGAGGCTCACCTCGCGCACTCCATCCGTCACATAGCGACAGACGTAGTCGAAGTGTGCAGTGTCCCCTCGAATGACCACTCCGATGGCGACGAGCGCATCGTAGCGCCGCGTGCGGGCTGCCCTCTGGAGCGCCAACGGGATCTCGACGGCTCCCGGAACCCACGACACGTCGAGGCGGTCGCAGCCGAGCTCGCGCAAACGACGTTCGCATCCATCGAGCAGACGCCGGGTGATCGGGTGATTGAAGCGCGCAACGACGGCACCGATCCTTCGCCCCGCTCCGTCGAGACGAGCGGGAATCGTCCGGCACTCCATCGAGCCGTGCTCGCCCGTGCTCATCGTCGCGCTCCTACCACTCCAAGGTGAGATGAAGGTCCGGTCCGACCCGTCGTACGTCAACGCTTCGCGGGCGCAGGGCATCTCCGAGCCGATCCACGCCGAGCGAACCGAGGACGGGTCGACCATCGCCCCCGATGAGAGCGGGCGCAAGGAACCAGTGGAAGCGATCGACGAGCCCCTCGCGAAGCAACGCAGCCGCGAGACCTCCGCCGCCCTCCACGAGCAGGTCGTTCACGCCGAGAGCACCGAGCCTCCGCCACGCCTCGACAGGATCCAGCCGGCCGTCGCGCGCCGGAACCTCGATGAGGTGCGCACCCGCACGCTCCAACGGCTCGCGGCGACCCGCATCCGCACCGGCCAAGGTGAGGATCCATGGACGCACCCCCGAGCCGGGCGCGAAGAGGCGTGCCGTGGGCGGGAGACGCAGCCGGGAATCCACGACGATCGGACGCGGGCGATGTACGACGCGGTCCGATCGTCTCGCGGTGAGCTCCGGATCATCGATGATCGCCGTCTCCGAACCCACTGCGATGGCATCGCAACGCCGCCGCAGATCGTGTACGCGTGCACGGGCACGCTCGCCCGTGATCCAACGCGAGTCCCCGCTACGCGTAGCGATGCGGCCATCCAGGGTGCTCGCGAGCTTGAGCGTGGTGAACGGACGCCCGCGCACGATGCGCGAGACGACGCCCTCGTTCAGGCGGCGGCACGCGTCCTCTTCGATGCCAACGATCACGGAGATCCCCGCCTCGCGCATGCGCTGCAGGCTCGCACCCGACGTCCGGGGGTCGGGATCCTGCATACCGACGACCACGCGCCGCACGCCCGAGGCGAGCACCGCATCGATGCACGGTGGCGTGCGGCCGACGTGTGCACAGGGCTCGAGGTTCACGTAGAGGGTCGCCCCCCGGGCGAGCGAGCCGGCGCGCTCGAGCGCGATGGCCTCTCCGTGCGCAGCACCCGCGCGTGCGTGATGGCCCTGCGCGACGGCAAGGCCTTCCCGCACGACGATGCCAGCGACCATCGGGTTGGGGGCGGTGCGCCCCCGCGCTCGCGCGGCGAGCCGAAGCACCCGGCGCATCCAACGCACATCCGTGTCGGAGGCAGCCTGCTCAGTCATTCGCGTCGGATTCGAGCTCCGCGAGCGCCTGCCGGAACTCCTCGATGGTACGGAAGTTCAGGTAGACCGAGCTGAAACGCAGCCAGGCCACCGGATCGAGGGCGCGCAGCTCTGCCCGCACCTCGTCGCCGATGCGACGGCTCGGAACCTCGCGTTGGCCCAGATCGAGGATGATCCTCTCGATCCGCTGCGTCACTTCCTCGATCGCATCTGCGCTCACCGGTCGCTTCTCGCACGCACGCTGGATGCCATGGATGATCTTCAACCGGTCGAACGCCTCGCGGCGGCCATCGCTCTTCGCGACCATGGGGAGCAGATCCTCGATGCGCTCGTACGTCGTGAACCTGCGGCCGCACTCCGAGCACTCGCGTCGGCGCCGCTTCACCGGCTCGTCGCGCTGATTGCGCGCGTCGATCACCTTCGTGTCGAGGTGATCGCAGAACGGGCAGCGCACCGCGAGCTCCTCAGGCGGGAGGCGCGTACGGCAACGGGTGGCAGCGGCACAGCTCCGCCACCTCTGCACGAATGCGCGCCGCCAAGGCATCGTCGCCGGGATGCGCGAGCACATCAGCGATCCAGTCGCCGATCCGACGCATCTCCTCCTCGCGCATCCCGCGCGTGGTCACCGCCGGGGTCCCGATGCGAAGCCCACTCGTCACCCACGGCGAGCGGGTCTCGCCGGGAACGGTGCTCTTCGACGTGGTGATCCCCGCCGCATCGAGCCTCCGCTGGGCCTTCAAACCGGTGAGCTCGCCTCCCGTGAAGTCGAGCACGAACAGATGATTGTCCGTGCCGCCGGACACGAGGCGGAATCCGCGTTCGACCAGTCGCTGCGCCAAGGCGCGAGCATTGCGCACGATCTGTGCCGCGTACTCCTTGAACTCGGGTCGGCTCGCCTCCTCGAGCGCGACCGCCTTCGCCGCGATCACGTGCTCGAGGGGCCCCCCCTGCGTGAAGGGGAAGATCGCGCGATCGATCGCGTCCGCATGCACGGCGTCGCACAGGACGAGCCCACCGCGCGGACCGCGCAGCGTCTTGTGCGTGGTCGTCGACACCACCGGAGCGTGCCCAACGGGCGACGGGTGCACACCCGCGGCCACCAGCCCCGCGATATGCGCGATGTCGGCAAATAGGATCGCTCCCACCTCACGTGCGATCTCACCAAAGGCCGCAAAATCGATCGTGCGCGGATAGGCGCTGTAGCCGCACTGGATCATCTTCGGTCGATGTTCCCGCGCCAGCTCGCGAATGCGATCGTAATCGAGCTGCTGCGTCGACTCGCTCACGCCGTAGCGTACGAAGCGGAAGAACTTCCCGGAGAAGTTCACCGGCGAGCCATGCGTGAGATGTCCGCCGTGCGACAGCTCCATCCCGAGGATCGTGTCCCCCGGCTCGAGCAGAGCGAAGTACGCCGCCTGGTTCGCTCCGGAGCCGGAGTGCGCCTGCACGTTCGCATGCTCGGAGCCGAACAGGCGCTTGGCGCGCTCGATCGCCAGGGACTCGACGACGTCGACGAACTCGCAGCCGCCGTAGTAGCGCTTGCCCGGATACCCCTCGGCGTACTTGTTCGTGAGCGCCGTACCCATCGCCTCGAGTACGGCGGGCGACGTGAAGTTCTCGCTGGCGATGAGCTCGAGGCTCGTCTGCTGCCGCTCGATCTCCCGCTCGATAGCCTCGGCAACCTGGGGATCTGCCCGTCTCAGGCTCATGCACCCTCCTCGTAGCGGGCCATCGCGAGCGTTCCGTTCGTGCCGCCGAATCCGAACGAGTTCGACAGCGCCACGCGGATCTTCGCCTCGCGCGCCTTGTGCGGCACATAGTCGAGGTCACACTCGGAGTCCGGGTTCTCGAGGTTGATCGTGGGAGGGATGTGTCCCTCGCGCACCGCCAGGGCGGTGAAGATCGCCTCGATCCCACCCGCACCTCCGAGCGCATGCCCCGTCATCGATTTCGTGGACGACACCGCGAGCTCGTAGGCGTGGTCGCCAAACACGGACTTGATCGCGCGCGTCTCGCACATGTCGTTCAGCTGGGTGCTCGTACCGTGGGCGTTGATGTAGTCGACATCCTCGGGCCGGATCCCCGCGTCGCGAAGCGCTGCGCGCATGGAGAGCTGTGCACCCGCTCCGTCTTCGGGTGGCGCCGTCATGTGGTTCGCATCGCCGGACATCCCGTAGCCGATGATCTCGGCGTGGATGCGCGCTCCGCGCGCGAGTGCGTGCTCGAGGCTCTCCAGCACGAGGCAGCCGGCCGCCTCCGCCATCACGAATCCGTCCCGATCGCGGTCGAAGGGCCGGCTCGCCCGCTGCGGATCGTCGTTGCGGGTGGACAGCGCCCGCATCTGCGCGAATCCAGCCAAGCCGAGCGGATTCACCGGAGCCTCGACGCCGCCCGCGATCATCACGTCGGCGTCCCCGCGCTGGATGATGCGGTAGGCATCCCCCACCGCGTGGGTGCCCGCCGCACACGCCGTAGCACAGGCGGAATTCGGACCCCTCGCGTGGAATCGGATCGAGATGAGACCCGCTGCCATGTTCACGATCGTCGCCGGCACGAAGAACGGCGAGATCTTCATCGGGCCACGATGGAGGAGCGTCTCGCAGCTCGACAGCATCATGCCGAGTCCGGCGATGCCCGAGCCGACGAGGACACCGAAGCGATGCATCGTGTCCTCGGTGGATCGATATCCCGAGTCCTCGATCGCCTGCGTCGCCGCAGCCATCGAGTAGTGCAGAAAGGGATCGAGCCTACGAGCCTCCTTGCGCTCGAAGACGCTCGATGGGTCGAAGCCCTTGATCTGTCCCGCAAATTGGGTCGTGAAGTCGTCGACCGGGAAGCCCTCGATGCGCCCGATCCCCGACACGCCCGCGAGGAGCGCATCCCACGTGCCAGGCACGTCGTTGGCGAGGGGATTCACGGTCCCCATACCGGTCACGACGACCCGGCGAAGCTCGATGGTCCGGGAAACGAGGCGGGGGGGCATGCTCGGCTCAGTCCTTCCCTTCCGTTCGTTCCTCGACGTAGCTGATCGCATCGCCGATGGTCTGGATCTTCTCCGCATCGTCGTCGGGAATCTCGAGGGAGAACTCCTCCTCGATCGCCATCACCAGCTCGACGATGTCGAGCGAATCCGCTCCCAGATCGTCCGTGAAGGACGCCTCGGGAACGATCTCCTCGGCGGATACGCCGAGTTGCTCCACGATGATCTCCTTGATTCGCTGCTCGACTCCCATCCGATCCTCCCGAGCTCCGCTCAGTCCATGCCGCCGTTCACGGCGATCACCTGCCCCGTGATATAGGCGGCGTCCTCCGAGGCGAGGAAACGCACGACCCGCGCAATATCCTCGACACAGCCGAGACGGCCAAGGGGAATCCGATCCACCAGGGCCGTTCTCGTCGGCTCTCCGAGCACTGCTGTCATCTCCGTATCGATGAAGCCAGGTGCCACCGCGTTCACGCGAATGCCACGGCTTCCCAGCTCCCGCGCCAGCGAGCGGGTGAGCGCCTCGATGCCCCCCTTGCTCGCCGCGTAATTCGTCTGTCCCGCATTGCCCATCTCCGCGACGACCGAGGAGAGGTTCACGATGCACCCGCCCCGCGCCTTGAGTAGCGGCCGGGTCGCAGCTTTGCACAGGTTCCACGTCCCCCGCAGGTTCGTCCGGACGACGGCATCGAAGTCCCCGGGGGTCATGCGGAGGATCAGGTTATCGCGCGTAATCCCCGCGTTGTTCACGAGAATATCGAGACGCCCGTGGGCGGCCACGGTCTCGTCGACGAGCGACTTCGCTGCCTCGAAATCGGCCACGTCGCAGCTCTTCGCTACGCAGACACCGCCGAGATCCTCGACCTGTTTGCGGGTGGCCTCGGCGCCCTCCGGGCTGCTGTGGTACGTGAAGACCACGGTCGCACCCTCGCGCGCGAGCTCCCGCACGATCCCCTGTCCGATCCCGCGCGATCCCCCGGTGACCAGCGCGACCTTTCCGTCGAGATCCCCCGCGCTCATGCGCAGAGCCCTCGCGCGCGCTCGAGGGCCGCGCCGACGTCGCCGACGCACTCGATGTTCGCCCGCCCCAGCGTGCGATCGATCTTCGCGGCAAGTCCCGAGAGCACCTTGCCCGGCCCCAGCTCGAGCTGCAGGCGCACGCCGGCTCCGATGAGCCGCTCGACACAGTCGACCCAACGTACCGGCGCACAGACCTGCTCGCGCAGCCGAAGGCGCGCCTCGTCCGCCGACGAGTAGGGCTCCGCAGTGACGTTGGACACCACGGGAACCGTCCAGTCGCGAAAATCGGCCTTCACGAGGTCCGGACCGAGCTTCTCCATCGCCGGGGCCATGAGCGCGCAGTGGAACGGAGCGGAAACCGGCAGCGTCAGCACGCGCGAGGCACCGGCCGCCTGGAGCCTGGAGCCGGCCTCGCGCACGGCCTCACGATCGCCCGCGATCACCGTCTGGACGGGGGAGTTGAAGTTCGCGGGTGCAACCGTTCCCTCGACCTCGGAGCAGATACGAGCCACGTCCCCCCCGCCGAGGCCGATGATCGCCGCCATCTCCCCGCGCCCCTCGGGAACCGCGGCCTGCATGTAGGCGCCGCGCTTGCGAACCAGGCGCACGGCATCGGCGAGCGGCAGCCCCCCCGCGGCGACGAGCGCCGAGTACTCGCCGAGGCTGTGCCCCGCAAAGAGCACGGGGCGGACCGGCAGCCTCGCCTCGACCGCGCGCCAGATGGCGATCGAGGCAGTGAGGATCGCGGGCTGCGTGATCTCGGTGCGCTGCAGCTCCGACTCGGGGCCACACTCGATCCGATCGCGCAGGCCTCCACCGAACGCCTCTTCCGCCTCTTCGAACACCCGCCGTGCTTCGGCGCTCTCGCGCACGAAATCGGTGGCCATTCCGACCGATTGCGAGCCTTGTCCAGGAAAGACGACCGCGAGCATGCCAGGGAGCCGAGGCGAAGGCCGACCGACCTAGACCTCTTCTTCCTTCTCGACCTGGAAGATCTGCCGTCCCTTGTAGTGTCCGCACTCGGGACAGACGCGATGGGGCATCTTCTGCGCCCCACAGGTCGGGCACGTCGACAACGACGGCACTCGGAGCGCATCGTGCGCGCGGCGCATCCGCGTCTTGGACTTCGACATCTTCTTCTTCGGTACCGCCATCGATCTGCCTCTTTCTCGTCGTTGTCGTAGCGAATCGCGCCACGGTTACCAGCGCAGACGCACCCTGCACCGGACACTACCGGGCACGGCTCCCCTTCTGTCGCGCGTACTCCAGAAGCTGCCCCAGCCCAGAGAAGGGCCGGTGCCCACCCCGTCCCTCGCAGCTACAGACTTCCTCGTTCCGATTCCGGCCACACTGCGGGCACAGACCACGACACGACTCCGTGCATCGCGGCTGCATGGGCCAGGCGAGCGCCAGAATCTCCAGCATGACCGGCCCGAAGTCCAGCTCTTCTCCCGCGTAGCTGCCCAGAGCGAGATCCTCCGGATCCAGCTCGATGCCGCCCGCCGGAATCGCGGCGGCATTTTGCGATGGCTCGAGCAGAAGTTCCAGGGGTTCGGAGAAGGATTGCTCGTACGGCTCCGCACAGCGGCCGCACACGAGCTCGACGCTCCCCCCGATCCGGCCACGGAACAGCAGGCGCTCCCCCAGTCGGTAGCCCTCGACATCCAGGGCGAATGGCGACCTCATCGGAGTCTGCGGTTCCTGGAAGTCGGCGCGCACCTCCTCCCACCATCCGTGCGCCGCCTGGAGCCGGAAGGACCGGGGATCCTCGTGGATCCTCTCGACACGGATGACGAGGCCGTTCATCGCGCGCTCCGCGAAGTCTCCGGGCGCGGTGCCGGGAGAAAACCCCGCAAGCGCGCGGACTTGAATCGCCCTGTGGATACGGCCCGGTGTGCGCGTTGTCAACCCGACATGCCCGCTCGGAGACCGAATCGGGGGACTGGCCTAGAGTGTGCGCGCCATGACGATCGTCACCCGCTACGCACCGAGTCCGACGGGCGCGCTCCACATCGGAGGGGCACGCACAGCTCTGTTCTGCTGGGCCTTCGCGCGACACTCCGGAGGCCGTTTCCTGCTCCGCTTCGAGGACACCGACCGCGAGCGCTCGACGGTCGCCTCCGAGGCGGCCGTGCTCGAGGCGCTCGAATGGCTGGGCATCGACTGGGATCCGGTCCCCGGCTTCGACGGGATCCCCCGCCAGTCGGAGCGGATCGAACGCTACCGCGAGGCGATCGAGGAGCTGCTCGCCATGGGGCACGCCTACCGCTGCGTCTGCACACCGGCCGAGGTCGAGGCCATGCGGGAGCGTGCCCGCGCGCAGGGTCGGAATCCGTCGTACGACCGTACGTGCCGGGATCGCAGCATCGGTCCGGAGTGTGGCGTCCCCCACTGCGTGCGCCTACGGATCCCGGAGGCCGGCGGGCTCACCCGCTGGAAGGATCTCATCGCGGGACCGAGCGGCGAGGACGTCTCGCAGCTCGACGACTTCGTCCTGGCTCGCAGCGATGGGACGCCCGTCTATCACCTCGCGGTCGTGATCGACGACCACGACATGCAGGTGACGCACGTGATCCGCGGACGGGAGCACATGACGAGCACACCGCGCCAACTCCTGATCTATCAGGCGCTCGGCTACGAGCCCCCGCTGTTCGCCCATGTTCCCCTGCTCGTCGAGCCGGGCGGGAAGAAGCTCTCCAAGCGCGTGGACTCCGTATCGGTCCAGAGCTACCGCGACCGCGGCTTCCCTCCGGAAGCCGTGCTCAACTACATCGCCCGCCTGGGATGGGGTCACGGAGATACGGAGATCGTCTCCCTCGAGGAGTTCGCGCGGCTGTTCACCCTGGACGACGTGAGCCACAGCCCATCGCAGGTCCACGACGACAAGCTGCTGTGGCTGTCGCATCACTACATCAAGACATTGCCTGCACCCACCCTCCACCGCCACGTGCAGCGCTTCCTCGATCTCGCGGCAGGCCATCCGGTGCAGATCGACACGGGCCTCGCCTCCCTTCTCGACCTGCTGCGGGAACGCAGCCAGACACTCATCGAAATGGCCGAGCAGGCAAGCTGTTACTGGGCGGAGAGCCTCGAGTACGACGCGAAGGCCGCGGAGAAGTTCCTGAAGCCAGAGGCAGCCGAGCCCCTCGCGGATCTTCGCCACGCCCTCGCGGGTCTCGACGAATGGGATCGCGCTCACATCGAGCGCGCCTTCCACTGCGTGCTCGAGGCGCACGCCCTGTCGCTCGGCAAGCTCGCACAGCCGGTGCGCGTCGCGATGACGGGCCGATCCGCTAGCCCCGGGATCTTCGAGACCCTGGAGACCCTGGGCCGTGAAAGGGTTCTCGCGCGCTTGGCGGATTGCGTGGAGTGGATCCAGAAACGCAGCCCATCCACCGCCGCACACGGCGATTGAAGAGCCGTACGAGGCGCCTATACTCCCGCCTCGCTGGCGGATCGTCTAACGGTAAGACTCCGGATTCTGGATCCGGCTATCGGGGTTCGAATCCCTGTCCGCCAACCAACGATGCCCCACCGGAACACCGGGATCGCTCCGGGTCCAATGGGGCCCCGCCGCGCATCCAGGCCTCCTCAGGGAAGAATCTCGGCTCCCATCTCCGCAGGGCTTCGAATACGACGCGCCCCCCCTGCGTCTCAATCGCCGTACGAAGAGCATCCAGCTGGGGTCCGCGGGAGAGATCCGGGGCTCTTCCGAGGTCGCGAGACAGAGAGCCGAAGCAAGAAATCCCTCCTTTGCCGATCCCTCTCCCTGGCTTTTCTCGTGGACCCCTGGCTGGATCGCCCCTCGATACGACGCATCGAAGCAGGACAGGACATCCCTCCCTCCCAGGCGGGGATCCGGGCATCCGGATCCCCGCCTCTCCTTTGGGCGGAAACCACGGGTCCGGCGAGGGAGGGTTTGTTCGGTGATCCGCACTCCTGAGACATCGAGCCCGGAACGGCGAGACCGGGGATTGTCGCTGGCCCCAAAACGAACGAAGGGCGCGGGACGATTCCCGCACCCCTTCGTTCTGGGATCTTCCGTAGAACCGCTAGTACGCGATCGTGACCCCGGAGCACTCGCCCAGCCCGCGACGGAAGGTGAAGCGGGTCGGCTTCTTGATCAGGTTCTCCGTGGTGGTCCCGAGATCCCCCGGCGACGTGAGCAGCGTGAGCGGCAATGCCGGGATGTACAGCGCGGCGCCGAGCCCCATGGTGACCAACCCAACGGGGCGCATCACCATCAGATCGAACGTCTGCGGATAGCTGCAATCGTCGAGCGAGTCCTCGTAGCCAACGGCACCCGCCCCGCTG
The DNA here is from genome assembly GCA_964582775.1 of uncultured Myxococcales bacterium. Taxonomy (GTDB): domain Bacteria; phylum Myxococcota_A; class UBA9160; order SZUA-336; family SZUA-336; genus CAZOTO01. The sequence continues at coordinate 38,883 of CAZOTO010000010.1, forward strand.
GGTAGGATGGCGATCATCGCAACCAGCGATGCAATGGCGACGAATTGACGTGCAGTGATACGCATGAGGTGGGCCCCCTTCTTCCGTCTGGATCCAGGACGCCTACGAGATCGGCCCATGGGAAGGGGGACTTGACGGCGAGGCGCAGTCCACCTTCTTCGCCTATTCGTTCTTCGCCTATTCGCGCGGGAACGGTCGCCCCGCCAGGAAGACCGCACAAACATCGAGCTCGGAATCGAGCACGACCAGGTCGGCATCGGCGCCGGGGCGGAGCCGGCCCTTGCGAAGACCGATACCGAGCACGTCGGCGGGCGTCGACGTTGCCATCCGCACGGCGACATCGATCGGCAGACCCGCCTCGCGCACGGCTACACGGATCGTGCGTGCGAGCGGAACGACACTTCCCGCCAAACCCTCTCCGGAGGTGGCGTACCCACCCTCGTGCACGTTCATCTCGAGCCCGCCGAGCCGGTACTGCCCCGGCCCCAAACCCGCGGCCGGCGAGGCGTCGCTCACGAGCGCGATGCCATCTCCCCCTCGCGCGCGGACGAGCGCGCGGACGAGCTCGGGATGCAGATGATGACCGTCCAGGATGACGCTGCCCCGCAGACGATCGTCGCAGAGAAAAGCGCCCACGACCCCCGGCTCGCTCCGGCGATACCCCCATTGCGGATCGTGGGGCCGGCTGGGCCAGTCGCAGGCATTGCCCACGTGGGTCACGAAGGACAATCCCCTCGCGATCGCCGCACGCACCTGCGCCAGCGTCGCCATCGAGTGCCCTGCACAAACGACCGCTCCCGCGCGTGCGAATCCCTCCACTGCATCGAGCGCACCCTCGAGCTCTGGCGCGAGCGTCACCATGCGCAGGGAGCGACCTCCGCCGCGCAGCAGCGAATCGACCGCCTCGGGTGTCGGAAGGGCGAGATGGGACGCCGCGTGGGCGCCGCTCTTGCGTGGAGAGAGGAACGGCCCCTCGAGATGAACCCCCAGGACGTTCGGCGCGCCGTCGTCCCGAGGGGACCGCAAGTCGTTTCGCAGGCGTTCGAGCGAGGCGACGAGCGACTCGATGGGCGCAGTCACCAGCGTGGCGAGCAGGCACGTCGTACCGGATGCAAGGTGGTAGCGCGACGCACGCTGCCGCACCTCTGGGTCCGGGTCGTCGAACGCGGCACCCGCACCCCCGTTTGCCTGCAGATCGATGAAGCCCGGAACCAGCGTGGCATGGGGGAACGCGATGTCGCTCCCTCGAGGGGATTGTGCCGGCTCGATGGCCGCGATGCGGCCATCCGCCGTGCGGACACGCACCCCCGTGCGCAGACCCGTCGGAGTCAGCGCACGCGCAGCCCAGATCGAGAGATCGTTCACCCCTTCACGAGCGCGAGCATCGCGTCCGTCGCCACCCGGATGCACGCGTCCATGTTCTTGTCGATGTCGAGCTCCGCCGGGCCGGGCCATGGAGCGCGATCCGAGACGACGCAGATGCAGCCCGCACGGAGGCCGAAGAGATTTGCGAGGGTGAGGAGGACACCGCTCTCCATCTCGCAATTGCGCACACGCGCCGCTCGCATGCGCGAGATGCGCTCGGCGAGCTCGGGGGGCCGATACCCGCCGAAGCTCATGGTCTCGAGAGTCCCGTCGGCAGCGAGAATGGCGTTGCGCGCGTAGAACGCATCCATCGACCAGGTGATTCCTGTCTGGAAACGCACGCCCCGTCTACGCGCCGCTCCCACCAGAGCGGCCACCACTTCGAAGTCCGAGACCGCGGGGTAGCTCGGATCCACATAGCTCGAGGACGTACCGTCATCGCGCACCGCAGCCGTCGTGATCACGAGATCCCCGAGTGCGAGTCCAGGATCGAGTCCACCACTGTTGCCGATTCGAAGGAATACCCGGGCGCCGACCTTGGCGAGCTCTTCGACCACGATCGCAGTGCTCGGCGCGCCGATTCCCGTCGATGCCACGGCAAGGGGGACACCATCGCATTCGCCAGTGACGATCCGGTATTCGCGAACGCGGCAAACTTCGCGCACGTTCGCCCAGCCAGCGGAGATCCGATCCACACGTGCCGGATCCCCGCACAGGAACACGTGCTCCCCCACCGATCCCGCTCGCAGCCCGGTGAGTGGCTGTCCCGCATCCTCGCTCATGCTCCGCCCCCTCCTTTGCCGACCCCGGTGATCTGAACGAGACGACCCGGGGCACGAGAGCTTGCATCGCCATTCGCGACGAGAACCGCCCGAATCGGTCTACCGACGTGGGGGAGCGTAGCCGCATCTCCGCCGCGCTGCTCGATGAAGAGCGGATCGCCACGGCTTCGCCATTGACGACGGATCAGGTGCTCATTAGTCTGCGCGCCAGCTCGACGTGGTCCCATCGTCTAGTGGTCTAGGATACCAGGTTCTCACCCTGGAGACACGGGTTCGACTCCCGTTGGGATCACCAAGCAGCGTTCCCCTTCGGAGCGATCCGGGGGCTCGATCCCGAGGAGCGCAGCGATCGTCGGCGCGACGTCGATGGTGCGACACGATGCGATCCGCTTTCCCGCGGGAACTCCTCGCCCCATCGCATAATAGATCCCGGCCATCTCCGGACGATCGGGCAGGTAGCCATGTGTTCCCTTGGATGCGCTTGCCCGGGGAACGATCGCGTCGCGCAGCTTCCTGCCCTCGCGCGATCGGCCGATCGCGTAGGGGGGCTCGGCGACGAGCACGAGGTGACCGCTCCGGCGTGGATGGGCCGCGCGGAGCCCGCGCGGAAGATCGTTCGTCGCGTACGCGGTAAGTCCCCTCACTCCCCCGAGCTCCACGAGGGCCTGCTCCACCCGACGCGGATCTTCCAGGTGGACGAACGCCGAGCCTCCGCCTCCGATGATCCTCGCACGAATTCTTGCGGAGCGAAGCGCCGACGCCACATCGATCGTGCCGGTCGCCGTCGCCATGCCATGATCGCTCGCCACGAGCAGGGTCGTGTACGGCCACGCCTTTCGCGCATCGAGCCCGGCCAGGAGCCGAGCGAGAAACCGATCCTGGCGCGCGAGCTGACGAGCGACGTCGGGATGCGTCGATCCCTTTCGGTGCCCCGCCGAGTCGACGCCATGCCACCACGAGAGAACGAGCCCGGGTCGCTGCTCGGCGGGGAGATCGATCCAGGCGAGGATCTGCTCGACCTTCTTCGCCTCCGAAACACGCCCATCGAAGGGAGTCTTGCGATAGGTCGCGCCGACGCCCCGCCAGTCCGTCTCCGAGCCGACCCAGAAGAACACGGCGGACCGCACCCCCTGCCGTTCGGCTGCCACCCAGATCGGCTCCGCTTCGATCCAGCTCGCGTCGTTGTGGTAGTCGAACGTTCCCTTCCTTGGATCCCAGAAGCGATTCCCCACGATTCCGTGGCGGTCGACGTACGTTCCCGTCGCCATCGAGACGTGGTTCGGGAACGTGTTCGTCGGGAACACCGGGATCATGCGATCGGCGCGTCCGCCTTCACGCGCCAGCCGATCGAGCGCAGGCGTGTCGCTGCGATCGGGATCGTCGTGGCGCACGCCATCCAGCGAGAGCAGGATCACGACGGGCGCCTCGGCTCGCGCGAATCCGATGGGCGCGAGCCATGCGACGAGCATGGCTCCTAGAATGCTCCGGAACGAGATGCGCATGGTTCCCCTCCTCGGTGCCGCGTGCGGGCGAGGATAGAGACGTCGCGCCGCCGGGGGCTATAGTCCGCCCGGCATGATCCCCGAAATCGAGAGCAAGGGCACATCGCTCGACCGGCGCGAGCGAATCGACATGGTGATCCCGGTATACAACGCTCCGGATCTCACACGCCGCTGCATCGAGAGTCTCTACGAACACGTCTCGGACTACATCGGAGAGGTCCAGGTACACGACGATGCGTCGAACCGCGCCACCACAGACATGCTCGACTCCCTGCAGTGGCCGGGCTTGCGCGTGCACCATGCGGAGCGCAACACGGGCTTCGGCTCGTCCGTGAATCAGGCCTTCGCGCGCACCCGATCTCCGCTCGTGCTCGTCCTGAACTCGGATACCGAAGCGCGCGACGACTTTCTCGCACCGCTCACTGCAGCCATGGCGTCGGACTCGCGGCTGGCCGCGGTGATCCCTGCGGGGAACACGTTCGCCGGCTACGACCTCTCTCGTTACGAGCGGCGAAGCGGCTGCGTCCTCACGCACAGCCTGTCCGGATACGCATTCCTCATGCGCAGACGAGCCTTCGAGGAAATCGGCGGGTTCGACACCGGATTCGGGCGAGGCTACTACGAGGACACCGATCTGTCCCGTCGCTGGATCGAGCGCGGCTGGTGGATCGGGATCCATCCCGACGCGCACCTCCACCACGAGGATCACGGATCGTTTCGGGATGTGGACGATTTCCGCGGATTGCTCACCGAGAACCGGGAGCGCTACTTGGCCCTGCACCCGGGGGCGAGACGCAACGTGCTGCTGGCGACGGGCGACCACGATCTCGATTCCGTCCAACGCAAAGCCGCACTGCAGATCCTCGAGGGAGGAGGAAAGATCCTCTGGCTACGCCCCTCGCACGGCAACGGACTGCTCTCCCTGCAGATGAAGGGCGGCCGCCTCGCGCTCACCAAGGTCTGGCGCATCGCGCGTCATCAGCGCAGACCGAAAAAGCGCCTCACGGAGGTCTGGATCGGCCCGGGCGCCCCGGCCATGTTCGCATGGCTGCTGCGAAGAATCGCCGCGCGAGAGGGGATCCGCACCGTCGAGCCGTTTCGAGGGCAGGAATCCATCTGACACGGAAACGTGTCGATCGGCCAGGAGGACGAGATGAGCGAAGTGCGGAAGATCATTGCAGAGGGCGTGGGAAGATTGCCGACGTTCTGCCATGCGACGGTGGCCGGCGACTTCATCCACGTCTCGGGAACCCTAGGTACGCGACCGGGCCGCTTCGAGCTCGTCGAAGGCGGGATCGGACCCGAAACGACGCAGACGCTCGCAAACATCCGCACGATCCTCGCGGCGGCGGGCGCCAGCTTCCAAGACGTCGTGAAGATGAGCGTATTCGTGAGCGACATGTCCGGCTTCCCCGAGATGAACCGCGCCTATCTCGAGTTCTTCGACGGCACGCCCCCTGCGCGGATCACCGTCGGCTGCGCGGGGCTCGCGCTCGGTGCTACCGTCGAGATCGATTGCATCGCCTACAAGCCGCAACGCGCCTGAGAGGACTCAGGCGCCCGCGTAGGGGTCTTCGTCCAGATCGGGGCTGTAACGGAAGCGGCGATGACTCCACATCCATTGCTCGGGGTGGGCACGGATCATCTGCTCTATCGCCTCGTTGTACGCGGCGGTCGCGAGCTCGACGTCGCAGCGCCGATCTCCGCTGGGCTCAGGTGCCGGCATCGCGGGAAGAAACGCGAGTTGGTGGTGATCCGGGCCATCGCGCCAGATGTGCGCGGGAACCACCGGAGCGCCGCTTCGTAGTGCAAGAGTGGCCACGCCGACCGACGTCGAGCAGCGCTTCCCGAAGAGAGGAACCATCACCCCGCGCGAGCGCTTGGAGTACTGATCGTTCAGGACGGCGACCAAACGCCCTCTGCGGAGCGCCCGCAGCATCCCCGGTGCCGCATTGCGGTGCTCGACCCACTCCGATCCCGTACGGGTTCGCTCTCGATCCATGAACCTTCGCACGATCGGGTTGCGAAGAGGCCTGCCGATGACCGTGATGGGAAAGCCGACGAGTGGAGCCACCCGCAGGGCGAGCTCGAACATCCCCTGGTGCAACGTGAGAACGAATGCCCCGCGTCCGTGCGCCGTCGCCGCCCGCACGTGCTCGACGCCTGACACAGAAACGCGTTGGAGTAGATCGTCGGCATCCCAACGCACGGCGCGAGCGAGATCGACGAGGTTCCACGCCAGATGGATGAAGCTCTCGCGACCGAGATCACGAAGCTCCCTCTCGCTGCGATCCGGATACGCCAAACGCAGGTTTCCCATCGCGAACGCAACGCGTCGTCCACCCATCGCCCATACCATCCGGCCGAGGAAGGCAGCAACGCCCTGCGCGATCGGAAGCGGCACGGCCCGGATGCCCGCCATCGCCACCAGGTACAGGCCATACTCGACCCATTGCGAGAAGCTCGCCTCCCGGTCCGATCCCACTCAGCACTCCTCTCGCACGGCCCGTAGCTCCTCGAGCAGGATCGTGGCCGCACGCGCCGCCTTGCGAAAGTCGTCGACGGACAGGCTCTCGTTCTCTCCATGCGCGTTGCAGTACGGATCCTCGACGCCCAGGAGCAACGCGGGCACGCCTCCCAACACCTGCGCGAACGGGCCCACGAACGGGATCGAGCCACCGCATCCGATCTCGACGGGTTCGCAGCCGTAGCCTGCGGCGAGCGCACGGCGTGCAGCCTCGAAGGCGGGCCCCTCGGCGACGATCGACCACCCCGGAGATGCCGTGTGGATGGACGTCTCGACGGCAACGCCACAGGGCGGATCACACCTCAGGAAATCCACGAGCCTTCGCGCCGCGCGCTGCGCATCCTGTCCCGGCGCCAGGCGAAGCCCGATCCGCGCGCGAGCGACATCGGCAAGTTGGTTCGCGGCGTTCGCGAAAGACGTGCCCTCGAGCGCGGTGATCGACAAGCTCGGGTGCCACCACAACCGCTGTGCAATCGGCATCTCCACCTTCCCGGCCCATCCGATCGATGCGTCGATCCCCGCCTGCGCCCGGAGCCCCTCCTCATCGAGCGGAAGCGCGCGCAGGCGCGCGACGAAGCCCCCGTCGAGCTCCGGCACATCGTCGAGGATCCCTTGCACCTGGATCACACCCCGATCATCCACGAGTCGCGCGAGCAGGCGAACCAGCGCCGTCGCCGCATCCATGACCGGACCGCCCCAGATCCCACTGTGAAGAGGATGGTCGAGCGCGCGTACAGCGACATCGACGACGACGAGACCGCGAAGGCTCGTGGTGATCGACGGCAGCCCCGTGTCGAGGTTCGACGTGTCGGAGAGCACGATCGCATCGGCATCGAATCGGCTGCGATGGGTACGAAGGAAATCCGTGAGATGGGGTGAACCGATCTCCTCCTCCCCCTCTACGAGAAATCGCACGTTCACGGGGAGCCTCCCGCAGGACTCGAGCCATGCGCGAACGGCCGCGACGTGAACGAGCAACCCGCCCTTGTCGTCCGCGACTCCTCGCCCGTACAGACGACCATCGTCGCCTGCGGTGGGCTCGAACGCCGGCGACCGCCACGCCGACGGTCGGCCCGGCGGCTGTACGTCGTAGTGTGCATAGATCAGCACCGTCGGGGCCGTGGCGCCCGCACCCACCCACTCACCCACCACGCAAGGGTGGGCGCCGGGGAGCTCGAGGAGCTCGACTTCGTGCAGCCCGGCCTCGCGGAGGAGCTCCTCCACGGCACGAGCACATCGGGCGACTTCGTCGGGATCGAAGCCTTTGGCGGAGACGCTCGGAATCCGCACCAAGGTTCCGAGATCGGCCATCGCCCGGCTCATCTCCCCTTCTAATCGATCCAAGGCATTGGCCAGCGTCGCCACGATCGTGTTTCGTACCTCCCCCGTACATCCCACATCCGTGCGGCGTCCGTGGTACACGGATGGGCCGAAGTTGGCTACCGAAGCGGAGCGGAGGCTGCCAGCCCGAGCACACGAGGGGGAGGGACGATCGTGGCCATCGAACCCCGACCGGAGAAGGGACTCGACGAGGAGCTCGGCCCGTGTCTCGTCACGGGCGCCGCGGGCTTCCTGGGGCGAAACCTGGTGAGGACGCTGCTCGATCGTGGTTGCAGCGTACGCGCGCTCGTCCATCGCTCACCGCTGGATCTGCAGCACCCGAGGCTCGCGATCGCTCACGGAGACATCCGCGATCCGGAGGCGGTCCGCACCGCTTGCCGAGGCATCGACACCGTGTTCCACGCCGCGGCAACCATCGCGCTGCTCGGAGGGAGAGCCGCCACGCCGCAGTACCGCCAGGCCGCGTGGTCCGTGAACGTGAGCGGTACCGAGAACATGATCGGCGCTTGCCAAGCGCAGGGCGTCGAGCGGCTCGTCTACACGAGCTCGGTGGACGTGTGCTTCGACGGCAAGCCGCTCCCGGACATGAACCAGCAGACGCCCTACGCGGCAAGCCCGAAGAGCGTCTACGGCGAGACGAAGATCGAAGCCGAGCGCCGGGTGCTCGCAGCCAATGGGATCGGGGGCTTGGTCACGTGCTCCGTGCGGCCGGATGGGATCTACGGGCCGGGCGAGAACCTGGTTCTCGACTCCATCCTGGTACAACTCGCCAGAGGGACGCTGAAGGCGGCCATCGGGAGCGCAAGCACCCGGCAGGACAACTCCTATATCGAGAACCTCGTCCACGGGGAGATCCTGGCCGCGCGCAGCCTGGCCGCCGCCGGGGCGGCCTGCGGGAAGGCGTATTTCGTCTCGGATGGCGAGCCGCAGAACACCTTCGGGTTCCTGCGCCCGCTCCTGCTGGCGCTGGGATTCCATCCCCCCACGCGGAGCATTCCGGCGGGCCTGCTCCGGCCGATCCTGGAGGCGTGGCAGTACGCCCACTTCCGATGGCGGATGCCGCCCCCGCCCCTTACTCCCCATGAGCTCGACAAGATCTCGATCACCCACTTCGGAAGCAACGCGGACGCGGAGCGGGACCTCGGCTACCGCCCGGTAAAGACGGTGGCCGGTGCCCTCGAGGATTGCGTGCCGTATTGCCGGAAGAAGCTGGAATCGCTCCGGGCGGAACGCGGCGAAACCTGAGCCCGGAAATCGTCCATTGACCTCTCCTTCGTCTTGGAGGAGAATCGTTCTCGCAGGGGCGGCTTGGTTCGCAACAGGGAGCAACATCATGGCAGGGTTCGCACGGCGGGCTGGGCATCGGCTCGCAATGGCTTTGGCGAGCGGGATTCTTCTTCTCGCGACCTCGGCGCAAGCGCTGACGCTCGGATTCGACAACGTGACCGCAAACGATCTTGGAGACGCTGCGATCGGCGAGGCACAGCTCTCCGTCGAGGTGAGCGATCTGGGAGGAGGCCAAGCGCTCTTCCGATTCGTCAATGCGGGTCCTGAAGCGTCGTCGATCGCGGACGTCTACTTCGACGACAACGCGAGCGCGTTGTCGGGACTCGCATCTATCGACGACTCGGGGTCCGGTGTGTCGTTCTCGGCGAACGCCACGCCCTCGAACCTTCCCGGGGGAGCAGGCATCTCGTTCATGGCCGACTACTCCGCGGACTCCGATTCTCCGATCGCCGCACTGGGCGTGAATCCCGGCGAGTGGCTGGGCATCGCGATGAACCTTACGGGGTCCTATGCCGACCTCGAAGCGGCCCTCCTCAGCGGCGGGGTTCGGATCGGAATCCACGTACAGGCCTTCGCAAGCCAAGGAAGCGAGAGCTTCGTCACCAAGCCCATTCCCGAGCCCGCCTCGATGGCGCTCTTCGGTCTGGGCAGCGTGGTCGTAGGGGCTGCGGTCCGGAAGCGGGTGGCTTGACAACGTCCATCCGGGCGGAAGTAG
>CAZOTO010000011.1:0-48097 GCA_964582775.1 uncultured Myxococcales bacterium
GGAGCCGTTGATGAAGGGCGCCCACAGCAGCACCGCCACGAGCAGCGCCACCGTGCCGAGGTAGATCGGCACGGCCAGGCGTTCCAGACGGCGATAGTCCGGAAGCAGCACCACCAGGAGCCCACCGAGTCCGATGCCGAGCCAGACGAGCTGACGCAGTGCGAATCCCGGCAGCCCCTGCTCGATGCCTCCCGGCGCAGCCGACACCAGGTTCAGCACGCCCATCGCGGCGAGCACGAGCGCGAGCGCAAAGAGCGGCCACTCGAAGTTCTGCAGCAGGCGGCGATCAATCTGCATCGCTCACCTCCACGGGCATGGAGACCCTCTGCGGATCCACGGGTGCCGCCGGAGACCCCACCCCATCGCGGGGGACCGCATCCCCCCCCGTGGCGTCACGCAGCGTGGGACGCGAGTCCTCCCGCTCGGCCACGAGGAAGGCTTCGACCACCGCACGCGCAATGGGTGCGGCGGCGGATCCACCGTGACCGCCATGCTCGACCAGCACCGCGACCGCGATACGCGGGTCTTCCGCGGGCGCGTAGGTCGCGAACCACGCGTGGTCGCGGTGCTCCTCGCGGATCTCGTCCTCCTTCGCAGATCCGTCCGCGGCCATCGCCACGACCTGTGCGGTGCCCGTCTTTCCCGCCGCTTCGACGCCGAGCGGCGGCCGGCGCATCGCCGATCCGGTTCCGCGCGGCTCGTGCACGACGCCGTGCAGCGCATCCCGGACGATCTCGAGCGAACGCGCGCCGATGGCGATCTCGCCCAGCAGCTCGGGCTGCGTCTCGCGAAGCTTCTTGCCGCTGGCATCCTCGACGCGCTGCACGAGATACGGCCGGTAGCGCTGCCCACCCTTGCCGATCGTCGCGTACACGCTCGCGAGCTGCAGGGGCGTCCACAGGTTGAAGCCCTGGCCGATGGACAGCGAGATCGTCTCGCCGTCCATCCACCGCTCACCGAAGCGTCGGAGCTTCCAGGCGGCCGTGGGGACGAGCCCTCCGCGTTCCCCCTCGAGATCGATTCCCGTGGGCTGGCCGAGTCCGAGCGCACGCCCGTAGTAGGCGAGCCGATCCACGCCGAGCTGTCGGCCCGTCTGGTAGAAGAACACGTCGCACGATTCGACGAGCGCGCGATGCACGTCGACCGAACCGTGCCCCTCCTTCTTCCAGCAGCGATACCGCCGACGCCCGAACGTGTAGGCACCTCCGCAGAACACCTTGGTGTTCGCCGTGATGACCTTCTCCTCGAGACCGGCGAGCGCCGTCACGACCTTGTACGTGGAGCCCGGGGGATACTGACCGCGGATCGCGCGATTGTGGAGCGGCGTGCGCGGGTGGTTGACGAGGGCGTTCCACTCCTTCCGATCGAGGCCCGACACGAATCGGTTGGGGTCGAAGCTCGGACGGCTGAGCAGAACGAGGACCTCGCCCGTTCGCGGATCCAGGGCGACGACGGCGCCGCCCCGCCCGATCGCGTCGAGCGCGCGCGCCGCAGCCTCCTGCAGACGCTCGTCGATCGTGAGGACGACGTTGTGGCCCGGCTGCGGTTCGATCGCACCGAGCGTCTCGAGCTCGCGCCCGTGCGCATCGACCAGCACGTTTCGCCCGCCCGGACGGCCACGAAGATCCCGATCGAGGAGCTTCTCGATGCCATCCTTGCCGATGATCTCCCCGCGCCGGTACCCCTGGTAGTCGCGGCGCTCGAGCTGCGATGCGTCGATCTCGCCGAGCCAACCGAGAACGTGCGCGAGCACGTCGCCTTGGCGGTAGGCGCGCACCGGGGTGGCACGCGTGGTCACACCACCGAGCGCCCACAGCCGCTCCTCGACACGCGCGAGTGTCGCACGATCGAGGTCCCGTGCGACCAGCCGTTCGGCGAAGCGGCCGCCGGCCGACGACGTGCGCGCCGCATCGTGCACGGTCTCGAGCTCCCGGCCCGTGAGGGCCGCGATCCGACGCAGCGCCGCGTCCATGTCGTCGACCTCGCTCGGCACGATCGCGACATCGAAGCTCGGACGCGAATCGACGAGGACGACCCCACTGCGGTCGAGGATCATGCCGCGCGGAGCCTCGACGCGGCGCGTGCGCACGCTGTTGCGCTCCGCGGAGATGCGGTAGCGATCCTCCTGGAGGACCTGCAGATAGAACAGACGGCCGATCAGAACCGCCCACACGACGAGCGCGATCACCGCCGCCAGGACGAGGCGGCGCTGGAGGAATCCTTCGGGCGGGCTGCCCGCGCTCCCGAGATGCGTCACGGCCGCGAGCGGGGTCCATGGGGGGAGAGCGAGGGGAGAAGGCCATCGCGCTCCGCCTTGGACCCGAAGCGAAGGAACACCGGAAGCAGCGGCACGGCGAGCAGCGCCGTGAGCGGGACACGCGCGGGAAGCAGCGCCAGGATCTGCTCGGATCCCGGCGCAGAGGCGCGGGTGAATACGTGGAGCACGCCCGCCATGAGCAAGGTGTCGAGCGTGACCCAGGCCGCGACGTAGACCGCCCACGGGATCGATCCGCGCAGGAAGAGCGCGCGATCGAGCAGGCGCGTGAGCGCGCAAGCGGTTCCCCGCAGCAGCGCAAACAAACCGAGTGGGGAGCCCGAGAGCACATCCATGGCGAAACCAAAGCCGAACGCGAGCCACAGCCCCACGAGCGGACGCCCGAGAAGCCCCATCCCGAGCGCGAAGACCAGCACCAGATCCGGGCGTAGGCTCCGCGGGAGCTCGGCCAGCAGGACCTGCGCGAGCAACGAGACGAGACCCAGACCTGCGAGTCGTACGAGAGGAATCACCGCATCGTCCCGCCGGGCGGTGGCTCCGCCGCGACGGATATGTCCGCAGGAGCCTCTGCCACGGCATCGGTGAAACCGGTGAACAGGTTCTCGTCGGGCGCCGCGAACTCCTCGGGATCCGGGAGATCGCGCTTCTCGAGGATCACGAACACCTGTTCGAGCTTTCCCAGATCGACCGCGGGCTCCACGAAGACCTTCTGAAACAGACCGTACGGCTGCGACTCCACCCGGCTCACCTGCCCAACGAGGATGCCCTTCGGATAGACGGCTCCGAGGCCCGATGTGAGCAGGCGATCGCCGATCCGCACGTCCTCCTCGCGCAGCGCATAGTCGAAGTACACCTCGTCCGACGACGCCCCGCGAACCATGCCCCCTGCGCGGCTGCGCTGGATGTAGGCGTCGACGCGGCTCTGCGGGTCGACGATCGACAGGATCTTCGCCGCACCGCGCGTCGTTCCCGAGACGACGCCCACCACACCCGCATCGGTGATCACCGCCATGCCCGGGCGAATCCCGGCCGTCTCCCCCTGATCGATGATCACCGACCGGAACCATGCCGACAGATCCCGCCCTACGACGTTCGCCGCCACCATCGGCAGATCGCGCCGGTCGCGGAACCCGGTGAGACGTTGCAGGCGCTCCACGGACACCATCGCCTCGCGGAAGCGCAGATTCTCCTCCTCGAGCCGATGCACCCGCGCCGCCAGGATCTCGTTGCGCTCGCGCACGCCGACGAGATCGACATACTCGTGCCACAGATCGCGAACCTCGCGCACGGGGAGCGCCACCATGCGCTCGAGAGGCAGGGTGAGCGCCAGGATCGCCGAGGAGCCCCATCCCAGCGGGTGCGGATCGCGACGCAGCGTCATCCCCACGAGGCACACACACGAGAGGAGCACGTAGGTGACGGGGTATCGGAATCGACCGAGCAGCTCACTCAAGGCTTCGGAAATGCCTCTCTCGCTCAGGCCCGGTCGGTGACGTCCCTGAGCAAATCGATCTCGTCCAAGCAGCGCCCGCATCCCATCACGACCGCTGTGAACGGATCCTCCGCCAGCATGATCGGCAACCCCGTCTCCTCGCGTAAGAGCACGTCGAGGTGCCTCAGCATGGCTCCACCGCCGCTCAGCACGATCCCCTTGTCGGCGATGTCCGCCGCGAGCTCCGGCGGGGTGCTCTCGAGCGCGATCCGGGTCGCTTCGACGAGCGCATTCACCGGCTCTGCCAGGGCCTCGCGCGCATCCTCGCTGTTCACCTCGAGCGTCTTCGGCACGCCCCCCACGAGGTCACGCCCCTTCACGACGACCGTCTTTACCTCGTCGCTAGGATACGCCGATCCGATCTCGATCTTGATGCGCTCCGCGGTGCGCTCCCCGATCAACAAGTTGTACTTGCGCTTGATGTAGTTGAGGATCGCTTCGTCCATCTTGTCGCCACCCACGCGCACGCTGTTGGCGTAGACGATCCCGGAGAGGGAGATGATCGCGACCTCGGTGGTTCCCCCACCGATGTCGATGATCATGCTGCCCGACGGCTCGGTGATCGGGAGCCCGGCGCCGATGGCTGCAGCCATCGGTTCCTCGAGCAGATAGACCTCGCGCGCACTCGCCGACAATGCCGACTCGCGCACGGCTCGCTTCTCGACCTCGGTGATGCCGGATGGCACCGAGATCACGATCCTCGGCCGCACGAGGGTAGAGCGGTTGTGCGCCTTCTGGATGAAGTAGCGCAGCATCGCCTCGGCGATCTCGAAGTCGGCGATCACACCGTCGCGCAGGGGACGCACCGCCACGATCGAGCCGGGCGTGCGGCCGAGCATGCTCTTCGCCTCCTTGCCCACCGCACGCACCCGACGCTTCTCGGTGTCGACCGCCACGACCGAGGGCTCGCTCGAGATGATGCCTCGGCCCTTCGCGTACACCAGCGTATTCGCCGTGCCCAGGTCGATGGCGAGGTCGTTCGAGAAGACGCCGAGAAGGCGATTGAGCGCCCTCATCATGCCGGGTTCCCCAGGTGTTGCCCCCGCGGAGGCCGGAGAGCGATATCACGGTGCACAGTTCGGACCCGACGCGGGATCCGCGCCGGATTCTATGGATGCGCGCTGCGTGCCGCAAGGCACGCGTGGGCGGCAACCCCGCGGAACGCTTGCATTTGCCCCCCCTCCCCTCTAGGCTCAGCCGGCCGTTCCGGAGCTGGAACGCCGTGACCGCACCCCAGGCGGGGATGGGTCGCGATCGAAACCATCTCGACCCATCCCGGCCCGCCGCGATCCCTCGCAATCCGGAGCCGGGTGTTCGCAGGGTGTCATGACGCGGGGCTTCGTCTGGATTCGCAACGGCGCGCTCATCTTGGTGATCGTCGCCTTCGTCTTCTTCTTCGGGCAGCCCATGGGCGAGAGTGTCGGCGGAGCGGTCGCCGTCGTCGACGGCGAGCCGATTCCCCGCGAGGTCTTCGAGTTCTTCCGAGAGCTCCAAGCGGCGAGCCTCGGCTCGCTCGAGGAGTCTGGCATCCCCGCGAAGCAGCTCCAGCAGATCCTGGACGAGCAGACGCGGGCCTCGCTGGTACAGCGCTGGGTGCTCGCGAGAGAAGCCGCGCGGCTGGGCCTGCGGGTGACCGACGACGAAGTGCGGCGGGAGATCCATGGCAACCCGCAGTTCCAGAACGGCGGCATCTACGACCCCGAGATCGTGCGGCGCATCGCCGCGCGAGGAGGGTTCACGGTCCGCCAGTACCTCGACGAGTACGAGCGCGATCTGCTGCTCCGCAAGCTCGAGCGACTCTTGGTCTCGCCCGTGCGCATCTCTGATTCGCGCGCGCGGCGCGAGGTGCTCCGCAACCAGGCGCGGATCCGCCTGCGCTACGTGGGGGCGCACACGAGCGACTTCCTCGACGCGGCGCAGATCACCGACGAGACAGCGCAACGCCTGCTCGACGCCCAGCCCGATCGCGTGCGCGCCGCGTACGAGAGCCGGAAGGATGAGTTCCAGCGGCCCGAGCAGGTCGAGGCCGCACACATCCTGTTCGAGGGTCCGGAGGGGTTGGCCCGAGCCGAGGCCGCACGGCTTCGGCTCGACGCGGGAGAAGACTTCGCGGCACTCGCGCGCGAGCTCTCCGACGACCTCGCGACGAAGGACGGCGGCGGCTCGCTCGGCCGATTCGCTCGCGGGCAGATGGTCGGAGCGATCGATGAGGCGGCGTTCGGACTCGAGCCCGGGGGGATCTCCGCGCCCATCACGACGGAGAGGGGGATTCACCTCGTGCGGCTGCTGACGCGTCATCCCGCAGTGGATGTGTCGTTCGAGACGGTGGCGCTCGACCTCGCGCGGGAGCTGGCACGCGAGGATTCTGCCCGCGAGGCCGCACGAAACCGTGTCGCCGCGGTCCTCGATCGGCTACGCGCGGGCGAGGAGCTCGACGCGGCGGCGAAGGCGGAGGGGCTCGAGACACGAACCTCTCCCCGCTTCCGCGCAGTGGATCCCGGCGTGCCGGGCCTGCGCGGCGTGGAGGGACTGCTCGAGACGGCGTTCTCGCTCACCCGCGAGGAGCCAACTGCCGGGCGCATCTTCACCGATGGAGAGGCGTTCTACGTGGCCTCGCTCGCGGATCGAGAGGAGCCGAGCGAAGCAAGCATCGCCGCCGAGATCGAGAGCACGCGCGAGCGACTCGAACAGCAGGAGCGCCAGCTCACGATGGCTCTGTGGTATCGCGACCGGTACAAAGCACTCGAGGAGAGTGGAGACCTCGAGCTCTACCCGCTCTCGCCGAGCCGCTGAGGCATCCGGGATCTCGCATCGACGGCTTCCCTCGCGGCGACAACCGCCCTGGCCGCTTTCTCCCGAACACACCTCGTCGCGAACGACGACACGGGGGCAGCCCTCGGTGAGAGCTGCCCCCGTGTCGTGTTCTCGAACCCCGTGCCCGCCGCCAGTGCGGATCAGAGATCGGTGAACGCGTCGAGCAGTCGCTGCTTCGAGGAATGGCGCAGCTTCTCGATGGCGCGCGCCTCGAGCTGACGCACCCGCTCGCGCGACAGCCCGAGCTTCTCGCCGATCTCCTCGAGCGTGTGATCCTGCTCGCCCTTCATTCCGAAGCGCCAGCGCAGGATGTTGCGCTCACGCTCGTTGAGCTGCGCGATCGATTCCTCGGTCGCCCGCTCCAGGCGGAAGCGATCGAGACCCTCCATGGGCGAGATCGCCGTCGGATCCTTCACGAAGTCCTTCAGCACCTTCGAGTCCGTTCCCTTCACCTGCGTCTCGAGGGACACCGGCTCCCTCGTCATCTTCTGGAGCCGCTCCGTCTGCTCGACGGAGATCTTGAGCTCCTTCGCCAGCTCGGAGGTCTTCGGCTCGCGCCCCAACCGCTTCGAGAGCGCGTTGAACGTACGGTAGTACTTCAGGAGCGTGTCGTGCATGTGGCTCGGAATGCGGATCGTGCGGGATTGATTCTGGATCGCCCGAATCAGCGCCTGCCGGATCCACCACAGAGCGTACGTCGAGAACTTGTGACCCCGCCGGTAGTCGAACTTCTCGACGGCACGAATGAGGCCGAGATTCCCCTCCTGGATCAGATCCTGGAAGGCGATCCCCATGTTCCGGTAGTCCTTCGCGATCGCGATCACGAGCTTCAGGTTGTGCTGCACGAACTTGTTCTTGTGATACATGAGCCGGTCGTACGCGAGATCGACGCGGTCCATGAGCGGTATGAAGTCGGCCGCCTTCATGCCGACGGAACATTCGACGTCGCGCAGCTTCCTCCGCAGGGCTCGAAGCTCCTTGTCGCGCTCGGCCTTCCCCTTCTCGCTGCGAGGCGCGCGCTTGGGAGACTTCAGACTCTGCATCTCCCGATCCAGGCGCGCCATGGAATCCCGCGCGGTCCGCAGCTTCCTGCGGATACGCTCGAAGATCTGCATGCTGAGATCCGCTTCCTTCAGCGCCTTCTGGATCGACTCGACGACGCGCGCGGTCTTCTCCGCTTCGGCCTTCGCCTCGACGAGCTCGTCGTACTTCGCGATCTGCACCTCTACCTTCGCGAGGCACTTGTCGAGGCGGTCACCGCGCTCCTCGCCATCGGGCGTGCCCGACCCGTACGCCTCGGACATCTTCGCGGTCACGCGGTTCTCCGCCTGCAAGCCGCGCCAGATTCCGACCGCCTGTCGCCACGTGAACGGAACGGAGAGGATGCCCGTCCGCATCTCGAAGGTCGCGACCTCCATCTCCTTCGCGAGCATCACCTCCTGCTCCTTCGTGAGCGTCGGGATGTTCGCGATGTCGTTGAAATAAGACAGAAGCGTGTTCCGGTTGCGCGCCGCCTCTTCTTCGGGGTCGACGTTCGAGTGCTCGGGATCGACGAGCGTGGACTCCGTCCACTGCCCCCCCACCGTCTTCGACTCCGTCTCTTCTACGAGATCTCTTGCCACGTCACCATCTCCCATCGCGTCGATGCGGGTGTCGGCTGCCTTGCAGTCCCCACCCCGCCGCGCGCCTTTCCTCGGGTTCCGCCCGAGGGACGACCCGGAGAAATCCAACCGTTGGATGCTCCGATCCCCTCTAGGGTTCTACGCTGATATCCGGATGGACCGGGATCGCTCATCCGACCTTCGAGACATGCCCGGAGCGACGCGGCATGTCGAACTCCTCAAAGTATGGGTGCACCTCACACGCTCCATTGGATCCGATTCGGTGTCCGCGGAGGGGGGTGCCTTGCTCAGGAGTTCGGTCGCGCTCTCTTCGACGGCGACCCTACGCGACTTGAGGACTCCTGTCAACAAAAAGTTCCTCCAGCGAAATCGTCGGCCAAACAGGGACTTGCCTTCCGAGGTGATCATCCGCATCCGCAGCGACGCGGGCGGGATCCCGTCCCGTGAGCCTTTGAACTTCGAAGGAGAGCGTAAGCCGACCCACGCCTTCGCTCCGCACATGCGACGCAAGGACTATGACGCGATCGGACATCGGGAATTCGGCTGGGCCGGGGCGCCCCTGCGGATCAGAGGGCGCGGGGATTTCGAATCAGCTGCATGAACTCCGCACGAGTCTTCTCGTCGGAGTGGAACTCACCGAGCATCGCACTCGTGATCGCATAGGAGTTCTGCTTCTGGACCCCTCGCATCATCATGCAGAGGTGCTGGGCTTCCAACACGACGGCCACCCCCTGGGGCTGGAGCACCTCCTGGATCTGGACCGCGATCTCCTGCGTGAGTCGCTCCTGGACCTGTAGACGGCGGGAGTACATCTCCACCAAGCGAGGCAGCTTGGAGAGACCCACGATGCGGCCGTTCGGGATGTAGGCGATGTGAGCGCGCCCGAAGAACGGCAGCATGTGGTGCTCGCAGAGGCTGTAGAAGTCGATGTCCTTCACGACGAGCATCTCGTCGTAGCTCTCCTCGAACACGGCCTCGTTCAGGATCTCGTGGGGATTCGCCTCGTAACCCTGGGTCAGGAAGCGAAACGACCGCGCAACACGCCCCGGGGTACGCACCAAGCCCTCCCGGGAGGGATCCTCGCCGAGCTCCCGCAGGATTTCTCCGACCAACGGTTCGATTCGGCTCATTCCGGTCCCACCCCCACTCCGGATCGATTCGATCCGGATCGATCTCAGTAGTGACGAAGGAGCCCGATCACCACGCCTTGAACCTCGACGTCCTCGGCAGGGAACTCCATCGGCCGCAACGAGGCATTCGCGGGCACCAGCCGGATCTTCCCCCCGTCCCGATGGAAGCGCTTCAGGGTACATTCCTCGTTGCGGATCAAGGCCACCACCGTCTCTCCCTCGCGTGGATCCTTGCGAGCCTCGAGGACCACCACGTCGCCGTCCGCGATCTGGTCCTCGATCATCGAATCCCCTTGCACCCGCAACGCGAAGCATCGTTTTCGCCCCACCATATCGGGGGGAACCTGGATCGTCCCCGGAGACGCGACCGCCTCGATGGGGGAGCCCGCAGCGACGGTCCCCATCAGGGGAATGGAAGCCACGGCCGCCTCGTTCCCCTCGGATTCGTCGACGACCTCGAGCGATCGGCTCCGGTTCCAAGCCTTCCGGAGCATCCCCTTCTCGACGAGATTCTGCACGTGCTTGTGCACGGTGGCGACCGAGGACAGGCCGAACTGGTGACCGATCTCCTCGAGGCTCGGAGCGTATCCCTCGCGCTCGAGATGCTCGCAGATGAAATCGAAGATCTGCTTCTGACGCTTCGTGAGATGCATTTCCTTCCCTCCGCGAACGCAGGCTTCTTTCCGCTGCGGCCCGGGTTCTCCGTCCCTCCCGGGGAACGCCCTACTCTATCGCGCCACCCATCCTCGTTGGGCGGCAAAACCGCAAGGGGCCCCTAGCATGAACGAGTCGATGACGGGCGTCCGGGATGGGGCCTTCGCCTCGGGAACCGGTCGCATCCGCAGCAGCAGCCTATTCGAAAGAACAGCGAAAGGCAAACGCGCATCTGCCACCCCACGGATGATGTCGGATCCCGATCCCGCGCGTTCGGACTCCAGTTGACCCGCCCCATGCCTGCGCCTATGGTGCGCGCAGGCTGGCACTCGGGAGCTTCGAGTGCCAGCGGCGCAGCCGTTCCCTGGCACGCGTCACGGTATCGATTCGAAGCATGGCGTGGACCCCCGATGCGGGGGAGGCGACAAGGAGAGAGCAGGCATGAAGATTCGACCGCTTCAGGACCGCGTACTGATCGAGCGAGTCCAAGAGGAAGAGAAGACCTCCGGCGGGATCATCATCCCCGATAGCGCCAAGGAGAAGCCGCAGGAGGGGATCGTGAAGGCAACCGGCAAGGGCCGCGTGAGCGAGGGCGGAAAGGTGACCGCGCTCGACGTGGCGGAAGGCGATCGCGTGCTCTTCGGCAAGTATTCGGGCACGGACGTCACGCTCGACGGCAAGGAGTACGTGATCCTGCGCGAGGACGACATCCTCGCCGTCGTCGGCTCGGCCAAGAAGACGAAGTAACGAGCAAGGAGACCCCATCCCATGAGTGGAAAGCAGATTCGATTCGATCAGTCGGCCTCGGACGCGATCCTTCGCGGCGTGGATGCCATCGCCAAGGCGGTGCGCGTCACCCTCGGGCCAAAGGGCCGCAACGTCATCATCGAGAAGAGCTTCGGCTCCCCCGTCGTCACCAAGGACGGCGTGACCGTCGCCAAGGAAGTCGAGCTCGAGGACAAGTTCGAGAACATGGGCGCGCAGATGGTGCGCGAGGTCGCGAGCAAGACCTCCGACGTGGCGGGTGACGGCACGACCACCGCCACCGTCCTCGCGCATGCGATCTTCCGCGAAGGCCTGAAGATGGTGGCCGCAGGTCACAGCCCCATCGAGCTCAAGCGCGGAATCGATGCGGCCGTGGCTGCAATCGTCGAGGAGCTCGGCAAGCTTGCCAAGCCCACCCGCAGCCGCGAGGAGATCGCGCAGGTCGGAACGGTGAGCGCCAACAGCGACGTCGAGATCGGAAACATCCTGGCCGACGCCATGGACAAGGTCGGCAAGGAGGGTGTGATCACCGTCGAGGAGAACAAGGGCCTCGAGACCCTGCTCGAGGCGGTCGAGGGCATGCAGTTCGATCGCGGCTACCTGTCGCCGTACTTCGTGACCGATCCGGAGCGGATGGAGGTCGTGCTCGAGAACCCGTTCATCCTCCTGAACGAGAAGAAGATCTCGAGCATGAAGGACCTGCTTCCGCTGCTCGAACAGGTTGCGAAGATGGGCCGGCCACTGCTCATCATCGCCGAGGACGCCGAGGGCGAGGCGCTCGCCACCCTGGTCGTCAACAAGATCCGCGGAACGCTGAGCGTGTGTGCGGTGAAGGCGCCTGGATTCGGCGACCGCCGCAAGGCCATGCTGCAGGACATGGCGATCCTCACGGGTGGCCAGGTGATCGCAGAGGAGCTCGGCATCAAGCTCGAGAGCATCACGGTGAACGACCTCGGCAGTGCCGCGCGCATCGTCGTGGACAAGGACAACACCACGATCGTCGACGGAGCGGGCAAGAAGAAGGACATCGAGGCGCGCTGCACGGAGATTCGCAATCAGATCGAGACGACCACCTCCGATTACGATCGCGAGAAGCTGCAGGAGCGGCTCGCGAAGCTCGCGGGCGGTGTCGCGGTGGTGAAGGTCGGTGCGGCCACCGAGAGCGAGATGAAGGAGAAGAAGGCCCGCGTCGAGGACGCGCTGCATGCCACACGGGCAGCCGTCGAGGAGGGCATCGTCCCCGGCGGTGGCGTGGCCCTGCTGCGAGCGAAGAAGGTGCTCGACGAGCTCAAGGGCGCGAACAGCGAACAGGATGCGGGCATACGCATCGTGCGACGCGCCGTCGAGGAGCCTCTGCGCTGGATCGCCGCGAACGCCGGCCAAGAGCCGTCGGTCATCGTGGACAAGGTGCTCAACGCGAAGGGGGCGATGGGCTTCAATGCCGCCACCGAGGTATTCGAGGACCTGATCAAGGCAGGCGTGATCGACCCGAAGAAGGTCGTCCGCACGGCGCTGCAGAATGCGGCGAGCGTGGCGAGCCTGCTCCTCACGACCGACGCGATGATCGCCGAGCAGCCCGACGAGGAGGAGAAGGCTGCGGGTCCGGGGATGTAAGCCCACACCCCTCATCACGCAACGATTGGACCCCGGGGAGGTTTGCCTTCCCGGGGTCTTTTCTTGCCAAGGATCGCCAGCTCGGCCATGCCACGAACGTCGCGGCTTCAGGCGGTTCGATTCGCCTCCGATCTCGTTGGGCATTGGGACGCACGCGTAGGGGAGAGGGCGTGTCCGACCCGCGGCGAGACGCCGAGTTCCTCACGAGACGCCTTCGCGAGCTCGGCTTGGACGTTCGATGGACGGAGGGGAGTCCTTCGGCCATTGGAGTCCTGCAGCTCGGCCCCGAGCCATTCGAGACCCTGTCCGGCCGGGTTCGCATCGAAACGGTCCGGTTCTATACGGTCGGCCATCGGCACCTGAAGCCGTTCCATCCCCGCCCCTTGTTCGATCTTCCGCTCGTCGACGTCGGTCCCTGTACCCGCGCGGAGCACGTCGAGGCAGCGTTGCGCGACGCTTGGTGCGGTCACCTGCGGGACCTCGAACGAGCACGCGAACACCTGGCGGTGCTCGGCCTACGAGCGACGGAAGCAGTGAACGGAACACGGCTGCGGCTGGACCTCTCCGGAGCGGGTCCACTGCCATTCGAAGCGCGTTCGGCCGACGAGATCCTGCTCGCGAGCTCGGGCCCGCTCGCGAACCGATCGCTGCGCGCACCCAGCGATCGGCGCTTTCGCATCCCCCCTTCGATCGGGAACGGCACCGACCTCGGACTCGCCGTGAGCACGGCCATGCAGCACCAGGCACGAGCGTGCGCTTCGCCCCCCGCCCCCATCGAGTCGGATCCTGAGAACGAAGATGCGAAGCGCATCCGTCCCGTCGCTCTCGCGAGCCGGGACGAGGGGCTGTCGCGTCGTATCGAGACCGACCTCAGCCTGCGCGACGTCGAGATCCATGCGTTTCGCAACGCGGATGACCTGCTCGCGGCCTTTCACATCC
Organism: uncultured Myxococcales bacterium; assembly: GCA_964582775.1. Lineage (GTDB taxonomy): Bacteria > Myxococcota_A > UBA9160 > SZUA-336 > SZUA-336 > CAZOTO01. The sequence goes on from CAZOTO010000011.1 coordinate 13,306, forward strand.
GCAGCTACGAGCTCGCCATCATCGACGTCCACTCTCCACGAATCGATGGCTTCGATCTCGTGACGCGCCTTCGCCGCATTCCCGGCGTGGAGGAGCTTCCCATCCTCGCGATCGACGACCGGGATAGCGACCGTCACCGCGAGATCGCACGGAATGCCGGCGCCGCCGCCTACCTCGCGCAGCCCCTGCGCTGGGCGGATCTGGTGCGAACGGTCGAGGATCTTCTCGACGGAGTGCGCACGCGCCGCTTCGAGCGCTATCCCATGCGTCTTCCCGTCGGGGCCAGCGCCGCCTCACCGCTGTCGGACGGCCGATCCGAGCAGATCTCGCGCAAGGGGATGTGCGTGCGCACTCCACACGACGTGCAGGCGGGTGAGCACCGCCATTACCACATCGGGATTCCCGGAACGGGCACGGGAATCGACGTCGAGGCGGAGATCGTCACACGGATCCTCCTACCCGGATCCGCGAGCGTGCTGGCAGGAGTGCAGTTCCTGCGCTTCGCGGATGGATGCGAGCCCCGATGGATCGAACTGATCGAGGCACTCGCGTGCCGCAAGCCGAGCAGGAGGTGACGCGGCGCGCGCCGCTCGCACTCAGCCTCCGAGGATCTGTCTCGCGTTGCGGATGTCTTCGTCCATCAGGGTCTTGCGCTTCGCCTTCTGCGCCGAGGCCGCGGCTTCGCGCGCGAGTCGCGCGATGTATTGCTCCGCGGCCTCCACCGCGAGATCGACGGCGGAGGAGGACGATCGGAGTCCTCCTCCATGCTCGCCAAGAAGGCGCTTGACTGCCGCTGCGGGAAGATTCGCCATGTACCATCCTCTCGTCCCCCGCGGGGGATTCGTTCGATTTCGATCCACTGCGCGGGCCTAGGATTCCCCAGCACCGCACCCTGCGTCAACTCGAATCCCTGGATTGCCTCCTTCCTCGTCGAGAGCGGCGAGTCGGTCCTGTCTCACGAAGAACTCCACCACACGACGTGCCACGCGATCCTTCTCGCGGTCGACCGTGATGACATGGCTCGAATTCTCCAGATACAGAACCTCGCAGATCTCGGAGGAGACCCTCGAGGCGATCTGCTCTGCGTTGCGGAAGTGCACCGTCGGATCCCGCCGGCTGTACACGAGCGATAGCGGTGCGACGACACGGGCGAGCTCCTGCTTTACCTCGGCACAGAGATCGACGAGCTCGCGCACCGCTGCCAGAGGCATGCGATCGGCTCCCGGATGGCGGGCTCGGGCCTCCTCATCGAAGATCGACTTGCGTCTGGGGATCGTATCGATCACGCGGCTCACGAGCGGCAGGAAGCCTCGGATCCACGGACCGAGATCGATCGGCGATGCGAGCACGGCGGCCGCGGCCACGGGACGCCGTGCCGCCAACGTCAATGCCAGCAGACCACCGAGCGAGAGACCGAGCACATACACGCGATCGTGTGTCGCAGCGAGCTCGTCCCACGCCGCTTCGATCGCTGCACGCCATTCCCGACGCCCTGCCTTCGCGATCTCGCGGTGATCGCCGCCGTGCCCAGGGAGCAAGGGCGCCATGCACGCGAATCCCTCCTGTGCCAAGAGCTCCGCGGGACGCCTCACCTCGTAGGGAGTCCCGGTGAGCCCGTGCAGGCACAGTACCGCCGGTCCGCACCCGCCGACCCGGCCCAGGCGAAACGGAGACGGGTCGGCGATCAGTCGCCGCCTCCCGAAGCGGTTCCCCTCTCGGCACCACGGCACGAGGATTGCGTCGACCGAGGTCTCTTCTCGCAGTGCATGGGCTCAAAGCATACGAGGCCGGACCCGCATGCGGTAGCGCGCTACGGACCGGAGGGGCCCTGCCGCCGCATCGGCGGCAGCACCCAGAAGAAGCGCACGCGAAAGGGGCTGCCGGGCTCGTGGATCTCCGACTCGAACGACTCACAGCCGAGGAGGTCTCGCAGTCCGCAAACCTCCTCGATCCCGACCCCGGTCTCGTCCACGAGGACGAGCGAGGGTACCGATGGCAGGACGATCTCGCCCCGAGCCTCTCCGATTGCGGAAGCTGCAGCGGAGATCGCGACGTTGCCGAGCTCTCGCAAGGCAGACGTCTCGCGTTCGGACAGGAGATCGCATCCCTGCGCGGATCCGATCAGATCCGCGACGATCTTTCGTACTGCCCCCGCGCTTGCGGCGATTCCTGCCCACCCTCCGGGTTCCCCGGAGAGCCGCATGCAGACCACCACCCCACCCTCTCCGTCCGCGAGGAGCCGGAGGGGCTCCTCCTTCTCGCCGAGCGGAGCGCGGATCGGTGTCGAGGAGACGAGGGAGCGCCCCAGGAGCTTCGACAACGTGACCGCAGCACTCGCCGCGCAGCGACGGGCCAGATCCCCATGCGTCCGCGCGTCCTGCACGCTCATGCGAAGCTCTCCACGAGCGAGCCCAAGTCGAGCAGGAACACCGGAGCGCCGTCGGGAAGGATCGCAACGCCCCCGAGCACCGAGATCCGATCCAGGGGCAAGGGAACCTCGCGCACGAACACCTCGCGGTCCGCGAGCGCCCGGTCGACCAGAAGCCCGAAACGGAATCCTCGTGCTTCGAGCACGACGACGGCGCCGGTTGCGCGGGCTGCGCGAGCCCCGAGCCCGATCTGCTCGGCCAGGTCGAGCAGCGGAAGCGGCTCCTCCTGGAACACGAAGAACGCATCCATGTCCGGACGCTCCACGCGCGCATCGCGCTCGGCGAGCACCGCCTCGATCTGTGTCATGGCGATCGCCACCCGAGCGCCCTTCGCCTCCAGCACGAGCACGCGTTGCAGCGCAGCCATCGTGGGCAGATCGATCTCGAACGCCGTTCCCCCTCCCGGGCGGTTCCGAACCGCGATGCTCCCACCGAGCCCCTCGATCGCTCGCTTCACCGCATCGAGACCGACACCGCGTCCGGAGACCTCGGTCACGGCATCACGCGTCGAGATACCCGATTCGAAGATGAGCTCGCAGATTCGCTCCGGCGGCAGATCCTCGGCCACCATCTCGAGGAGTAGACCACGCTCGACGGCGCGCTTTCGGACCGCCTCCACGTCGATTCCCGCTCCATCCTCCTCGATGCACAACGTCAGGCGGCCGGCCGCACAGGCGGCGGAGATTCGGATCGTTCCCGCCGGATCCTTCCCCAGACGCTCTCGCGTGTCCGGCGGCTCGAGCCCGTGGTCCACCGCATTGCGTACGAGGTGCAATAGCGGCTCGTCCAAGTGGTCGAGGATGGCGCGATCCACCTCGATCTCCTCGCCGGCGATTTCGACGCGGACGCGCTTTCCGAGCTCGCGTGCCAGATCGTTCGCGAGCCGTGGGAGCCGCTCGAGCACGCGGCGTAGCGGGGTCGTGCGGATGTCGAGTGCTCGACGCCGCAGCTCGCGCACGACGTTCTCCATGCGCGCGAGCTCCTCGCCGAAATCGGGGTCCTGGGCCGCGAGGGGAAGCGCTCGATACAACGCCTCGAGCCGCGATTGCCGCTGCATGAGCTCGCCTACCGAGGACAGGAAGCGATCGACGACCTCGGCTCGCACCCGAACGGAGCGAGGCAGAGCGGACGCAACGCCAGCCGTGGACGGCTCCGATCGCCGCGAGTCCGCACCGGATTCTTCCTGGGCCGTCTCGATCGTGATCGGGGCGGCCAACCGCTCGAGGAGCTCGCCGCGGATCGGGACGGCCGCCCCCGTCTCCTCGACCGCCGCGACGAGCAGCTCGAGCGCACGAAGCGATTCGGAAAGGAGCTCGAGCATGGAGTCCGTCGCGCTCCCCCCGGAGCGCATGGGTTCGAGCCAATCCTCGAGCCGATGCGCGAGCATCGAAATCGAGTCGTAATCGAGCGACGCGGCCATGCTCTTGATCGAGTGCGCCATACGGAACAGGACCTCTACGGACCGCTGCGCTCGCTCTCCCGTCGCCCCGGAAGCGAGCGCCGTGTATGCGCGCGACATCTCCGCGAGATGATCGGAAGCCTCGTCGACGAAGAGGCGTCTGTACTTCTCGAGGTCCAAGCCGGCCCTAGCGCTCGATGGGTTTGCTCGCGGCCTTACGCAGTACCTCGAGAACCTGTGCGGGCTTGAATGGCTTCACGATGAAGTCGCGCGCGCCCGCGGCGAGAGCTTCCATCACCAGAGCCTCTTGCCCCAAGGCACTGCACATCACGACGCACGCGGTGGAGTCGATTCGCATGAGCTCGCGGAGTGCATCGATCCCGCTCTTTCGCGGCATCACGATGTCGAGCGTGACGATGTCCGGAGAGTACTCTCGAAATGCAGACAGGACCTCGGCGCCATCGCCCACCTCGCCCGCGATCTCGAAGCCTCCCTCCATCAGGATGTCGCGAAGCATCTCTCGCATGAACGCCGCATCGTCTGCGATCAGAACGCGATAGGACATGACTCTTGCCTCCCTTCGGCGAAGCGCTGCTCCGTAAGCTGGGCCTCGGCATGGTCGAGCAACGCATCGGGATCGACGAGACCCACCTCGCCTCCCGGATGATGAATCCAGCTCACGAACGCTGGCGCCGAAGCGTTCGAATCGTCACCGCACGGACGTCCTTCGAGGGATCGCTCGATTCGCAGCACCTGCTCCACCGCAACGGCCATTCGCAGCCGCTCGCTGCGAAGCACGATGAGGTGACGAACTCGCGCGTCTGCCTGCGCCGGCGAATCGACCGTTGCTCCGTCTTCCCCGAGGAGTGCCTCCGCCCGCACAACGGGCAAGGGTTCGCCGCGTAGGTTCACGACACCTCCGACATGGGGAGGGACGCGAGGAACCGGGTGTAGCTGCTCGCTCGGCGCGACCTCACCGACACGGTCGAGGGAAATGGCATATCGTCGCAATCGCTGGCGAAAGAGGAGCCACGGACCAGACACGCCCTACGCTCCCCGGTTCGCGTCCGAAGGCGATGGAAGCTCTCCGCCGAGCTGCACGCCTCGCACGCTGGCAGCGACGCCTTCGATGTCGCACACGGCGCTCTGCGTCTTGGAGAGCTGCTCCCCTACCTCGACGACGATGGTCTCGGCACGGCGCGAGGCCTCCTCGACGGCAACTTGGACCTGCTCGAGCGACCGCAGCACGCCGTCCAGGTCCCGCCGACCGCCTCGAACCTCTTCGCGGATCGAGGCGGCGACCTCGGCGAGTCTCACCGACTCGTCCTCGAGCTGCCGGATCAGATCCTCGATCTGCTCCGCGGATCCACTCGCATTCTCGGCGAGCTTGCGGATCTCCTCTGCCACCACCGAGAAACCGCGACCCGCGTCACCTGCGCGCGCGGCTTCGATGGATGCATTGAGCGAGAGCAGATGTGTCTTCTCCACGACGCTCGAGATCATCTCGGTCACGCGGTGAGCAGAGCGGATCTTGTGCTCGAGCTGATTGGCGAGCGATCCCGCCTGCTCGATGCGCTCGAACATGCGCTCCATCTTGCGAGCCGTCTCGCGCGAAATGGACACGCAAGACGATGCGCGCACACTTGCCTCGGAGGTGAAGCCCGAGGCCTCGCGCGCCGACGTTGCATTCGCACGCATGGCGTCGGAGATGGCGCTCATTCGCGCCGAAGCGTGCTGCGTCGCGGACTCGATGATCGCCATGTCGCGTTGCAGGCGGCGTGCGAATCCGCCCGCCAAGGAACCCACGACCACGAGCACCGCGCCACGCGCGCCCCAGGAAGGTACACCGATCTGTTCCAGCGCGGGCGAGAGAAACGCGGCCGCGCCTGCAGCCGTGCAGAATCCGACGAATAGCTTTTGGGACAGGTCGAGTCGCACCCGAAGGCCCCGGTGCGCAACTCCCGTGCGCAAACCTGGCTACTCTTCGGACCGGCTCACGGAGGCCTTGAAGTGCTCGAAGCACGGACGAGGAGGCTCGACCCGTCGCCCCTCGCGCACCCACTCCACCGTTGCGCCCGCGCGAACCTCGCCGATCGTGGTGACGCGGCAGCCGAGCCGACGGGACAGGGCTGTGTCGCCAGGAGCGTCCCTCCGCGCACAGAAGAGGAGCTCGTAGTCCTCACCGCCGCTCGCCGCGAGCTCGAGGGGATCGAGGCCGAGTGCATGCGCCGCAGCCCGCAACCCGCGCGCGAGCACGAGCCGATCGAGCCACACCTCGGCCCCGACCCCGCTCGCTCGCAGCAACCGGGGAAGATCGAGTGCGAGACCATCCGAGATGTCCATGGCAGCCGTGGCCCATCCCGAGCGAAGCAGTCGCTCTCCGGTTCCATACGGAGGACGCGGCCTCCGATGCATGCGCACGAAGCGTCTCTGCGCGGCGAGGGGGAGTCCCGACGCGACGCCCACGTCCGGACTCGCCTCCAGCAGGTGTAGGCCGAGTGCCGCCGCGCCGAGCTCTCCGGTCACGAGGATTCGATCGCCTACCCTTGCGCCATCCCGGCGCAGCGCGCGCCCTCGGGGCAGCTCCCCGACCGCCGAGATCGAGATCATCCAGCATGGTGCACGCACGGTATCGCCCCCGACGAGCAGGCAACCCGAGCATCGCGCCTCGGCGAGCAGTCCACGCAGGAATCCATCGATGCGTTCCCCAGACGCATCCTCGGGAAGACCCAGGGCGAGCAGGAAACCGAGCGGCCTCGCACCCATCGCATTCAGATCGGACACGTTCACCGCGAGCGCTTTGTGCCCGAGCGAGACCGCATCCGTCGTCGCCTCCCGGAAGTGCACTCCTTCGACGAGCGCATCCACCGTCCACGCGAGCTCGCAACCCGCACGCGGACGCAGCACCGCGCAGTCGTCGCCGATCCCGATCCGCCAGCCGCGCCGCACTGGGCCCGCGCGCCTGCGCACGAGCTCGATCAAGCCGAGCTCTCCGATGACATGGAGGTCGATCGAGCGAGCCATCCCGCAAGCGTAGCAGGAAACGCCCCCGCCTCGGCTACGTCGTGAGCAGTGCGGTGCGCAGCCGCGTCGAACGCCGACGCGCCGGCCGGCGCGGAACGATCGGATCGACGAGCGCGAGGGGGAGCACTTCTTCCATGCTCCGGACGAAGTGGAGCTCGAGCTTGCGTGCCACCTCGGGTGGAATCTCCTCGGTGTCCCCCCGATTCGCTTCGGGAAGGATCAAGGTGGAGATCCCGCGACGCAGCGCCGCCATCGCCTTCTCGCGGATACCGCCGACCGCGAGCACCCGTCCGCGCAGCGTCACCTCTCCCGTCATCGCGACGTCGGAGCGCACCGGAATACCCGTGAGCAAGGACACCATCGCGGTCGCCATCGTGATTCCGGCGCTCGGGCCGTCCTTCGGAGTCGCGCCGGCGGGCACGTGCACGTGGATCTCGTTGCGCTGCAGCGCTTCGGCCACCCCGAGCGCAGCGCCACGCCAACGCACATAGGACAGTGCCGCCTGTCCCGACTCCTTCATCACGTCGCCGAGCTGTCCCGTAAGGATCAAACCGCGACCGCGCACCATCGTCGCCTCGATCACGAGCACGTCACCGCCGTTCTCCGTCCACGCGAGCCCACGCGCAAGCCCGGGCTCCGCCTTGCGGGGAATGGCCTCGCTCGCCACGGGCGCCGCACCGAGGAGCGCGCGCAGATTGCGGCGCGTGATCGAGATCTGGCCCGTCTCTCCTTCCGCCACACGGCGTGCCACCTTGCGCAGCACCCGGCCGATCTCGCGCTCGAGCGAGCGCACTCCCGCCTCGTGCGTATATCCGGTAATGATCTCGCGCACTGCAGCACGCGAGACGCGCACCCGGTCGCCACCGAGACCGCACTCGCCGATCTGGCGCGGCACCAGATAGCGGCCGGCGATGACCTCCTTCTCCTCGGGGGTGTATCCGGGGAGTCGAATCAACTCCATGCGGTCGAGAAGCGGCCGCGGGATGGGATCGATCAGGTTCGCGGTTGCCACGAACAGGCTGCGCGACAGGTCGTAGGGAACATTCAGGTAGTGATCGCGGAACGATCCATTCTGCTCCGGATCGAGAACCTCGAGCATCGCCGCCGCAGGATCCCCACGATAGTCGGCACCGAGCTTGTCGATCTCGTCGAGCACGAACACGGGATTGGCGCTCCCCGCCTGGCGCATGGCCTGCAGGATGCGGCCCGGCATCGCGCCGACGTAGGTTCGACGGTGACCGCGAATTTCTGCCTCGTCGCGCACCCCACCGAGGGAGATTCGGGCAAAGCTGCGGCCCATCGCCTGCGCGATGGATCGGCCCAGCGACGTCTTGCCCACGCCCGGAGGACCGACCAAGCACAGGATCGGGCTCTTCCCACCCACGCCACCGCGCAGCTTGTGCACGGCCAGGAACTCGAGGATGCGCTCCTTCACCTTGTGCAGATACGCGTGATCGCGCTCGAGCACCTCGCGCGCATGCACGAGGTCGAGCTTGTCCTCGGTACACTTCGCCCACGGAAGCTCGACCATCCAGTCGAGATAGGTGCGCAGCACCTGCGTCTCGGATGCATCCGGATGCATCCGAGACAATCGATCGATCTGCCGAAGCGCCTCCGCTCGCGCCTCTTCGTTCATTCCGGCGGCTTCGACCCGGGTGCGAAGCTCCTCGATCTCCGTCGAACGTTCGTTCGCCTCGCCGAGCTCCTCCTGGATCTGTCGCAACTGCTCACGGAGGAACTGCTCGCGTTGTCCGCGAGACATCTCGTCGCGCGCAGCGTTCTGGATGTCGACCTTCACCGATGACACCGCGAGCTCGCGGCGGAGAAGTGCGTCCACCCGACGCAGACGGCGCACGGGATCGGCGATCTGGAGGATCTCCTGCGCTTCTTCCACGCGAAGCCGCAGGTTCGATGCGACGAGATCCGCGAGGCGTCCCGGATCCTCGACGTTCGAGGCGATGGAGAGGAGCTCGGGCGGAAGGTGCTTCAGCGGCAGCAGCTCCTCGACCTTCTCTCCCACGCTGCGGGCGAGCGCCTCGACCTCGATGCTCCATTCGGTGACATCCTCGACGGGCATCTCCTCGACGCGAACCTCGATGAACGGATCGGTCCGTAGCACGCCCTTCAGGCGGATCTTCGACAGACCCTGCACGAGCACCTTCAGGCGTCCATCCGGAAGCCGCATGAGCCGCATGATCATCCCGACGGTACCGACGGCGTACAGATCCTCGGGAGTGGGGTCCTCGATCTCGGAGTCTCGCTGCGTGACCAGGGCGAGCAGGCGATCGGACTCGAGGGCCGACTCGATCGCACGCGCCGAGACGTCGCGTCCGACGAACAGCGGCAGGATCATCGAGGGGAAGACGACGGCGTCGCGAATCGGCAGGAGGGGAAGCTTGTCGGGAACCGCGAAGCTGCTGGCAGGCGAACCGTTGTCCAAGGGCTACTCCGTCTGCTCTGCGGAGCCGCCAAACCGCCCTCAGCGGCACAGGACCTCCGCGATCCGCAGTTCGGAATCGACGCGTCCGGAAGCGAACTTGATGAACGCAGATGCGTTCAAGGCTCCCGGAACAGGGACGTCACCGCACCCTTGCGAACAGTGAGCAGACGAAGGGACGTTCGTGCCCCTCCCGTCTCGTCGATCGATACCGTTCCCGTCAGCAACGGCACATCCCGGACCTCGAGGAGCCGGCTCCGCAACTCCGCGCGAGAGACGGCGCCGGAGCGATCGAGGATCGAGCGCAGCAGCTGCGCGGCGGCATAGCCTTCGGCCGACTGCAGCTCTGGAGTGGACGCATACGCTCGCGTATACCGCTCGACGAAGCTCTGCACGGACGCCTCGCGCACACCTGAGTGGAAGCCGTCCACGAAAACGGAGGAAGCCGCCTCGCGCGCGGCGAGCACGAGCAACGCGGGGTCGTTCCAGTCGCTCGTTCCCAGGAGCGTCACATCGGTCACGTCGTGGAAGCGAATCTGGGGCAGGAGCAGACCCAGGCGATACGCCTCGTCGGGAACGAAGAGCGCATCGAAGTCGACGTACGGAGGAAGATCCGCCACCTCGAGCTCGGCGAGGCGCTCCGGGTTTCGCTGCGGCGAGCGCCGCAGTCGCTCGCGCTCGTGCAGGAGCTCGCGCGTTTGCGCCGAGAGCCGATCCAGGCCGACGAGACGCTTGATCTCCGGCTGGAAGTCCGTCGCATCCGGATCGTAGGCCTCGCTGGCCACGACGCGCGCTCCGTGGGCCTCGACCTCTTCGGTGAACACCCGCGCGAACTCCCCTCCGTACGCGTCATTCGGATGGAGCACCGCCAACCGTGCAAATCCGCGCTCGTCGACGGCGTAGCGCACCAGAGCGCGGACCTGATCGACGGCGGTCGGCGACAGACGGAACACGTACGCACCGAGCGAGGAGACGGCCTCGCTGCGCGCGAGGGTGAGCAGGGGTACGCCCGCGAGCTCCGCCTCGGCGCCGGCCGTCTCCGCGACGGACGAGCGAAGGGGTCCGAGAATGGCCGTCACCCCCTCGGCGACGAGCTCGCGCACTGCCGTGCGTCCTCCCTCGGGTTCACCGCCCGTATCGCGGACGAGGACCCGGTACCGCGATCCACCCTCTTCGAAGAGGCCGAGCCCGAGCACGACACCGCGCAGCACGGATTCGCCGAACGGCGCGAACGGACCCGTGAGCGGCACCGCGAGGCCCACCGCCTGCTCGACTCCGACGTAGCCCCGTTGGGCGCGTTCGTAGAGGCGTGCGCGTTCGGCGGCCTCGGCGGGGCGCAGCCGCGCGGGCAGGCGATCGAGTGCGCGCCGCGCAGCATCGACATCCCCCCGCTCCAGCGCGCGCCTTGCGATCACCAGATTCGCGCGATCCAGTGCCGGCCCGGGAGGGAGCCTGCCGGGCAAGCGCGCGAGCTCGACATCGCGAAGACGGCTCTCGAGCAGCTCCTCGAGCTCGAGGTCGATCTCTCGCGAGCGCTCCGGATCCGTCTCGTCCCGGCGAGCGAGCGCCAGCGCTTCGACGGCATCGGCATACGCTCCGCGGCTGCGCGCCAGGTCCGCGTTCAAACGATGCACCTTGGCGCGTAGCTCGTCTTCGGCGCGTTGCCACGGCAGAGAGGCCAGCACGCGCAGCGCCTCGTCCGCACGGCCGAGATCCCGGTAGAGCTCCGCCGCGCGATAGCCCGCACGCACCGCGATCTCGCTGCGCGGGTGCTCGACCGGAATGCGGCGCCAAAGCACGGCCGCGCCTTCGCGGTCGCCCTGCTCGAGACGCACCTCGGCGAGCAGATCGAGAATGCGATCGAAGCGACGGGTGCGCGCGAGCTCACGCAGGGACCGCTCGAGGACGCGTTGCGCCTCTTCCGTGCGTCCCGCTTCGCGATGCGCGCGCGCGAGAGAGAGGTCCAGCTCGGCTGCGCGCTCCGCGGGAACCTCGACACCGTCGCGCACGATCCTCTTCGGGGTGACACAGCCGATCGCAGCCGCGAGCAGCGCTGCGCAGCACGCAATCGCGATGGACGCGAGCAATGGCCGCAGGGCGCGCGCATCCGCTGCGCTGCGCGTCGAGATCACTCGAAGAGATCCCGCAGCTTGTCGAGGAATCCGCGCCGCCGGGGGCTCACTCCGTCGCCCGAGATGCGCGCGAATTCCTCCAGCAGCTCGCGCTGCCGATCGTCGAGCCGGGTTGGAACCTCGACGAACACGCGCACCAGCAGGTCACCGCGCGGTCCGCCACCGAGCCTCGGCAGGCCCTTGCCGCGAAGCCGCAGCACCTCACCCGACTGCGTGCCAGCGGGGATCTTGAGTGCCTCCTTGCCCTCCAGCGTGGGCACCTCGACATCGCAGCCGAGGGCCGCCTGCGCGATCGAGATCGGCACCTCGCACAGCAGATCCGATCCGTTGCGCTCGAAGAGCGGGTGCGGCTTCACGTGCACCACGACGAAGAGATCGCCCGCAGGTGCGCCGTCGTGACCTGCCTCACCCTCACCGGAGAGGCGCAGCCGCACTCCCGTGTCCACTCCCGGGGGGATCCGCACCGTGATCGCCTGCACCGTCTCCACGCGGCCCTGCCCGCGACAGGTCTCGCAGGCGCGCTTGAGCGCCTGCCCGAGCCCGCCGCAGCGATCGCAGGTGCGGCTGATGCGGAAGAAGCCCTGCTGCATCGCGACGTGGCCGGTTCCCTGACAGCGCGTGCACGTGACGCGCTCCCCGCCCTGCCCCTCGCACGCATCGCAGCGGCGATGCTTGGGGATGCGCAGCTTCTGTTCGCCACCGAGCGCCGCCATCGAGAAGTCGACCTCGAGGTCGTAGCGCAGGTCGGCCCCGCGCTGCGGACGGCGCCGACCGCGCGCGAAGGGATCGCCCCCGAAGAATTCGTTGAACAGATCGGAGAAGCTCGAGAACGGGTCGAAGCCCTCGAAGCCCGGACCGCCCATCCCGCCGAGGCCCTCGTGCCCGAAGCGATCGTAGCTCGCCCGCTTCTCGGGATCGGACAGGATCGCGTACGCCTCGGAGGCCTCCTTGAACCGGGCCTCGGCATCGGGATTGTCCGGATTCTTGTCCGGATGGTACTGGTGGGCGAGCTTGCGATAGGCGCGTTTGATCTCGTCCGCAGCCGCCGTGCGCTCCACGCCCAGAATTTCGTAGTAGTCCCGCTTCACGCTCTGGCCTTGCTCCCGCAGTGGCGTTCCCGCACGTCGAGCCGACATCCGCCTGGCCCCGAAGAATGGCGCCCTAGGCTAGCAGGCCGGTCAGACTGCGCACCGAAGCCACGGATGGCAAGATTCGGGTCGAAAAACCCACGGAATTGGGAATCGCTACTCGACCAGGCCGCCGCCAGGTTCGCCTCCACCGCCGATCCGCTCGTAGACGGCCTCGGTCATGCGGTAGGCCATCTGCTGCAGATCCTCGACCGCCTCGCGGAGCTCTTCGACACCCGTGTCCGCCATCGCCGAGCGCGCCCGCGCGAGCGCCTCCTTCACCTCGGCGATCTCGCTCTGCGCCAAGTGCTCTCCATACTGCTCGATCGCCTGATCGACGGAGTAGACGAGCCCCTCCGCCGTGTTGCGCAGATCGACGAGCGCGCGCCGCTCGGCGTCTTCCTCCGCGTGCGAGGCGGCCTCGGCCACCAGCTGCTCGACCTGCTCAGGGCGAAGCCCACCCGACGCGGAGACGCGCACCTGTTGGGAACGCCCGGTGCCCAGGTCCTTCGCGGACACCGAGAGGATGCCATCGGCGTCGATGTCGAAGGCCACCTCGATCTGAGGCACACCGCGCGGCGCCGGGGGGATGCCGACGAGTTCGAAGCGGGCGAGCGCCTGGTTGTCCTCCGCCATCTCGCGCTCGCCCTGCAGCACGTGGATGCGAACCAGGTTCTGGTTGTCCTCGGTGGTCGAGAACACCTCCGCGCGATGGGTGGGAACCGTCGTGTTGCGCGGGATGATCTTCGTCATCACACCGCCCTGCGTTTCCACGCCGAGCGAGAGAGGCGTGACGTCGAGCAGCAGCACGTCGCGCGCCTCGCCGCGCAGCACGCCGGCCTGGATCGCTGCGCCGATCGCCACGACCTCATCCGGATTCACGCCGCGATCGGCGGTGCGGCCGAAGATCTCCTCGACCTTGCGCTGCACACAGGGCATGCGCGTCATGCCGCCCACCAGGATCACGCGATCGATCTGGGACGGGGAGAGCTCGGCATCGCTCATCGCCTGCTCACACGGCGCCGTGAGCCGCTCGACGAGCGGCGCAACCAGTGCTTCGAGCTCGGCCCGCGTGAGCGTCTCCACCAGATGAAGCGGTCCCGCTGCGTTCGCCGCGACGAACGGCAGGTTCACGTCAGTCTCCTCGGACGAGGAGAGCTCCTGCTTCGCCCGCTCGGCCGCCTCCTTCAACCGCTGCAGCGCCATCGGATCGGCACGCAGATCCACCTCGTTCTGCTCCTGGAAGCGATCGACCAAGTGGGTCACCAGGCGCTCGTCGAAGTCCTCTCCACCGAGGTACGTGTCGCCGTGCGTCGCCAGCACTTCGAACACGCCGTCTCCGATGCGCAGGATCGAGATGTCGAAGGTGCCTCCGCCCAGATCGAACACCGCGAGCGTCTCGTTCACCTCCTTGTCGAGGCCGTACGCGAGCGCCGCCGCCGTGGGCTCGTTCAGGATGCGCAGTACTTCGAGACCCGCGATGCGGCCCGCGTCCTTCGTTGCTTGGCGCTGCGCGTCGTTGAAGTAGGCGGGTACGGTGATCACCGCCTCGGTCACCTCCTCGCCCAGGTAGTCCTGCGCCGTCTCGCGCATGCGCGCGAGCACGAGGGCGCTGATCTCCTGCGGGCCGCGCAGCTTGCCGCCGACGTTCACCCAGGCGTCGCCATTCTCCGACGGCTCGATCGCGAACGGCGCGGCCTCGCGGAAGCGCGAGACCGCCTCCTCGTCGAAGCGGCGCCCGATGAGGCGCTTTACCGCGTAGACCGTGTTCGCCGGATTCGAGGCCGCCTGGCGCCGGGCGATCTGTCCCACGAGCTTCTCGCCATTCGCGTGGAAGGCGACGATGGAGGGCGTCGTCCGACTGCCCTCGCTGTTCGCGATCACCACGGCCTCGCCGCGCTCGAGGATCGCGACACAGCTGTTCGTGGTTCCGAGATCGATCCCGACGACTCTGCCCATGGCCCCTCATCCCATCCTGCGCCGACGGCCGACGTATCGGCTCCGCCTGCGGAGTGCGAGAGACCCGGATCCCGGAACTAGCTCTCCCCGCTCCGGCTCGACACGGTGACGAGCGCCGGACGGAGGAGACGATCCTTCAGCAGGTAGCCCCGCTGGTGCTCCTCGAGGACGGTCCCGCTGTCGTGCTCGTCGCTCGGCACGCTGCGCATCGCCTCGTGGAGCGCCGGATCGAAGCGCTCGCCGCTCGCCCGGATCTGCTGGACCCCGAACTTCTCGAGGATCTGCATGAGCGAGCGATAGGTGAGCTCGACCCCCTCCAGGATGCTCCTCGCGTCTCCCCCCTCCAACGCCTGCCGACCGTGACTCACGGCGCGCTCGAGGTTATCGACGGCCGGCAAGAGCTCCTTGATCATGCCCTCGTTCGCATAGGTAAGCAGCTCTTGGCGCTCTCGCAGCGCGCGACGCTTGAAGTTCTCGAAGTCGGCCGCGAGGCGCAGGAGGCGATCCTCGAGCTGCGCATTCTCGCGCTCGAGATCCTCGACGGCCTTCGCGTGCTCGTTCGCGACACCACCCGACACATTCGCCGCAGAGGTTTCCCCCGACGCCGTGCTCTCGCCGTCGGCGCCCGCGAGCGCTTCTTCGAGCTCCGGGGGCAGATCGACCTTGGGTCCCTTCGTCTCCGGCATGGCACCACTCCTTGGGGTCCGCGCAAGCGACCTCGTCAGGGGTTTCGCTCGCCGAGCCGATCGCCGAGCCGCTCGGCAACGTAGCGGACGATCGGAATGACGCGATCGTAGCGCATCCGCACCGGGCCGATCACTCCGACGCCGCCAAAGCGGGCATCCTCACCGACCTGCCCGGAAACCACCGCGCACTGTCGCACACCAGGATCTCCGAGCTCCGCTCCGATCGCCACGCGCAGCGCATCGGAGCGCACGACCTCGTCGAGGAGCCGCAGCATGCGTTCCTTCTCCTCGAGCGCGCCGAGCACCTCGCGCATTCGTTCCACGTCTGCGAACTCCGGCTGCGTGATGAGCCGCGTACGATCTCCCACGTACAGCTCCGCCTCCGGCTCGTGCATCAGACCCGCCGCCCCCAACTCGGCGAGCTTGCGCGCGAGCGCGTGGCGTCGATCGCGCAGCCGCGCTACCTCGGCGGCGAGACGGCGTCGCGCCTGCTCGAGCGTGCAGCCCGCGACGAGCTCGGATAGCCGGCTCGACACCGCATCGAGCGCGCGCTGATCGCTCTGCGACTCCTCGATCACGCGCTGGCGAACCACATTCGTCGCACCCACGAGCACGACCAGCACGCGCTCGGCCGACACCCGGACGAAGTGCACGTGCCGAAGCGCGAGCTGCTCTCCCTCGAACCCCATGCAGAAGCCGAGCTGGCCCGTCGCGTGCGTGAGGATCTGCGCGGCGCGACGCGGACTCGACTGCGCAAGCGGCGAATCGTCGAGCGCGCGATCGACGTCGTCGGAAACGGCGCCTGCGGCTTCGCCCCCGGCGAGCAGATGATCCACCCACAGGCGAAAGGCGGGATCCGTCGGAATGCGCCCCGCCGAGGCGTGGGGCTGTGCCAGCAGCCCCAGCTGCATGAGCTCTCCCATCACCGCGCGAACCGTCGCGGCCGAGACTTCGAGCCCGGCGCGCGCCAGCGCCGCGCGCGACGCCACCGGCTGCCCCGTGCGCACGTACTCGCGCACGACCGCCAGCAGCACCTCGCTCCTGCGAGACGACAGCCCGCCGAGCGCGGGCACGCGGCCGCTCCGGAGCCGGCTCGCCGCCTCGCACCGTTTCGCCGTACGCCTGCGCGTCGATCCGCGTCCCGCCATCCGCCGGGCTCCGCCTCCGTCGGGCAATTCCGATTGCCTCGCAATCGCCGGGTTCGATCCTACCGAGGGGCCTCGCCGTGTCAACCGCCGAGGAAACGCAGGAAGACCTCGTCCGCAAACAGGATTCCGCGCTCGGAGAGATGCAGGCGGCCCTCCGTCTCCACGATCAGACCGAGCTTCGCGAGCTCGGCGAGCTCGGTCGCGAAGAACGACTCGGGAGATCCCCCGAAGCGCTGGGCGAACTCCACGCGCGACACACCTCGGAGTCGCCGCAGACCGAGCCCCATGGCCTCCGCACGCGCATCGGCGGCAGTGAGCACGTTCGACTCCGCGAGCGCGCGACGGCCCTCACCGATCGCCCGCTGCCATGCCCCGACGTCCGCCACGTTCTGGAAGCGCCGCCCCGCGAGCAGGCTCGCCGCCGACGGGCCCAGGCCGAGCACGTCCTGGCAGCGCCAGTAGCGCTCGTTGTGGCGGGACTCGTGCCCAGGGAGCGCATGGTTCGAGATCTCGTACTGCACGCATCCCGCCGCAGCGAGCCGATCGCGGACGAGCTGCATCATGGCGAGGACCTCGTCCTCGTCGGCCAAGCGAAGCTGCCCACGCGCCGCTGCGCGCGCAAACGGGGTATGGGCCTCGATCGTGAGCGTGTAGGCCGAGACGTGCGGGATGCCCAGGCCGACCACCGCATCGACGTCGGCGCCCACGTCCGCCAGGCGTTGATCCGGTGCGGCGTAGATGAGATCGACGGAGAGCGACGCGAAGCCCGCGCCGAGGCACGCGTCGAGCGCGCGGCGCGCCTCGTCCGCGCGATGCGCACGTCCCAGGCGTTGGAGCGTGCGATCCGAGAGCGACTGCAGGCCGACCGAGAGGCGTGTGACCCCCGCCTCCCGGAATGCCGGCACGCGCGCAGCCTCCAGGTCGCGCGGGTTGAGCTCCAGCGTCACCTCGTCACCCGCGCGACCGAAGCGCCGCTCGATCGCGCCGAGCAGCCGCTCCACCGACTGGGGGCGCAGGAGCGACGGCGTGCCCCCACCCCAATAGACGGTCGCCAGGGGCCGCCCGGCGAGCGCCGACTCGTGCTCTCGGGCCACGAGGTCGAGCTCGGCGACCAACGCCTCCACGAAGGCTCGCTCGCGTTCCGGCTCGAGGGAGCGCACGCCCTCGACCGCGAAGTCGCAATACGGGCACACCCGATCGCAGAACGGAACGTGGAGGTAGATTCCCAGGTCCGGCTCGGTTGTGGCGCCGCTCATGCTCCGTATCCTATGCCGGCCCTGCAGCGCACACCGCCGCACCACCGTGGCCGCGCCCTTGCGCAACCGGTGCCGCCGTGCGCTCGCTTCCGGAGACGAGGAACAGGATGACACCCGATCGTGCGCTGCGGCTCCTCTCCTCCCTGGCCGCTACCGTGGCGATGGCGGCCTGCGCGGGGTTCGCACCCGAATCGCCGCGCTTTCAACCCAAGGAGGGTCTCTTGCGTACCACGCTCGACAACGGTCTCGAGGTCCTCCTGATCGAGGACCACTCCGCACCGGTCACCGCGCTCAACGTGTGGGTGCGAACGGGCAGCGCGGACGAGACGCCGGGCGAAGCCGGCATGGCACACGTCTTCGAGCACATGTTGTTCAAGGGCACGGAACGCCGGGCGGTCGGCGAGATCGCCGCCACCGTCGAGTCCGCGGGCGGAATGGTGAATGCCTTCACCTCGCACGACATGACCGTCTACCACATCACGATGGCGAGCCGGGATACGGCCGTGGGCATCGACGTGCTCGCCGACGCCGTCCAGCACTCCACGTTCGACGCGAACGAGCTCGCGCGCGAGATCGAGGTCGTCGTCGAGGAGATCCGCCGCAGCGAGGACTCGCCGGGCAGCGTGCTCTCGCAGGCGCTGTTCGCGACCGCCTACCGCAACCACCCCTACGGCCGCCCCGTGATCGGCTCGCGCGAGAGCGTGCGAAGCTTCCGGCGCGACGACCTGCTCGCGTTCCACCGCAAGTGGTACGTGCCGAACAACATGGCGTTCATCGTCGTGGGCGACATCGATGCCGAGCGCGTGCTCGCGCAGATCCGCGAGGCGTTCGCGGGCGCGAAGCCGTCGAAGGCACTCGCGCATCCGCGCCCCGTCGAGCCGCCGGTTCGCGAGCCGCGCGCCACCGTGGTGCGATCCACCTTCGAGCAGAGCCTGCTCGGCCTCACCTGGCCCATCACCTCGTTCCGCGACGAGGACACACCCTATCTGGATCTGCTCTCGCTGGTGCTCGGCGGCGGCGAGAGCTCGCGCCTGTACCGCGAGGTGCAGGACCGCCAGCGGCTCGTCCACTCCATCAGTGCAGGCTCGTACACGCCGCTCGACGCCGGACAGTTCATGATCGACGCCGCGCTCGATGCCGCGCGCATCGAGGACGCCACGCGCGCGATCGCGGAAGAGGTGCGCCTGCTGCGCGAAGCCGGCCCCTCGCAGTCCGAACTCGAGCGCGCACGCACGAACATCCTCGCCAGCCAGGTCCACGAGAAGGAGACGATGCAGGGACAGGCGCGAAAGGTCGGCTACTTCCATGCGCTCGGCGGCGGACTCGAGTACGAACAGGTCTATCTGGATCGCATCCGTCACGCCACGCCCGACGATCTGCGCCGCGTCGCACGGGAGTACCTCGCGCCCGAGGGCATGTCTGCGGTCGCACTGCTCGCCAAGGGGGAGCGCGCGGATCTCGACGAGACGCGGCTGCTCGCCGCCTTCCGGTCCGGTGCGAACCCCGCCCGCGCCCAGGTTCGGGGCGAGGAGATCGCGCCGGGCCTCTTCCGCTACCGGCTCGGGAACGGGCTGCGCGTGATCGTGAAGCCCGTGCACTCGGTGCCGCTCGTGTCGATGCGGATCTCGTTCCTCGGCGGGCTTCTCGCGGAGAGCGAGGCGGATCAGGGCCTCACGTCGTTCCTCGCCGAGATGCTCGATCGCGGCACCGAGCGGCGCAGCGCCGGGCAGCTCGCCAAGGAGGTGGAGGACATCGCCGGCTCGCTCGAGGGTTTCTCCGGTCGCAACAGCTTCGGCATCTCCGGCGAGTTCCTGGCAGAGAGCCTCGAAGAGGGACTCGACCTGTTCGCCGACGTGCTGCTGCACCCGGCCTTCGATGCCAGCGAGATCGAGAAGCTGCGCGAGGACCGGATCGCCGCGCTGCGCCGTCGCGAAGACAACCTGTCGAGCCGGGCGTTCGACCTTCTATTCGAGGCGATGTACCCGGGTCATCCGTACCGCTTCCCCACGATCGGTACACCGAAGTCGGTCACCGCGTTCGATCGCGCGGCGCTCGTCTCGTACTGGGAGCGCTACGCGCGACCCCACGACGCCGTCCTCGCCGTCGTCGGAGACGTAGATCCCGATCGCTTCGTCGAGCGCCTCTCCGAGAAGCTCGGCGACTGGGGCGCCCGGGGCGACGCGGAGCTCCCCGCGCGCACGATCCCGCCCGCGTCCAGCCGAGCGCGCGAGGCAGTCCTCGAGAAGAACAAGAACCAGGTGCACGTAGTCGTCGGATTCCCGGGGCTGGACATTCGCGATCCCGATGCACCCGCGCTGCAGGTGCTCTCGCAGATCCTCGCCGGGCAGGGTGGCCGGCTCTTCCTCGAGTTGCGCGACCGGCAGAGCCTCGCTTACTCCGTCACCGCGTTCTCCATCGAGGGCATCGACCCCGGCGTGTTTGCCGTCTACATCGCAAGCGCGCCCGAGAAACTCGAAGACGCCCGAAACGGCCTGATCTCGGAGCTGCGCAAGGTCGTCGAGCAACCCGTCTCCGCCGAGGAGCTCACCCGCGCACGAAACTTCCTGATTGGATCGCATGCGGTCGCACTGCAGCGCTTCGGCACCCAGGCGAGCCAGCTCTCGCTCGACGAGCTCTACGGTCTTGGGGCCACGCACCACCTCGGCTACGCCGAACGCATCGAGGCCGTGAAGCTCGAAGACCTGGTGCGCGTCGCGCGGCGACTCATCCACATCGACCGCCCGACCATCGCGACCGTGCGCTAGGCGAACGCGATGGGGAACGAGGCGATCGTCGAGGTGCGCGGCGTGTCGAAGAGGTTCGGCCGTCATCTCGCGGTCGACGACCTGTCGCTCGACGTCCCGCGCGGCTCGTGCTTCGGCCTGCTCGGCCCCAACGGTGCCGGCAAGACCACGACGCTGCGCATGATCTACGGCGTTACGCGGCCCACGAGTGGCGAGGTGCGCGTGTTCGGCATCGACGTCGCACGCCATCCGCGCGACGTGCGCGCCCGGCTCGGCGTGACCCTGCAGGAGAACGTGCTCGTCGACGTGCTCGACGCGCGAGAGAACCTGCGCATCTTCGGCCGCTACCACCGACTGCGCGAGCCCGAGCTGTCCCGCCGCTCCGATGAGCTCGTCGATCTCCTGGAGCTCCGCTCCCACGTCGGATTCCCCGTGAAGACGCTCTCCGGCGGCTTCAAGCGCAGGCTTGCGATCGCCATGGCCCTCGTGAACCGACCCGAGCTGCTGATCCTCGACGAGCCCACCACCGGCCTCGATCCCGCGGTGCGGCTCGCGCTGTGGGGTCGTGTACGCGAGCTGCGCCGGCAGGGCACGAGCGTGCTGCTCACCACGCACTACATGGACGAGGCCGAACGGCTCTGCGACGAGGTCGCCATCGTGGCGCAGGGACGCGTGATCCTGCAGGGCGCACCGCGCGCGCTCATCGAGAACACGCTCGCGGTCGAGGCCGTCGAGATCGACTGCATGCCCGAGGAAGAGAACGCATTGCTCGGCAAGCCGCGCCCCGGCGAGCGCCGGCTCCGCGTCGGCCCACGCGTGATCGGATACACGGACGACGCCACCCCCATCGTCGACCGCGTGCACCACAGCGATGGCGGCGATCGCCGTCCAATCGTCGTGCGACCCACGAACCTGGAAGACGTCTTCCTCGCAGCCACGGGCACGCGCCTGGACGGGGACACATGAGCACGAGGGATTTTCGATGAGCGCATCCCTTCCTCATGCGTTCGCCGTCTGGCAGCGGAACTTCGCCATGTACCGACGCACATGGAAGATCAACATCCTGCCCAACTTCTTCGAACCGCTGCTCACGCTCACGGCCATCGGGCTCGGTGTCGGCGCGTACGTGCAGCAGATGGGAGGCACGAGCTATATCGAGTTCCTGGCACCGGGGCTCGTGTGTGTCGCCGCCATGAACGGCGCGAGCTTCGAGGTCACGTACAACATCTGGGTGCGCCTGCACATGGAGAAGTCCTACGACGCCATGCTCACCACGCCGATCGAACCGGACGACATCCTGGCCGGCGAAGTGTCGTGGGCGATGACACGCGCGTGCATCTACGGCGGTGCGTTCTACCTGGTGTTGATTCCGTTCGGGCTCGCACCGCTTCCGGAATCGCTCGGTGCGCTCATCGCGATTCCCCTGGCGGGCCTTCTCTTCGCTGCCGTAGGTCTCGGCTTCTCGCTCGTGATTCCGAGCATCGATCTCTTCAGCTTCTACTTCACGCTCTTCATCACACCGCTGTTCCTTTTCTCGGATGTGTTCTTCCCCCTCGGCGAGCGACTCGACGGCGTGTGGCTATGGCTCGCGGAGGTGCTTCCGCTCCTGCACCCCGTGCGCCTCGCGCGCCTGTCGTTCCGCGGCGAGTGGTCGCCCGTGCTGCTCTGGGACGCGGCCTACGTGCTCGTCGTGAGTGGGATCTGCCTCGCATGGGCGCGCCGCAGCGTGCGCGCGAGGCTCACCACCTGATTGCGAGCGACGCGGGCGACTGCGCCGCGCCGCGCTAGTACCCGGCCGCCGCCGTTGCCCGGCGCGGATCCTCGGAGCCCCACAGGATCCCCGTCTCGGGATCGCGCACCACGAGCGTCGCCGCGCCGATCGGCATCGAGCGGATCTCGACCGGGTGCCCCAACGCGCGCAGCCGCTCCACCACGTCGCGCGGATGTGCGGGCTCCACCACCAGCACATCCGGCTGCCACTGGTGGTGTATTCGCGGCGCCGCCACAGCCGTCTGCACGTCCATCCCGAAGTCCACCACGCCGAGGATCGCCTGCAGCACCGCCGTGATGATCATCGGCCCCATGGGACTGCCCGCGACGATCCACGGCGCGTCGTCGCGCAGCACGATCGTGGGCGTCATGCTGGAGAGGGGACGCTTCCCCGGCGCCACTTCGTTCGCTCGGCTTCCCAGCAGACCCCAGGCGTTCGGCGCATTCGGTGCGATCGCGAAGTCGTCCATCTCGTTGTTCAGCACGATGCCCGTGCCCCCAACGGTGACGAGCGATCCGAACAGCGTGTTGATCGTCTGCGTGAGCGAGACGGCGTTGCCCTGCGCATCCATCACCGAGATGTGGGTCGTCCCCGCATCGTCGCGCGGCGGCGGCGTGCCCGGCCGCTCCACGCGCAGCACGGGCGAGCGAGACCATGGCCAGCGCGGAGACGCCGGCGGAAGGATGCGCGCCGCGAGCTCGCGCCCGTATCGCTTCGAGGTGAGCCACTCCACCGGCACGTCGTGGAAGGCCGGGTCGCCCATGTGAACCGCCCGATCCGCGTATGCGAGCTTCATCGCCTCGGCCAGGAGATGGATCGCATCGCTCGATCCCGGGCCGAGCGCGCGCAGATCGAACGCCTCGAGGGTGTTCAGCATCTGCACCAGGTGCACGCCACCCGAGCTCGGCGGCGGCATCGACCACACCACGTGTCCGCGATACGTCCCACGCACCGGAGCCCGCCACACCGGTGTGTAGCTCGCGAGATCGCGCAGGGATAGCACGCCTCCCTCCGCGCGCACCGCATCCACGATCGCCCGCGCGTACGGACCGTCGCGCAGCGCCTCGGCGCCGTGCTCCGCGATCGCCTGCAGCGTGTTCGCCAGATCTCGTTGGCGAAGCCTGTGCCCGAGCGGCGGAATCTCGCCGTCCACCAGGAAGATGCGCGCGGTCTCGCGGAAGCGCGGCAGGTCCTTGGCCACATGGCTCATGATCCTGTGGGGATGCGGGCCGATCTCGACGCCCTCGATCGCCAGGCGGATCGCCGGCTCGAGCAGCTCGCGCCAGGGAAGCGTCCCGTAGCGCGCGTGCAGCTCGTACAGTCCGGCTACGAGCGACGGAACGGCCACCGCGAGCCCCCCGACACGAGAGAGCGTTCGCGACGGCACGCCGTCCGGCCCCAGGAAGAGATCGCGGTGCGCGGCCGCGGGGGCCACCTCGCGCGCATCGAGCGCCACCGTCTCGCCCGTCTCGCCCAGGTGCACCACGGCGAATCCACCGCCGCCGACGCCCGAGCTGAACGGGTGCGCGACGCCCGCCGCGAACGCCGTCGCCACGGCTGCATCGATCGCATTGCCACCGCGGCCGAGGATCTCCCGGCCCGCCTCGACGGCCGGCCCCACGCTGCTCGCCACCATCCCGCGCGTGCCCCAGGCCGGATCGCGCGCCACGGCCGGCCCCGCCCACGGGACCACGCAGAGCAAAGCCGCCAGGACCGCCGCGGCTCGCCGCCGCGCAATCACCGCCCGCCTGCCCAGGATCCACCGAGCTCGGATTCGCATGGCGGCGAACCTACCATGCTCCGCGCGGAGTTGCGCAAGATCCACGCCCGCGGCCCCACGGATCCCGTGCGGTGCGCGAGTGGATCCCCTTCCTCACGGGCACCGCAGCAGGAAGGGGTCCGGCCCGTTGTGCCGCCTACCCGGAAAGGCGATACTCCGGCGCCGGATCGCACGGCGGCCGCCTCGCAGCCGCCCGCGAGCCCACCCGGCGCGGTAGCTCAGTTGGTAGAGCAGCGGACTGAAAATCCGCGTGTCGGCGGTTCGATTCCGCCCTGCGCCACCACCTTTCCCTCGATTCGCGCGAGGTGGAGCGCCAGCCCGCGCCTCGTCGGGACGGCCCACAGCCCTTCCGGACCGGAGAGGAGCTCCCCATGAAGGTCGGCGTGCTTCCGCTCTTCCATCGGGACACGATCTGCGATGCGCGATGGGTCGAGCAGTTCGCGCGGATCGCCGAGGAAGCGGGCTGCGAGTCGATCTGGGGCGTGGAGCACGTACTGGTCGCCGAGGGCTACGAGCCGCGGTATCCGTACTCCGCCGACGGACGCATGCCGGGCAACGACGAGACGGTGATGCCCGATCCGCTCGAGTGGTTGAGCTTCGTCGCCGCGTGCACATCGCGCATCCGCCTGGGAACGAGCGTGCTCGTGCTGCCGCAGCACAGCGCGGTGGTGCTTGCGAAGCGGCTCGCCACGCTCGACGCGCTCTCGGGAGGGCGCGTCGAGGCAGGCGTGGGCCTCGGCTGGCAACGCGAGGAGTACGCCGCGATCGGCGTCCCCTTCGAACAGCGCGTAGCGCGCATGGAGGAGAGCATCCGAGCGATGCGCGCATTGTGGCAGCCGGGTGCGGCGAGCTTCGACGGCGAGACGGTGCACTTCCATCGCGTGCACTGCGATCCGAAGCCGAAGCAGCCGGGGGGCATTCCGATCGTGATCGGAGGCAGCAGCCCCGCCGCCGCGCGCCGCGCCGGAAGGCTTGGCGACGGCTTCTATCCGTATGTGATCTCACCACCGGAGCTCGCCGAGCGAATCACGGAGCTGCGCACGGCAGCGGTCGAATCCAACCGCGATCCCGACGAGATCGAGATCACCGTGTGGCCGGGAAGCTGGCGCTGGGGCGCCGCGCACGACTCCGGGCTGCTCGCGGAGTACACAGCCCTCGGCGTCTCGCGGCTCGTGGTGTCGGCCGGCGAAGCAGGGGACACCCGTGCGGACGGGCTTGCGCGCTTCCTCGATGGCTTCCTTTCCCGTACTTCTCGCCTGTAGGATGTCGACCCCCGTCCGCGAAAGGATTCCCTCGTGAAGACATCGGTTCTCGTGGCGACCAGCGCATGCGGTGCGTTCTTCCTCGTCGGACTGCTCACCGGAGTGTGGAAGTGGCGGCGGATGGTGGGTGCGCCGGATCACCGGGCACCGCACTACGTGGACACTGCACATCGCGCAGCGCTTCTCTACAGCTTCGCGTGCTTGGTGGTGGCGCGATTCGCGGAGCAGAGCGCCTTCGCGGATCCCGTGAACGTCGCAGCGGTCTCGCTTCTCGTCGTGTTCTTCGCTGCCGCGATCGGATCGTACATCCACCTGGGCTGGGTCGACCGCACCGACAACGCCATCGCGGAGCGAAGTGCGGGTGCGACGGCCGCAATGATCCTGCTGTCCGTTTCCGAGGTCGGCGGTTTCCTGGTCCTGCTCGCGGGCTTCGCGATCGCGCACGCCGGCGGCTGACTCACGCGGGGTGCAGGAGCGTCGTGCAATCTTCCCTATCCATACGACCCCGATCGGCGTATGGTGCCCACATCGGCGCACATGGCTCGGATGGATGGCTCGAAGGGACGAGTCTCGGACATGTGATCCCGATCACTGCGGAGAAGTACGATGAAATTGTTTTCATTCATCAAGGACGCCGGCGAGAAGCTGTTCGGGGTGAGCGACGCGAAGCCGCCTGCACCCTCGTCGGATCCCGCCGCCGCGAACGCCGCGGCGGGACGAGCGATCGAGAACTACATCCGCAAGATGGGTTTGGATGCGGAAGACCTGAGGGTCGCCTTCGACGCAGGCAAGGGGGCGGTGGCGGTGAGCGGTAGGGCCGCAACCCAAGAGGTGAAGGAGAAGATCCTCCTCTGCTGCGGAAACCTGAAGGGTGTGAGCGACGTGCGCGACGACATGGAGGTCGCCGAGAAGACCGCGGAACCGCGCTTCTACACGGTGGTCTCCGGCGACACGCTGTCGAAGATCGCAAAGCAGCACTATGGAAACGCGAATGCCTACACGAAGATCTTCGAGGCCAACCGGCCGATGCTGACACACCCCGACAAGATCTACCCCGGGCAGACGCTTCGCATTCCCGATTGATCTCATCACGAGAGGAGGCACCCATGAAGATGATTCGAGAGTCCATCGTCGCCCTGTTTGTCGTCGGCTTGCTCGTTGCTGGCTGCGGAAAGAACGAAGAGAAGACCTCGGCCGGTTCCGCGGTCGAGACCGTCACCCAGGATGCGGAGGACGTGGCGGCCGAGGCACGCAAGAGCGCAGCCGAGGCCATGGAGCAGGCAAAGGAGGAAGCCGCGCGCGTCTCCGAGGAGGCGGAAGCGGCTGCAGAAGAGGCAAAGCGCGAGGCCGAGAGCGCCGTCGAGGATGCGAAACAGGCCGCCGAGGGCGCGATCGAAGACGCCCAGAAGGCGTTCGCGGGTCCGCAGGACGAGTCGGCGGAGCCCAACTGACCCGGCTCTCCTTCGCGTGAGGCGATGCGGGACGCGCCCGCTCCGTACGTCACGGAGCGGGCTTCGTCTTTTCGCTCTGTGCACCTCGCCCACATCGATCGGTGTGGGCGGGATAGGATGCGCAGATGAATCCGGCCCATGCTCTTGATCGACTGGTCAACGCACTGACGGGTGCGTGCTCCTCGCCCTCGCATCGGGTACGACGCGCGCGAGTGACGACGACACGCGGCGCGAGGCGACCGAGCGCACGCTGGATCGCGGGGCTGCTCGTGACCTCGTGGATCGCACCGTTCGCGTCGGCACAGACCGGAGTGCAGTCCTATTCCCCCGACATCGGAGCCGACGACCCGATGATGCTCTACTGGGGTGACACCCATGTACACAGCTCCTACTCGATGGACGCGAACTACATGGGCAACCGCTTGAACCCAGCGGACGCCTACCGCTTCGCGCGTGGAGAAGAGGTGGAGGCGACGCCGGGAGCTCGCGCACGCATCCGACGGCCGCTCGACTTCCTGGTCGTGGCGGACCACGCGGAGTTCCTCGGGGTGATCCGCAGCCTGCGCGCAGGCCATCCCGCGTTGCGCGCGCAGCCGCAGGGCGAGCGCTGGTATCAGCTCCTGCAAGAAGGCGGAGATGCGCTGCAAAGAGCCTTCACCACCGAGGGCGGACCGCTGCTCGACCTGTCGACGGCGAACATCGATCCGTGGCGGGAGATGGTGGCCGCTGCCGACGAGGCCAACGTACCCGGTGTCTTCACCGCACTCTCCGGCTTCGAGTGGAGCTCGACCCCTGACGGAAACAATCTGCACCGCAACGTGATCTTCCGGGACGGTCCGGAGCGAACGCTTCGCGTGCGCCCCTTCTCGTCGATCGAACATCCCCGCCCCGAGGAGCTCTGGCACTACCTCGAGGAGTACGAGCACACGACGGGCGGCCGCGTCCTCGCGATTCCACACAACAGCAACCTGAGCAATGGCCTGATGTTCCCCGATCGCGACGCGACGGGCGAGACGATGACGATCACCGAAGCCGAGCAGCGCGCACGCTGGGAGCCGGTCGTCGAGGTGACACAGACGAAGGGCGACAGCGAGGCACATCCGCTGCTCTCTCCCGAAGACGCCCTCGCCGACTACGGAACATGGGACAAGGCGAACATCGTGCTCGTCGCGCCGCAGGAGCCATGGATGTTCCGCTTCGCGTACGCGCGCCCGGCATTGAAGACCGGGCTTCGGATCGAGAGCGAGCGGGGCGTGAATCCGTATCGCTTCGGAATGATCGGGTCCACCGACTCGCACACCGCGCTCGCCACGGCGGAAGAGGACAACTTCTGGGGGAAGTTCACGAAGGACGCTCCGTCGCCCACGAGGGCCCGAGGCCTGTTCCTGGGGGTGGGGCGAGCCGCGACGGTGTACGCATGGGAGCTCCTGGCATCGGGATACGCTGCGGTCTGGGCGCGCGAGAACACGCGCGAGGAGATCTTCGATGCGCTCGCGCGCCGCGAGGTCTACGCCACCACCGGATCGCGTATCGCGGTGCGTTTCTTCGGAGGCTGGGACTACGAACGGGAGGACGCGGAGCGGCCGCAGCTCGCCCGTACCGGCTACCGCAAGGGCGTGCCCATGGGCGCGGTCCTGCCATCGCCCACCGGGAGCGGTTCGCCGCGTTTCCTGGTGCAGGCGAGCAGGGATCCGGAAGGCGCGAATCTGGACCGCGTACAGATCGTGAAGGGGTGGCTCGACGCCCGCGGCGAGACCCACGAGAAGGTGCACGACGTGGCGTGGTCGGACGATCGGGAACGCGCGCGCGGCGGAACGCTTTCACCCGTCGGTAGCACCGCCGATCCGGAGACGGCGACCTATCGCAACACGATCGGCGCGCCGGAGCTCGCGACGGTGTGGACCGATCCCGACTTCGATCCCACCCAGCCAGCCTTCTACTACGCGCGCGTGGTCGAGATTCCGACACCGCGCTGGGTCGCCTACGACCGCATGCGCCTGGGGGCGGAGATCCCCAGCGATGCACCGCAGGTGCATCAGGAGCGCGCCTACACGTCGCCGATCTGGTACGCACCGCCGAAGCCACGATCGGATGCAACCCCTACGCGGCAATCACTCTCCACCACGACGAATCGCTGACACGAAGGGAGGCGCTCCATGCGCACACGCGGAACCTGGAGATCGAGCCAAGACTTCATCGGACTGGCGCTCCTCGCAGCGGTGCTCGGAGGAGGTGCGGAGAGCCGGGCCGACGCTCCCCATTACTCTCCATGGGCAGACGAACGACATCCGAGCCAGGTCTTCTGGGGCGACACGCATCTGCACACGTCGTACTCCCTCGATGCGAACCTGTTCGGAGCGATCGATCTCACGCCGGCGGATGCCTATCGCTTCGCCCGCGGCGACACGATCACCTCGAGCCAAGGGCTTCGCGCGCGCATCGATCGACCGCTCGACTTCCTGGTCGTCGCCGATCACGCGGAGTATCTGGGCGTGATGCGCCCGATCCGCAGCGGCGATCCGGAGATCCTGGCGAACGAAACGGCGCGGTTCTGGCGCGAGAGCCTCGAGAGCCTAGACCGCCGGAACATGGGCCGCATGATGCTCGACATCTCGAAGTCGTACGACACGGGCAAGCCCCTGGTCACGCTTCCCGCGGGACATCCGTCACCGTGGCACGCGATCGGGCGCATGGCCGACGAGGCGAACCGGCCCGGCGAGTTCACCGCGCTCATCGGCTTCGAGTGGAGCTCGATGCCAGGCGGCAACAACCTGCACCGCGTCGTGGTGTTCCGCGACGGTTCGGACCGGACCCGTCGGGTCGAGCCGTTCTCCTCCTTCGACGGCACGGATCCAGAGGCGCTCTGGGCCTACCTCGCGCGCTACGAGGAGCAGACCGGCGGGCGCGCGCTCTCGATTCCGCACAACAGCAACGTGAGTGGAGGTCTCATGTTCGCCGAGAAGAAGCTCGGCGGGGATCCGATCGACGCCGAGTACGCACGCGAGCGCCTGCGCTGGGAGCCGGTGATGGAGGTGACGCAGATCAAGGGCGACAGCGAGGCGCATCCGCTGCTCTCGCCCAACGACGAGTTCGCCGACTACGGGCGGTGGGATCAGTTCAACATCGCCATGTCGGAGCCCCAGCAGCCGTGGATGCAGCGCTACCAGTACGCGCGCTCGGCGCTGCAGGTGGGACTCGCGATCGAGCAGCGGACCGGAGCGAACCCCTACCAATTCGGGATGATCGGGAGCAGCGATTCGCACACCGCGCTCACCGCCGTGGAAGAGGACAACTATTGGGGGAAGATGGCAGCCGACGAGCCAGGTCCGCCGCGCACCCAGCGATCCTGGGGCTCACCGGAATCGGGAATGCCCAACACGATCCAGCTCGCTTCGGGCTACGCCGCCGTGTGGGCCACCGAGAACACCCGCGAGGCGATCTTCGACGCCATGCAGCGCCGCGAGGTCTACGCAACGACGGGACCACGCATCACCGTGCGCTTCTTCGGCGGATGGGAGTACTCCGAGAGGGACCTCGCGGGACCGAACCCGGCGCTCCACGGCTACCAACGCGGCGTTCCCATGGGGAGCGTGCTTTCCGTACGACCGGAGCGCGCGAAGACGCCGTCGTTCCTGCTGTGGGCGCTGAAGGAGCCGGACGGCGCGAATCTGGATCGCATCCAGGTCGTGAAGGGATGGCTCGACGCACGGGGCGAGACGCACGAGAGGGTGTACGACGTCGCTTGGTCGGGAGATCGCAAGCGCGGGCGCGACGGCAAGCTGCCGCCGGTGGGCAACAGCGTCGACGTCGCGACCGCGACCTATCGCAACACGATCGGCGCACCGGAGCTCTCGGCGGTATGGACCGATCCCGACTTCGATTCCGCGCAGCGCGCGTTCTACTACGTGCGCGTGCTCGAGATCCCCACGCCGCGCTGGCCCCTCTACGACAAGGTTCGCCTCGGCGTCGAGCTCCCGGAGGGCACCGAGATCGTCCACCAGGAACGCGCCTACACGTCTCCGATCTGGTACACGCCGGGGCAGTAGGCGACGCATTCGGCATACCCGGGAGGCACGGTGACCTGAAGCGTCCTCGTAGCTGCGGGAGACATCGATAGCGCCCGCGCGGTGGTGACGATCGGCGCACCCGCGGAGGTCGCCCATATCCAGCCCATCTTTCGCAGCGAGCTCGATCGGATCGACCGGGTCGTTGGCATCGAGGGCCGGACCCTCACCGAGGAGCAACGAACGCGACTGCTCGAGATCGCGAATCGCTGCCCCGTCCACCGGACGCTGTCGAGTGAGCTCGACATCCGGACGTCGGCGCTCGAGAATGAGTAGCATCGACCATACCCGCTGTGGAGCGGGTTGCGCTCCTCCGATCTCGTTGCATCCTCACTGCGCACGAATGCATGCTCGACGAACCCATAGGGGAGGATGAGTCCATGGCGGATCTGCTCCGCATTGTCATCGCGATCCTGCTGCCACCGCTGGGGGTGTTCTTGCAGGTGGGGATCGGAAAGCACTTCTGGATCAACATCCTGCTCACGCTTCTCGGCTACATTCCTGGAATCGTGCACGCGGTGTGGGTGATCGCCAAGAAGTAATCCGCGGCACGGCGGGGTAGGATCGGCGCCGTGACGTGGGTCTACGATTTCGATCACGCGCACGGAGTTGCGCCACGCACGCGAGTGCGCGAGCTCGGCGGCAAGGGCGCGAACTTGTCCGAGATGGCAGCGGTGCTACGGCTACGCGTACCACCCGGCTTCACGATCTCGACGGACGCATGGCGTGCGTGGCGCGCGCGCCCGGACGAGACGATGGCGTTGCTTCGTGCGGACGTCCATCGGGAGGTGCAGCGTATCGAGGAGAGGTGCGGATTTCGCCTCGGCGACGCGCGCGCGCCCTTGCTCCTCTCCGTGCGCTCTGGCGCGCCGGCCTCGATGCCCGGCATGCTCGACACGATCCTCGACTTGGGGATGACACCGGAGTCGGTCACGGGTCTCGCGGCGCGCGGAGGCGAGACGTTCGCGTGGGGCTGCGCTCGCCGCTTCGCGGGAGCGTACGCGACGACCATCCTGGGAGCTGTCCGCGAGGATCTGCTGCGAGCGCTCGACGAGATCGAGCGCCGGCATGCGTCGCTCGACGGGCGGATGCGCGCAGCGATGGCTCACATGGAGTCGCAGTCCCTCGCGATCCCCCGCGATCCGTGGGAGCAGCTCGAGGCGGCGATCCGCGCGGTCTTCGCCTCGTGGGGCTGCGAGCGCGCGGCGGCGTACCGCCGCATCGAGGGCATCGACGAGGATCTCGGCACGGCGGTGAACGTGCAAGCGATGGTGTTCGGCGACCTGGACGCGGACTCGGGGACGGGCGTCGCCTTCACACGGGATCCATCGACGGGAGCCCACGCACTGGTCGGTGACTACCTGGGGGGATCCCAAGGCGAGGACGTGGTCGCCGGAACGCATCGCGTCGAGCCACTCGACGCGATGGCTCGACGTCTGCCGCGAGCATACGCGGAGCTCGCCGACTCGGCCACGAGACTCGAACGCCACTACCGGGACATGTGCGACATCGAGTTCACGGTGGAGAGTGGAGTGCTGTGGCTCCTGCAGGTGCGCGTCGGAAAGCGCAGCCCGCGCGCCGCACTTCGCATCGCCGTCGACATGGCGCGCGACCCGGACGTTGCGCTCGACCGGCGAGAGGCCGTGCTACGCGTGCTCGGAATCCTCGCCGAGCCGCCGCGTGCAGAGCGACCGCTCGACGCCTTCGTTCCACCGGATCGGCTGGTGCGCGGCATCGCCGCTTCGCCCGGTGTAGCCAGCGGACGCGCGCACTTCGACCCCTCGTCCGTGGTCGAGGCTGCGTCTCGCGGCGAGCGGGCCGTACTCGTGCGCACGGCGACCTCGCCCTCCGATGTGCACGGGATGGCGGACGCGGTGGCGATCGTCACCGCCACCGGAGGCCCGATGAGCCACGCCGCCGTGGTGGCTCGGGAGTGGGGAATCCCGGCGGTGGTTGGCGTGCACGGACTCGAGATCGCAACGGATCACGCGATCCTCGGCCGCGCGCGCATCGAGGCCGGCGACTGGATCACGGTCGACGGATCGCTGGGGGCGATCGCAATCGGGCGGGTCGATGTGCCCTCGGAGCACCTCCCCGAGACGGAGGCGCTGCGCGCGTGGGCCGCGCAGCTCGACATCGAGATTCCCTGCGTGCAGGGCGACGCAGCGGCATCGCGCACCGGATCGCCGCCGTCGGCGGTTCGCGCGTTCGGAGAATCGACACCGATTGATGACACCGGAGGCGACCGAGCGATCGAAGCGGATGCGCTCGTGCTGCTCGGGATCGCGCGTTGGGCACGGAACGAAGAGCTCTCCGGCAGGCTCGGCATCGACGAGGAGCGCCTCGTCCCGATCCTGGAGCGGCTCCGCGGCACGGGCATGCTCGGAGATCCCGGTCCACGCGGATGGAGGCTCACCGACGCGGGAGCCGCCGAGGCGGAGCTTCGTTTCGATCGCGAGCGGGCGCGCCTCGGTCTCGCGGCCGGCGCCTTGCTCGACGCATTCGACACGAAGAACCGCGAGGCGAAGCGCCTCTTCACCGCCTGGCAGATGCGCGAGGTCGACGGCGAACCGGTGCCGAATCTGCACGACGATTCCGGCTACGATGCGAGCATCATGGCGTCGCTGCACTCCTTCCATACTGCGGTGGATCGCTGGCTCGCGCAGAACGAGCCCTCGGTGCCGCTGCTCGCGCGCTTCCACCAACGCCTCGACCGCGCCATCGCCGGCCTCGCGGCGGGCGATCCGCGCTGGTTGCTCTCGCCCCGGCTCGATAGCTACCACGCGGTGTGGTTCGAGCGGCACGAGTGCCTGATCCGACTCGCGGGGCGCAACCGCAGCGACGAGGCCCGGGCCGGACGCGCCTAGGGCAGGCTTCCCCGCAGACGCGCAACGGCGCGACGTCGACTCTGCGCCCTACTCCCCAGCGTGGGCGAGCCGCTCGATCGCGCCCGTGGCGCCGTCGATGCGCAGGCGGTCTCCGGTGCGGAAGACCTTCGTGCCCGTCTTCGTGTTCACGACGCAGGGAATGCCGACCTCGCGCGAGACGATGGCGCCGTGGCTCATGGCGCCGCCGAGATCCGTCACCACGCCGCCGGCCACCAGGAAGTACGCCGCCCAGCTCGGGTCCGTGGTCTCGCACACGAGGATCTCGCCCGGCTCGAGGTCCTCGTCCTCACGCAGATCCGTGATCACGCGCGCGACTCCCTCGACCACGCCGGGACTCACCCCGATCCCGCTCGGGACCGCGATCGCGCCCTCGCTCGCCACAGGGATCGGTGTCGGCTTGCCGGTCCACGTGTGGGGAAGATCGATCCGGCCGCATTCTACCCATCGCGTGCGTCGCTCCGACACCGCGCGCCGCACATCGGCAGGCGGATCGCCCTGGATCTCGGATAGCGTGAGGAAGTAAACGTCGCGTGCGTCCGCGAGCACGCCGCGGTGAGCGAGATCGGCGCCGATCGTGTTCGCCGCCCCGCGCACCCCGTCGAAGGCCATCATCATCGCAGCCTTTCCGAATTCGCGGCACGGGATGTACGCATGCAGGCCCGCGAACACGGCGTTCGCTGCCACGCGACGCGACCAGCCGAGCGCGCGCAACAGCTCTTCCTCGGCACGTTTGCGTTCCGCCACGCGCTCGCGCTCGATCGCGCGCGGATCCATGTCGTTCGACATCGTCTCGTAGGTGCGCGCGAGGCGCACGACG
The DNA here is from genome assembly GCA_964582775.1 of uncultured Myxococcales bacterium. GTDB lineage: Bacteria > Myxococcota_A > UBA9160 > SZUA-336 > SZUA-336 > CAZOTO01. The sequence continues at coordinate 47,680 of CAZOTO010000011.1, forward strand.
GGGGAGGGATCCTCCCGCCAGCTCGGACTCGACAGCTCGCCCATGAGAGGCCCCTGGAAGCCATGACGTGCCAGGAACTCCTCGAGCGGAAGGCCATCGCGCGCGACGCTCCACAGGTCGCTCGAGGTCTCCACCTCGACGGATTCGTGACCGCCGAGAAGCGTCATCACCAGATCGGGCCGTGCGGCAGCAACGCACAGCTTCGTGAGCCCGTTGCAGATCGCGCCCGCGATCTGCGCCGCAGCAGAGTGCGCGCTGCCGATGCGCACGAAGCGATCGTACGCATCGCGCAGTCGCACGGAGGCACCTTGCGCATCCGCACATGCTTCGGGTGTGACGTTCGTCGACCACCACCTGCGTGTATCGTCGTACAGGCGCTTCACCTCACCCGCCAGGCGAACGGAGAGCGGGAGCGTGC